>CAIRTN010000236.1 GCA_903881515.1 uncultured Rhodospirillales bacterium | reverse complement strand
CGCTGGGCGCTTCATCCGGCTCCGGCGTGTTCTACGGCAATACGCGCCTGACCGGGATCGACTGGAACGGCAACGGCACCATCGTGTCGACCAACAAGGCGCTGTACTACAATCCGTCCGTCACCGAGACCTGGCGTCCGGGCGGCATCTCCAAGGTCACCTGGACCTACGGCGAGCACAAGGTGGTGGCCGGCTACTGGTACGAGGCGGCGCTGCACCGGCAGACCGCACCGTACGCGGCGCTGAACGCCGATGGCAGCGTATCGAACCCGTTCGTCGACAGCTCCGCGTTCATCATTCCGACCGGCATCTATACCGGGCAGAAGCTGGAACGGCGGAACTGGACCACCAAGACCTACACCAACATGCTGTTCGTGGGCGACACCTGGTAGCCGAACGATCAGTTGGATGTCGATCTGGGCGTGCGCGAGATCTATGTGACGCGGCACCTGGAGAACCTGCTGCCCGGCGCGCAGCGCTATGTGAACAGCGACAACAACCAGATGCTGCCGAGCGCCGGCGTGCGCTACAAGCTGACCGACACGCACTCGATCTTCACCAGCCTGGGCACCAGCTTCCGCACCTCGCCGAACTACGCGCTGGCCGATGCGTTCAGCACCTCGAGCGGCGTGCGCACCACGGTCGGCACCGGCGGGCTGAAGCCGGAGCAGGCGATCACCCTGGAACTCGGCCATCGCTACCAGGGCAAGGAATTCGCCACCTCGCTGTCGGTGTTCGGCACCCAGTACTCCAATCGTCAGGTGACGACGAACGTGATCGACCCCACCGGGGGCACCGGCATTGTCAGCTACAACCTCAATGCCGGCAGCGTGACCTCGATGGGTGCGGATTTCGAAATCGGCACCCGGCCGATCGGTGCGGGCTGGCGGCCGTATTTCTCGGCTGAGCTGCTGCGTACCCGGTTGAACGACAATCTGGCGACGACGAATACCGGCGGCGGCGTCGACTATCTGCCCACCGCGGGCAAGCAGTTGCCGCGCGCGCCGCAATTCGCCTCGGCGCTGGGCATCGACTACGACGACGGCCACATCTTCGGCAACATGTCGTACAAATACGTCAGCAAGCAGTATTCGACGTTCACCAACGATGAGGCGATCTCCGCGCATTACCACACCGATGCCTCGATCGGCTACCGGTTCAGCGATTTCAGCTATGCCAAGGCGCCGGAGATCAAGCTCAACATCTCCAACCTGTTCAACGTGCGGCAATTGACCGGCGTAAGCGGGGTGCAGACCAACGCGAAGTCGGTGAAGGGCACCAATGGCGGCACGATCAACGCCAGCGGCACGCCGAGCTACTACATGGGCGAAGGCTTTGCCGCGATCCTGACCCTGCGCGCGGGGTTCTGATCATGCAGCTCGATCACGCCTATCTCCATGCGGTGTGCCTGCAGGTGCTCTACGGGGCGCTCGCCGTTCTGGCGTTCGTCGTGATCGAGCGGCTGGTGGCCTACACGATCCTGGGGTTGCGGGCGCGGCGTATTGCGGCCGCGATCCGTGCCAGCGCCGTCCCGGAGATCCGGGGCGGCGATGTGCTCAGCCGGTCGCTGGCAGAGTATATCGACGCGCAGAAGGCGCCCGAGGCCACGCGGGCGCGGGTGGAGGATCTGTCGGCGCCACTGTTCCTGCAGGTGGATGCCAATGTGCAGGCGCGGCTGTGGCTGCTGGATACCATCGTGACGGCGGCGCCGCTGCTGGGGCTGCTGGGCACGATCCTAGGCATCATGGATACGTTCAACGCGCTGTCGTCGGGCGGGATCTCCGATCCGTCGGCGGTGAGCCGCGGTATTGCTGCGGCGCTGATCGCCACCGCGGTGGGCATCGGCACGGCGCTGGCCGGGCTGCTGGGGCATAATCTGCTGCACCGGCAGGCCGAGCACATCACCGAGGGATTCAAGGGCTTCCTGTTGCGCACGACGGTTTGAGGAGGCTGACCATGCGGATTTCCCGTCGGGGGCTGTTCACCGGGGCGGCGGCGCTGGCCGCGGGGGCGGCGCAGGCGGCGGGGCCACGGATCGGGCTGCGGCTGCTGGAAACATCCGATCTGCACATGTTCGTCGCCGATCACGATTATTACCGCGACCGGCCGGACCTGACCGTCGGGCTGTGCCGGGTGGCCAGCGTGCTGCAGGCGGCGCGGGCGGAGGCGGCAAACGCGCTGCTGTTCGATAACGGCGATATCATCCAGGGCAATCCGCTGGGCGACCTCATGGCGGTGCCGGGCAAGCTGCCGGCGGGCAAGGCGCATCCGATTTTCCGGGCGATGAACCTGCTCGACTACGACGCGGCGACGCTGGGCAATCACGAATTCAACTACGGGCTGGACTTCCTCGGCCGCGCGCTGGAAGGCGCACGGTTCCCGTTTGTCTGCGCCAATGTGACGTGGGCGAACGGCGATGCGTTCCTGCCGCCGCATCTCGTGCTGACGCGCCGGCTGCGCGCCGATGACGGGTCGCTGCATGAGGTACGGATCGGGGTGATCGGATTCGTCACCCCGCAGATCATGGTGTGGGACCGCTCGCATCTGGAAGGCAAGGTACGGGCCGAGGATATCACCGACACCGCGGCCCGGCTGGTGCCGGCGCTGCGGGCGCAATGTGATATCCTGGTCGGGTTAAGCCATTCCGGGATCTCGGCGGCGCCACGGACCAACGGGTTCGAGAATGCCTCGCTGCACCTGGCTGGCGTGGCCGGGTTCGATGCGATCTTCACCGGGCATTCGCACCGGGTGTTCCCGGGCCCGGATTATCGCAGCGGACAGGGAATCGATGCCACCGAGGGCACCCTGGCCGGGGTGCCGGCGGTGATGCCGGGGTTCTGGGGCAGTCATCTGGGGGTGATCGACCTGGAACTGACGCATGACGGCACGCGCTGGCGGCCGGTGGCGCAGACCGCGGTAACGCGGCCGATCTACCGGCGCGAGGCCGGCAAGGTCGTGCCGCTGGTGGAGCCGACCCGCGCGATCACCGAGGAGATCCGTGCCGAACACGAGCTGACCCGGGCCTGGGTCAGCCAGCCGGTGGGGCGCTCCGCGCGCCCGTTGTCGACGCGGTTTGCGCTGGTGGGCGATACCTCGGTGATGGACCTGATCAACGCGGCGCAGATCTGGTACAGCCGCGACCTGCTGGCTGACACGCCGTATGCCGCGCTGCCGCTGTTGTCAGCGGCAGCGCCGTTCAAGGCGGGGTTCACGCCGGATGCGTTTGTCGATCTGCCGGCGGGGCCGCTGGCGATCCGCGATCTGGCCGAGATCTACCTGTTCGCCAACACCATCGCCGCCGTGCGGATCACCGGGGCTTGGGTGCAGGAATGGCTGGAACGGTCGGCCAATGTGTTCAACCGGATCGATCCCACGGTGCAGACGCCGCAGGAGCTGATCGACCGGCGGGTGCCGTCGTATAATTTCGACCTGATCGCGGATCTGGAATGGGAGTACGACATCACCCAGCCCGCGCGCTACGGCACCACCGCGAGTCCGGCCAATCCGGCGGCGCATCGGGTGCGCGACCTGCGCTACCAGGGCAAGGCGATCGACCCGGCGCAGGAATTCGTCGTCATCACCAACAATTACCGTTCCGACGGCGGCGGCAGCTTCCCGGGGCTCGATGGCAGCAACGTGGTGCTGCGCGCGCCGGATCTGAACCGCGACGCGCTGATCCGGTTTGTCGAGCAGGTCGGCGCGGTGGATGTGTCGCCGCGCTCGCGCTGGCGGTTCGCGCCGGTGGGCACGGCGGTCACGGTGCTGTTCGACGGCGCGCCGGAGGCCACGCCGCCGGCCGGGGTGCGGCGGATCGGCGCGACGGCCACGGGCTTCGGTCGCTACGCGCTGGATCTGACGTAGCGGCACCGTCACCGAAATTTCTCTTTTTTTGCCGTCGCAGGCTCTGTCTATGGCGGCGATGTCATGTTCTGGAGAGTCCCACGTGAACACACGCCAGCGCCTTCTGCTTGCAAGCTGCCTGCTTACGTTCGTTATCGCGCCCGCCTTTGCGGCCGAGCCCTACATCACCGACAAAATGATGGAGATTGCACCTCTGATGGCACCCCCGCCGGTGAAGGGCTCTCCCCTTGATCTGGCGGACATGCAGGCGGTGCTGGATGCCCAGGCGCATGCCTCTGACGCCCGCAAGGCACAGGCTTTCGCGGATTCGGACGAGACGGTCTACGTGATGTTTACCGCTGTGCTGGGCGAGAAGTTCAACGCGGCGGCATTGCCGAAGACCAGCCTGATGTTCGAGCGGATCGGCGAGAGCGAGGACGAGACGTTGGACCCGGCGAAGCCGGCCTTCGGCCGGGTGCGGCCGTGGCTGGCCAACCCGGCGGTGAAGCCGATCGCCAAGCAGACCAAAAGCGGGTCGTATCCCTCGGGCCACACCACGCGCGTGACCATGAACGCGGCCGTGCTGTCGATGATGGTGCCGGAAAAGCGTCGCGAGATCTGGGCACGCGCCGAGGATTATGCCGAGAGCCGGGTGATCGGCGGCATGCACTACCCCACCGATATCCTGGCCGGATGGCGCAGCGGCACGGCGATGACCGCCGTGCTGATGCAGCAGGCGAATTTCCGGGCCGATCTCGCGGCCGCGCGGGTCGAGCTGCGGGCGGCCCTCGGGCTGCCGGCTGAACTGCCGAAATAGCCTTGAACCTTGCAGGCGCGCCGGCCAGCCCTCGCTGGCGGCGCGCCTGGCCTTAGGCCTGCAAATCCTTGAACATATACGCTGTCGCGTCGTAGCGGTCGCTGCCGTCTGGCGCGCGGGCGTAGCCAGGGATGATCCCGGCCAGGCTGTAGCCCAGCGCCTCATACATCGCCTGTGCCGGATCGCCGACGCGAGTGTCCAGCACCAGCAGCCAGCGCCCTTCGGCGCGGGCGATCGTTTCCAGTTCCAGCATCAGCAACCGGGCGATGCCGCGCCGGCGCGCGCCGGGATGCACCAGCACCTTCATCACATCGGCGCGGTGATGCTGGTTCGGCATCGCGGCACAATCCAGCTGCGCCGTGCCCACCACCCGCCCGCCCAGCCGCGCGGCCAGCACGTGCCGCCCGCGTTTCGCCAGCGCCGAGGCCACCGGCCCGGTCCAGAACGCGCGGGCTTCCTCCAGCGGGAACGGCCAGGCAAAGCCGACGCTGGCGCCATCATGCACGCAGGCATGCAGCACGCCGGCCAATGCCTCGGTTTCCCGCGCCAGTCCGGCGCTGTCGAGTTTCTCCAGGCTGATCATCCCGCCATCCTGTCCCAGGTTGCAGCGCTGACGCCCCGCGTTCGATGCGGGGGGTGCGCTCATCAGTGAGGAAATTTCCTCAATCCGGGAAACTGTCAACCCGCCAGGCGCAGGAGATCGTGCATCGCCGCGTCGGACGAGGATTGGAACAACGACGTCGCCGCCGCGGCGTCGCGCCGGCGCAGGGCGCGCAGCATCGCCCGATGCTGCCGGCAGGACTCCGCCAACCGGCCGGGCCCAAAACCGAAGCGCAGCCGCAGCGCGTCGACCAGCACCCAGGTCCGGTCCATCACATCCAGCGCGTCCGGGTTATCGGCCAGTGCATAGATGGCGTGATGGAAGCGCCGGTTCGTCTCCAGGATCGCCGCCGGCGCCCGGGCGGCGACCGCCGCGTCATAGGCATCGGCGTGCTGCGTGATCTGCTCGAGGTCGGCATCGCGCACCAGCCGCACACAGCGCGGCAGCAGCACGCCGAGTACGGCATGGCGCAGCTCGTAGACGTTGGCGATCGTGGCGGCATCCATGGCCCGCACGCGCGCGCCCTGGTGCGGATGCAGCGTGACCAGGCCGCGCCCGCCGAGTTCCTGCAACGCGGCGCGGATCGGCATCGGCGAGGTGCCGTAGCGTTTCGCCAGCGCGGCCACCACCAGCCGGCTGCCGGCCGGCAGGTGTCCGCTGAGGATATCGGCGCACAGCCGATCGATCACCCGCCCGGGGGCGGTGCGCTGGCTTGCGGAATCCGGGCTGTCTTCGACGTCCATGCCGCATCGATACCACGTTCCGGCCGCGCGGCGAGGCTTGCATCGATTTGATCCTCATGGTTAGCATTTGATCAAATCCAGGGGAGGCAACATGGCCATCCGCGTCTCTGTCGGCCAGTTCCGCGAGCTGCACGACGAGGACCTCGCCTTCGCGCGGCAAATCGGCGCGTCCGGCGTCGGCATCAACAAGCCGAACCTCGACAGCCCTGCCTGGACCGCTTTGCTCGGCAAGCAGTTCCCCGCCTCCGCCGCCCCCCGCGCGCCGATGCAGCGTTGGGAGGCGATGGACCTGATCAACATCCGCACCTATGTCGAGAACGCTGGCCTTACGCTCGACTGCATCGAGGGTGTGCCGCGGAACTTCATCGAAAAGGCGGTGCTGGGCCTGCCCGGCCGCGACGCGCAGATCGAGAATTTCCACTACACGCTGCGCAGCATGGGGCGCGCCGGGATCAGGATCCTCGGCTATAACTGGATCCCCGATCAAGTCTGGCGCACCACCCGCAGCGGCGTTGGACGCGGCGGTGCGAAGGTGACCGGTTATGACCACGCGCTGGCCGAGCCCGTGCGCAGCGGCGCCCTGCCGCCGCAGAGCGAAGCGCAGATGTGGGACAATTACAGCTATTTCATCCGCGCCGTGCTGCCGGTCGCCGAGGAAGCAGGCGTCACCCTCGCGCTGCATCCGGACGACCCGCCGGTGCCCGAGCTGGACGGTGTCGCGCGCATCATGCGCAGCCCCGAGGCGTTCGCCCGCGCGCTCGCCATCGGCGACAGCCCGAATCACGGGCTGAATTTCTGCATGGGCTGTTTCGCCGAGATGGGGCCGACAGAGGTCTACGAGGGGCTCGAGCGTTTTGGCCGCGCCGGCAAGCTTGTCTACGTGCATTTCCGCAACGTCACCGGGCCGCTGCCCTGCTTTGCCGAAAGCTTCGTCGACGAAGGCGCCACCGATGTCGTGCGCTGCCTGAAGATCCTGCGCGATGTCGGCTTCGACGGCTTCCTGATCGACGACCACGTGCCGCACATGGTGGGCGACACCGTCTGGGGCCATCGCGGCCGCGCCTATGCCACCGGCTACATCAAGGGAATGGTCAGGGTGCTCGAAGCGCTCGGCTGAAACCCGTCCTGGGGAGGACCACATGAAGGCCAAGACCGCGATTGCCCTGCTCGGCGCCGCATTGCTGCTGCCGGCCGCCACGCCCCGCGCCGAGACCCTGCGCGCGGCGTTCGACACCGAATGGACCGCGCTCGACCCGCATTACCACGCCTTCCCCTACAACCTCTCGATCGCCATGACGGTGTTCGAGGCCTTGACCAACACCAACGCCGCCCTGGCGCCAACGCCCTCGCTCGCTTTGTCGTGGCAGGCGACGGACCCGCAGACCTGGACGCTGCGGCTGCGCCCCGATGCGAAATTCTCCGACGGCACGCCGCTCACCGCCGCCGACGCCATCGCCTCGTTGCAGCGCGTGCCGAAGGTGCCGAACTCGCCGGGCCCGCTGACCCCCTATGTCCGCCCGATCGTCGCCATGGAGGCGCCGGACCCGCAGACCCTGGTTCTGCACACCTCAGAGCCGACGCCGTTCCTGCCGGCGCTGCTGGCCAACGTGGCGATCATCCCCGCCCGCCTCGCAGCGGCCACCACGGGGCAGTTCAACACCGGCGAGGCGATGATCGGCTCCGGCCCGTACCGCTTCCTCCGCTACGCCCGCGGCGACCGGCTGGAACTCGCCCGCAACGACAGCTTCGCCGGCCGCCGCCCGGACTGGGACCGCGTCGAAATCCACGTCGTCACCAACGCCGCCGCGCGCGAGGCTGGGCTGCTGGCGCACGATCTGGATTTCATCATCAACCCCTCGCCCTCCAGCGCCGCGACCCTGGCGCAGAACAAGGCCGTGGTGCTGCACAAGGTCGCCTCCACCCGCATCACCTATCTGCAATTCCACCAGGGCCCGGCCGTGCTCGCCGACATGAAGGGCACCAATGGCCGCAACCCGTTCGCCGACGCGCGGGTGCGCCGCGCGGTCAGCCTGGCCATTCCGCGTGAGGCGATCACGTCGCGGGTGCTGGAGGGTCTGGCCATTCCGGCCGGTCAGATGATCGCCCCCGGCCAGTTCGGCTTCGATCCCTCCATCGCCGTCGCGCCCGCCGATGCCGATGCCGCCAAACGCCTGCTCGCAGAGGCCGGCTGGGCCGAGGGCTTCGAGGTCGCGCTCTCCACGCCCGCAGACCGCAACCTCAACGGCACCCAGGTTGCCCAGGCGATCGCCGGCGCGCTGACCCGCATCGGCATCCGCACCACGCTGAACGCGGTGCCGCTTGAGGTCTACCTGTCCGGCTGGCGCAAGGGCAATTTCAGCCTGATCATGCACGGCGCCGGCCCGCAGCCGGTCGCAGCCCTGCTGGTGCCGCAGCTCGCCGGCACCAAGGACCCGAAAACCGCGTTCGGCGTCTCCAACGAATCCTTCTACAGCAACCCCGCGCTCGACACGTTGATGCGCGCGGCCTTTGCCGAGATCGATGATGCCAAGCGCGAGGATGGACTGCGCCGCGCCGCCCGCATCATCCGCGACGAGACCGCCATCGTGCCGCTGCATCATGAATTCGTGCTCTGGGCCTCCCGCCCCGGCATCGGCTTCACGCCCCGGATGGACAGCCTGACCTTCATGCAGGACGTGACAATTACGCGCTGATCGCCCGCTCCCGGTCCCAGGTCGCCGGGCCGACGCCGCGCGCGCTCAGCACGTATTTGCGCACCTTGCCGTTCTCGGTCATTGGCAAGCTGTCGACGATGTCGATGAAACGCGGGATGGCGTAGCGCGCCAGCAGCGGCGCGCAGAACGCGGCGATCTCGGCAGGCGTCACCGGCGCGCTTGGGATCACGGCAGCCATCACCTCGTCCTCGGCGAGATCGGATGGCACCGGGAACACCGCGGCCGCGGCGATGGCGGGATGGCTCAGCAGCACCTGCTCCACCTCCCAGGCCGAGATGTTCTCGCCACGCCGGCGGATCGCGTCCTTGATCCGGTCGATGAAAGCGAACAGCCCGTCGCGATCGCGCACCACGCGGTCGCCGGTGTGGAACCACAGGTTGCGCCAGGCTTCGACGGTCTTCTCCGGCATGCCCCAATAGCCGGTCGCGAAGGCGAACGGCTCGTCGGCGCGCAGCACCAGTTCGCCCGGCGTGCCGTCGGGCACCTCGTTGTCCTCGTCGTCGACCACGCGGGCGGTGAAGCCATGCGCCGGCACGCCCATTTTGCCCGGCCGCCGGCGTGCGGCGATCGAGCCGATGACGAAATTGGTCTCGGTCGAGCCATAGCCGTCGACCACGACGATCCCGGTCCGTTCGGTGAACGCGGCCTGCATTGCGGCCGGCACGCCGGGGGTCAGCGACACCCGCACCTTGTGCGCACGTTCCTCGGGGCTCGGCGGCTGCGCCATCAGGATCGGCACCATCGCGCCCAGCACGTAGGTCACCGTGGCACCATTCGCGACCATCGCCTTCCAGAACCCGGAGGCGGAGAATTTCGGCTCCAGTACCATCGCCGCGCCATGCACCAGCGCCTGATAGAACGTGTTCAGCGCGTTGGTGTGAAACAGCGGCAGCGTGGTGCCCAGCACGTCGCGGTCGGTCAGCTCCAGCATCCGCCCGGTATGGATGCCCCACCACAGCATCTGCGCCTGCGGGCAGCACACGCCCTTGGCCGGCCCGGTGGTGCCCGAGGTGAACAGGATCGCCACCGTGTCGCCCGGCCGCACCGGGCCGGGCGGAACCGGATCGGCGTCGGGCAGGGCCGCGATATCCCACACCGTCTCGACCGGCTGCGGCAGCAGGGCGATATACTCGGCCTCGCCCACGAACAGCTTCGGCATCGCGGTGGCAAAGATATGCGCGAGCTGCGGCCCGCGCGCGGCGGTGTTCACCGGCACCGCGATCGCGCCCAGCCAGGCGCAGCCGAGATAGGTTTCCAGGAAGGCTGCCGAGTTCCCGGCCATGATCGCCACCCGGTCGCCACGCCCAACCCCAGCCGCCGCCAGCCGCCCGGCGGCGCGGGCGGCGATTCCGGGCGCTTCGCCATAGGTCCAGCTTGTCGCGCCACAGCGAAACAGCGGCCGGTCCCCAAGGGGCGCGAGGGCGCGCAGTTGCGCCGGAAGGGTCATCGAGGCAGGGGTCATAGCATTCTCGGCCTAAGTATGACCGCCCAGATACGTCGCCGCCACCCTGGGGTCGTGTAGCAATTCATCCGCCGGGCCAGACAGGGTGATCTCGCCGGTTTCCAGCACATAGCCGTAATCCGCACTTTCCAGCGCCGCGCGCGCGTTCTGCTCCACCAGCAGGATCGACACCCCGGTGCCGCGCAGATCGGCGATGGTGTGGAAGATCTCGCGCACGATCAGCGGCGCCAGACCCAGGCTGGGCTCATCCAGCATCAGCAGCCGTGGCTTGCCCATCAGCGCCCGGCCCAAGGCGAGCATCTGCCGCTCCCCGCCCGAGAGCGTGCCGGCCAATTGCCGGCGCCGCTCGGCCAGACGCGGGAAGCGCTCATAGACCTCGGCGAACCCCGACGCGATCGCCGCCTTGTCGCGCCGCATCCGCCAGCCGCCCAGCAGCAGGTTGTCTTCCACCGACATATCGGCGAACAGCTCCCGGCTTTCCGGCACCAGGCACAGCCCCGCCTCCACCCGGTCCTCGACATCGGTCCCTGCGAGGTCCCGCCCGTCATAGATCACCTGCCCGCGCGACGGCAGCAGGCCGGCGAGCGCTGCCAGCAGCGTGGTCTTGCCCGCCCCGTTCGGCCCGATCACGGTAACGATCTGCCCCGCCGGCAGGCTGAGCGACACGCCGCGTACCGCCTCGACGCGACCATAGGCCACGTGCACATCGCGGGCTTCCAGCAGCGCGCTCATGCCACGCCCCCCAGATAGGCTTCCTGCACCGCCTTGTTGGCGCGGATCTCAGCGGGCAGGCCCTCGGCCAGCCGCGTGCCGAACTCCATCACCACGATGCGGTTAACCAGCGACATGACGAACTCCATGTCGTGCTCCACCAGCAGAATGGTCACCCCTTCGGCCCGCAACTGCCGCAGCAGGTCGGCCAACGCCGCTTTCTCCGGCTTGCGCAGCCCGGCCGCCGGCTCGTCCAGGATCACCAGCAGCGGGTCGGCGGCCAGCGCGCGCGCCACCTCCAGCACACGCTGCTGCCCCAGCGCCAGATTGCCCGCCAGCCCGTGCGGCGCCGCATCCAGCCCGACGCGCCTGAGCTGCCGCATCGCCTCGGCCGCCAGCCGCGCCTCCTCGGCGCGATCCAGCCGGAAGGTGGCCGCCAGCAGCCCGGCCCGCCCGCGCGGATGCGCGCCCAGCATCACGTTTTCCAGCAGCGACATGCTCGGCCGCAGCTTCACATGCTGGAACGTCCGCGCCAGCCCCAGCCGCGCGATGCGCCGGATCGACGCGCCGGTGATATCGCGGCCCAGCAGCCGCACCTGCCCGGCATTCGGCCGCAACAGCCCGGTCACCAGATTGAACAAAGTGGATTTGCCCGCCCCGTTCGGCCCGATCAGCCCCAGGATCTCGCCAGCCCGCAGGGTGAACGACACCTGGTTCACCGCCACCAGCCCGCCGAACCGCTTGGTCAGCTGATCGACCTCCAGCAGCACCGTCCCCGCCTCCGGCAACGCGCGGCGCGACAGCGGCGCGGCATCGGGCGGGTTCGCCCGTGTGCGCGCCGGCAGCAGCTTCAGCACCGCCGGGATCAGCCCGCCGCGGGCGCGATGCAGGATCAGCACGAACAGCGCGCCGAACACCACCACCTCCAACTGCCCGCTATTCGGCCCGATATGCGCCAGCACGTCCTGCAACCGGTCCCGCGCCACGGTGACGATCGCCGCCCCCAGGATCGCGCCGGCCAGATGCCCCGCCCCGCCCAGGATCGCCATGAACAAATATTCCATCCCCGGCCCGACATCGAACGCGGTGGGGGAGATGAAGCGTTGCACATGCGCCAGCAGCCAGCCCGACAGCCCTGCCAGCATTCCGGCAATCACGAAGATCGCCAGCCGCATCGCGAAACTGTCGATGCCCAGCGATTCGACCATCGCCGTGCCGCCGCGCAACGCGCGGATGGCGCGGCCCGCACGGCTGTCCAGCAGGTTGCCGCACAGCCAGAACGCCACCGCCACCGCCAGCCAGATCATCGTGTAGCCAGCCAGCGAGCTGTTCAGCGTGTGCCCGAACAGGCTGGCGGGCGGAATATCGCTCATCCCGGTATGCCGGCCCAGCGCGTCGAGATTGCCGAACAGGAAGAACAGCGCCAGCCCCCAGGCGATGGTCGACAGTGGCAGCAGATGGCCGGACAGCCGCAGCGTCGCCGCCCCCAGCAGCCCGGCGATCCCGCCGCTCAACGCCAGCGCCAGTGCAAGGCCCAGCCAGGGCGAAGCGCCCTGCGCCGTGGTCAGCCACGCCGTGGCATAGGCCCCCACGCCGACAAACGCCGCCTGCCCGAAACTGGTCAGCCCGCCGACGCCGGTCAGCAGCACCAGGCCCAGCGCCACCAACGCCGCCAGCCCGCTGTAATTCGCCAAGGTCAGCGCGTAGGGGCTGGCAAGCAACGGAAAGACCGCGATGGCGGCAAAGCCGAGCAGGCGGATCACAGCTCCTCCTCCGCATCCTCGACCGCCTGGCCCTGCAGCAGGGAGCGGATGATCAGCACCGGCACCAGCCCCGCAAACACCACCACTTCCTTGAACGCGCTGTCATAGAACGCGGTGAAACTCTCCAACAGCCCGATCGCCACCGCCCCCAGCGCCGCCCCGGGATAGCTCACCAGCCCGCCGATGATCGCACCAACGAACGACTTCAGCCCGATCACGAACCCGCTGTCATAGACCAGCGTCGTCACCGGCCCGATCAACAGGCCGGACAACCCGGCCAGCAAAGCCGCCAGCAGGAACGCCGTGGTCCCCGCCTCGCCCGGCCTGATGCCGACGATCCGCGCGCCCACCCGGTTGATCGCGGTGGCGCGTAGGGCGCGCCCGGTGAGCGTGCGGGCGAAGAACACCAGCAGTCCGATGCTCGCCGCCACCGCCGCGCCCAGCATCAGCAAGGTCTGGCCGGAGACGATGATGTCGCCGATCTCGAAGATCGCCCCGGTCAGCGGCCGCGGCCGCGCCCCCTCCGGCCCGAAGCACAGCAGCGCGATCCCGGTCATCGCAAAATGCACCACCACGGCCACGATCAGCAGCACCAACACCGGCGCATCGGCGATCGGCCGGAACGCGATCCGATACAGCAACGGCGCCGTCGGCAGCACCAGCGCCAAAGTCACCACAATCCGCAGCAGATCCGGCACGTCCATCGGCGTGATCACGTACGCCACCGCGCAGGGCAGCGCCGGCAGCAGCAGATACAGCAGCACCGCGCGCGGCAGAAGCCGCGCATGCCCCGCCCGCAGCAGCGTCAGCGCCTCGGTCAGAAACGCCAGCCCCGCCAGCAGCAGCACCAGCCAGATCAACCCCGGCCGCCGGTTTTCCTCCAGCGCCGCCAGGCTCAGCGACGCATACGCCACCAGGTCGCCGAACGGCACGAAGATCACCCGCGTCACCAGGAACACCAGCACGATGCCCAGCGCGACCAGCGCATAGATCGCGCCGGTGGCGATGCCATCCTGGGCCAGCAGCAACGCAAGATCGCCTGTCACGGCCTCTGATCGCTTCGCAAGTTGTAATGCCCTTTTCCTTCAAGCTTAAAATATAGCACACTCGAATAAGGGCAAACGCAATCGGGGAGTGCGACACGTGAAGGCAATGAAATTCGCAGCGCTGCTGGCGCTGGGCGCCGCTATGGCGCAGCCGGCCATGGCACAGGTCAAGGTCGGCGTGATCATCTCGCAGTCCGGGCCGATCGCTTCGATCGGCACGCCGTATATGAAAGGCATCGCCGCTTTCATGGCTGGCGGCGGCATGGCCGGCGGGCAGAAGCTGGAACTGATCACCATCGATGACGGCTCCGACCCGGCGCAGAGCGCGCGGGCGGCGAAGAAGCTGATCGAGGAAGACAAGGTCGACATCCTGGTCGGATCCGCGGGCTCGCCGCCGACCATCGCGCTCTACGGCGTCGCCGCCGAGGCGCATGTGCCGCTGCTGATCACCGCCAACGCGGCCGTTCCCGGCGAAAAGGGCGCGTGGGAAATCACCATCCCGCAGCCGGCGCCGCTGATGGTCGCCGCCGACGTCGAGCACATGAAAAAGCACGGCGTGAAGCGCGTCGCCTTCATCGGCTTCTCCGACGCCTGGGGCGATACCGTCTATGACGCGCTGAAGGCCACTGCCGGTCCCGCCGGCATCGAGATCATCAGCAACGAGCGCTTCGCCCGCACCGACCCCTCGGTCACGCCGCAGATCCTGAAGATCATGGCACTGCGCCCCGATGCGGTGCTCACCGGCGGTTCCGGCTCACCCGGCGCGCTGCCGCATCTGTCGCTGGCCGAGCGCGGCTATCGCGGCCCGGTCTATTCCACCCACGCCATCATCAACCTGGAATTCGTCCGCGTCGGCGGCGCCGCGGTCGAAGGCGTGATCGCGCCCACCGGCCCGGTGGTGGTCGCCGAGCAGCTGCCCGACAGCAACCCGATCAAGGCGGTCTCCGCGCAGTTCCAGAAACTCTATGAGCAGGCCAACAAGTCCTCGGCCAACGATGCCTTCGCCGCCTACGCCTACGACGCAATGCTGGTGCTGCAGGACAGCGTGAAGCGCGCGCTTGCCGCCGGCGGCAAGCCGGGCACGCCGGAGTTCCGCACCATGCTGCGCGACGCGATGGTCTCGACCAAGGAAGTGGTCGGCACCCATGCCGTCTACACCTTCCCGCCCGGCGAACGCTACGGCACCGACGAGCGCTCGCGGGTGATGGTGCAGCTCACCAAGGGGCAGTGGAAACTGCTGCCCTGAGCGATCTCACGCCGTGCTTGAAACGGCGCGAAACCTTGCTTAACGTCGCCTGACGGCTTCGGCCGAAACAACAAGCGGGCGCGGCATTGACCGCGCCCGCATTTTACAGGGGGAAGCGTGAGCGAGTTCCGCACGCAGGCGAAAACGCGCGTACAAATCCTGACGGGGGCCGCCCAGCGGTCGCGCCCGCTTTGACATCCGACAACTCCGCCCTGATGAGCGTCGATGGCGTGGAGATGCGCTTCGGCGGCATCGTCGCCCTCGCCGGCGTGTCGTTTGATGTCGGCCGACGGCAGATCTGCGGCCTGATCGGTCCGAACGGATCGGGCAAAACCACGCTGTTCAACTGCATCTCCGGCATCTACCGCGCCACCAAGGGCGGCATCGCCTTCAATGGCACCCCGGTCACCGGCCTGCCGCGGCATCGCATGATCGGGCTGGGCATCGGCCGTACCTTTCAGAACGTGGCGCTGTTCCGCTCGATGACGGTGCGGCAGAACATGCTGGTCGGCGCGCATACCAGCGGGCGCAGCGGCTTCATCGCCAACGCGCTGCGCCTGCCCGCGGTGCGCGCCGAGGAACACGCCGCCAACGCGCGCGCCGACGAGCTGATCGAGTTGCTCGGCCTGTCGCATGTCGCCGAAGACATCGTCGCCGGCCTGCCCTTCGGCTGGCAGAAGCGCGTCGAGCTTGGACGCGCGCTGATCGCCCGCCCCTAGCTGCTGCTGCTCGACGAGCCCGCCGGCGGGCTGAACCACGGCGAGGTCGACGATCTCGGCGAACTCATCCTGCGCCTGCGCCAGCATTTCGACATGTCGATCCTGCTGGTCGAGCATCACATGAGTCTGGTGATGCGGGTGTCCGACAAGGTCGTGGCGCTGGAATTCGGCCGCAAGATCGCCGACGGCACGCCCGACGAAGTGCGCAGTCACCCCGAGGTTATCCGCGCCTATCTCGGGGAGGGCGATGATGGACACTGAGAATTTCCTGCTCCAGGTCAAATCCCTGCACGCCGGCTACGGCCCGACGCGGGTGCTGCATGGCCTCGATTTCGGCGTGGTGCGCGGCGGCGTTACCGCGCTGCTCGGCGCCAACGGCGCCGGCAAAACCACCACCTTGCGCGCGATCAGCGGCATGGTGCGGATCTCCGGCGAAATCCTGTTCGACGGCACGCCGATCTCGGGCCTCGCCACCGAGGCGATCGCCGCGCGCGGCGTGGCGCATGTGCCCGATGGGCGCGGCACTTTCATGGAATTATCGGTCGAGGAAAACCTCCGCCTCGGCGCCTACACCAAACGCGGCGATCCCAGGCCGGACATGGAACGCATGTTCGGCTATTTCCCCAAGCTGAAACAGCGCTTCCGCCAACAGGCCGGCACGCTGTCCGGCGGCGAGCAGCAGATGCTGGCGATTGCCCGCGCGCTGATGCTGCACCCCCGCCTGCTGCTGCTCGACGAACCTTCCTTCGGCCTCGCGCCGCTGATCGTGCGAGAGATCTTCGCGATCATGCGCCAGATCATCGCCGCCGAAGGCACCTCGATCCTGGTGGTGGAACAGAACGCCTCGCTTGCGCTGGCAATCGCCGAGCGCGCCTATCTGCTGGAAACCGGACGCATCGTGATGTCCGGACTGGCGGCCGATATCCGCAAGGATGAGGCCGTGCGGAGGTCGTATCTTGGCTATTGAGTTTAGCGCAGCGAAGGCCAGGGGCTTTGCCCCTGGACCCCACCAAAGGCCGTGGGCCGTTGGAAACCCATTCCTCAGGACTGTGGGGTCCAGGGGGGTGAGCCGCGAAGCGGATCGCCGTCCCCTTGCGGGTCGAGGGCAGAGCCCTCGCCTTACTTCTTCACCGGCCAGTTAGGAGAGCAGCATGGACGCCTTTCTGCACCAGCTGTTCTCCGGCATCGCCACCGGCGGCATCTATGCCTCGGTCGCGCTCGCCTTGGTGATGATCTATCAGGCCACGCATCACGTGAATTTCGCCCAGGGCGAAATGGCGATGCTGTCCACCTATGTGGCGCTGACGCTGATCCAGGCCGGGGTGCCCTACTGGATCGCTTTTGTGCTCACCGTCGGCGCTTCGATGATTGTCGGCATCGGCATTCAGTGGCTGGTGCTGCGGCCGCTGGAGAAAGCCCCTGTGCTGGCCTCGGTCGGTGTGTTTATCGGCATGCTACTGATGTTCAACTCGGTGGCCGGCTGGATCTTCAGCTACACGCTGAAACCCTTCCCCAGCCCGTTCGGCGAAGGCCCGCCGATGCTGAACGGCCTGTTCTCGCGCCACGAGTTGGGCTCCACCGGCGTGACCCTGCTGGTGCTGACCGCGGTATGGGCGTTCTTCCGCTTCACCCGGCTGGGCCTGGCGATGCGGGCAGCCGCATTCAACCCGATCTCCAGCCGCCTCGTCGGCGTGCCGGTGGCAAAGATGCTGGCGCTGGGCTGGGGTTTGGCCGCCGGCATCGGCGCGGTGGCCGGGATGATGGTGGCGCCGGTGGTGTTCCTCGATCCGAACATGATGGCCGGTGTGCTGCTCTACGCCTTCGCCGGTGCGCTGCTCGGCGGCATTACCAACCCGTTGGGGGCTGTGGTCGGCGGGCTGCTGGTCGGCGTGATCGAAAATCTCGGCGGCGCCTATGTGGTCGGCACCGAACTGAAACTGTCGATGGCGCTGGTGATCATTGTCGTCGTCCTGGTGGTCAAACCCTCCGGGCTGTTCGGCAAGACGCTGGCGAGCCGGGTGTAGACCATGCACGCACACATCACCCGCTTCGGACCGCTCCTGTTCATCGTGCTGGCCGCCGTGCTGCCGCTGGCGTTTGCCAGCGGCTATCAGCTGTTCCAGCTCACTCTGGTCGTCGCCTACGCCCTGTCGGTGCTCGGGCTCAATCTGGTCACCGGCTATAATGGCCAGGTCTCGCTGGGCCATGGCGCGTTCTACGCTGTCGGCGCCTACGTCACCGCGATCATGATGGATCGCTGGGACGTGCCGTATTGGGCCACGCTGCCGGTCTCCGCGGTGGTCTGCGCCGTGTTCGGCTTCCTGCTCGGCATGCCCGCCTTGCGGCTTGGCGGCGTGTATCTGGCGCTGACCACGTTCGCGCTCGCCGTCGCGGTGCCGCAGTTGCTGAAATACAAGCTGATCGACGGCTGGACCGGCGGCGTGCAGGGCATCACCATCATCAAGCCCGACGCGCCCTACGACCTGCCGCTAACCTCCGACCAGTGGGTCTACCTGTTCAGTCTCGCTGTCGGGGTCTTGATGTTCGCGCTCGCCAGCAATCTGGTGCACGGGCGCATCGGCCGGGCGATGGTGGCGATCCGCGATCAGCCGATCGCCGCCGAAGCGATGGGTATCGACATCGCCCGCTTCAAAACATTGACCTTCGCCACCTCGGCGATGTTCACCGGCATCGGCGGCTCGCTCGCCGCGATCGCGGTGCAGTTCGTCTCGCCGGACAGCTTCACCGTGGCGCTCTCGGTCACCTTCTTCGTCGGCATGGTGATCGGCGGCGCGGCCTCGATCTGGGGCGCGGTGTTCGGCGCGCTGTTCATCGAATTCGTGCCCAACATCGCCGACCATCTGTCCAAGGCGGCGCCGGGCGCGATCTACGGCGTCATCCTGATCGCGTTCATGTTCCTCGCACCAGGCGGCATCGCCAGCCTGCTGCGGCGATGGTTCGCGCGACTGGCTGTAAAATAACAAGACTGCAACACGGCAAAAGGGGAATCACCATGAAACGGCGTACGGTTCTGACGGGTCTCGGCGGCATCGCGGCATCTGCGATGGTGCGGCCGGCCGCGGCGGCGACGGTGGGCGTGACCAAGACCGAGATCAAGATCGGCAACACCATCCCATACAGCGGCAACGCCTCGTCCTACGGCGTGATCGGCAAGGCCGACGCGGCATATTTCCAGATGATCAACGATCAGGGCGGCATCAACGGCCGCAAGATCAATTTCATCACGCTGGATGACGGCTACGCCCCGGCCAAGACGGTGGAACAGGTCCGCCGGCTCGTCGAGCAGGACGAGGTTGCGCTGCTGTTCAATTCGCTGGGCACCGCGAACAACACCGCGATCCACAAATACATGAACACCAAGAAAGTGCCGCAGCTGTTCGTGTCAACCGGTGCCGACAAATGGGGCGACCCGAAAGGCTTCCCCTGGACCATGGGCTGGCAGCCCAGCTACCGCACCGAGGCGCAGATCTACGCCAAGGCGATCCTGGAGAACTACGCCGGCAAGAAGTGCGCCCTGATCTATCAGAACGACGACTTCGGCAAGGACTACCTTGGCGGATTGCAAGACGCTTTGGGCAAGGATTTCGAAAAGCACTTCACCAAGCTGATCACCTATGAGGCGACCGACCCGACGGTGGACAGCCAGGTCGTCGCGCTGAAGGACAGCGGCGCCGAGGTGATGGTCAGCGCGGCGATTCCCAAGTTCTCCGCGCAGATCATCCGCAAGGCCTACGACATCGGCTGGAAGCCGGTGCATTACATGTCCAACGTCTCCGCCTCGGTGGGCGCCACGATCAACCCGGCGGGGCCGGAGAAGGCGGTGGGGGTGATTACCTCGGCCTATCAGAAAGACCCGACCGATCCGGAATGGGCCAACGACCCCGGCATGAACGAATGGCGCGCGTTCATGAAGAAATACATCCCCGACGGCGATCTCGCCGATGGCGGCTATTCGTTCGGCTTCGGCGTGTCGATGACCATGGTGCAGGTGCTGAAGCAGTGCGGCGACGATCTGTCGCGCGAGAACATCATGAAGCAGGCCGCCAACATCAAACGCCTCGACGTGCCGGTGTTGCTGCCGGGCGTCTATGTCTCCACCACGCCGGATAATTTCCACCCGATCCGGCAGATGCAGCTGACGCGCTGGACCGGTAAGACCTATGAGCGCTTCGGCAAAGTGATCGACGCCACCTGAGGAAATGCGGGCCGGGGTATCACCCCGGCCCGTTGTTCACGACGCCCCCCTCTTCACGACGCACTATAGCCGCCATCGATGGTATAGGCGCTGCCGGTCACGAAGCTGGCGCGATCCGAGCACAGCCACACCACGGCTTCGGCCACCTCCTCCGGCTCGCCCAGGCGGCGGGCAGGCACCAGCGAAATCAGATATTCGCCGCGCACCGCCATCGTCGGGTCGGTCATCGGCGTGCGCACATAGCCGGGGCAGACCGCGTTCACCCTGATATGGTCGGTGGCGTATTCCAGCGCGGCGGCCCGGGTCAGCCCGATCACGCCATGCTTGGCCGCGGTGTAATTCACCGCTGTGGGCAAGCCAACCAGGCCGGCGACCGAGGCGGTATTGACGATGGCGCCGCCGCCTTGCGCCAGCATCTGCGCCAACTCGTATTTCATGCACAGGAACACGCCGGTGAGGTTCACATCCAGCATGCCGCGGAAACTCGCCGCCGACATCTCATGCGTACGCTGGCCGGAAGGGCCGACATGGCGCGGCGCGATGCCGGCATTGTTGAACGCGATATCCACCCGGCCGAACGCGGCGACGCAGCGCGCCACCATCGCGCTGACCGCATCTTCGCTGGTGACATCGGCGACGATCGCGATCGCCTGCCCGCCGGCGGCGTTGATCGCGGCGACGGTTTCGCCGGGTTCCTGCACATCGGCCACCGCCACGCGCGCACCCTCGCGCGCCATCGCCAGCGCGGTGGCCCGCCCGATGCCGGAGAACCCGCCAGTCACCAGGGCGGCCTTGCCCGCGAGGATCATTGTGCCAGCTCCTTGAACCGCGCCCTGAGCAGGGCGGCCATCAGGTTCAGCAACGTGTCGGCGGCACGGACATATTTGCCCCAGGCCAGGTAGTTATGCGCCTGGTCGGCGACGTGCAGATAGGTCACCCGCACATCCTCCGCCTCCAGCCGCCTGGCATAGGCGATGCCCTCGTCGCACAGCGGATCATGCGCGCAGGTCAGCACGAAAGCCGGCGCCACGCCGGCGAGGCTGACCGCGCGCAGCGGCGAGGCGCGCCAGTCCATTGCGTCCTCCGGCCCGCGCAGATAATGGTCGATGAACCATTTCATCGTCGACGTGATCAGCGGATAGCCGTCATTGATCCGCTGGCTGGAGACGGTCTGCATCGCCATGTCGACGGCGGGGTAGATCAGAAGCTGATAGGCCAAAGGCGGCAGGTAGCCGTCGCGTGCCATCAGCGCGAGCACGGTCGCCAGATTGCCACCGGCACTGTCGCCGCCGACGGCCACGCGGGCCGGATCGATCGCCAGCGAAGCGGCATTGCCGATGATCCAGCGCGCGGCGGCGGCGGCGTCGGAGACGGCGGCGGGGAATTTGTGTTCGGGGGCGAGGCGGTAATCGACAGAGATCACGCAGCACGGCGTGTCGTTGGCCAGCCGGCGGCAGGCGACGTCATGCGTCTCCAGATCGCCGACCACCCAGCCGCCGCCGTGATAATAGATCAGCGCGGGCAGCACATCGGTCTCCGCCGACCCCAGCGGCCGGTAGACCCGCAAGCCGATCGGCCCGAGCGGGCCGGGGCAGGCGATATCGCGCACCGCGCCGACCTCGACCGGTTCCGGCTGCATCACCGCGCGGCCGGCGGCTGACAGGATGCGGGCTTCGGCGACGCTGAGCGTATAGAACGGCGGCCGGCCGGCAGCCTTGATCAGATCGAGCACAATCTGCGTATCGGGGTCGAGCTTCATGGATTTCCTCGTCAGGCCGTGGCCCGCGGCGGCAGCACCGCGGCGAGCAGGGTTTGGGTATAGGGATGTGTGGGCGACGACAGCACCTGTGCCGCCGCGCCCTGTTCGACGATCCGCCCGGTCTGCATCACCGCGACGCGCGAGCACAGCAGGCGGACGACCGAGAGGTTGTGGCTGACGAACAGATAGGACAGCCCGTGGCGGGCGCGCAGCCCGGCCAGCAACTCGATGATCTGCGCTTGCACGGAGACATCGAGCGCGCTGGTCGGCTCGTCCAGCAGCAGCGCGCGCGGCCCGGGCGCGAGCGCGCGGGCGATGCAGACGCGCTGCTTCTGCCCGCCGGAGAGTTCATGCGGATAGCGCCAGAGGAAATCGCCGTGCAGGCCGACATCCTCCAGCAGCGCCGCCACCCGGTCCTGCAACGCGGCGCGGCCGACGCCGCCCATCAGTTTGAGCGGTTCGGCCACCGCTGAGAATACCGAGTAGCGCGGGTCGAGCGCGGCGTGCGGGTTCTGAAACACCACCTGCACTGCCCGGCGCAGCGCGGACAGATCGCGCGCTTCGGTGATATCGGTGCCCTCGAACAGGATCTGCCCGGCGGTGACCGGCGCCAGGCGCAGCAGCATGCGCAGCACAGTGGTTTTGCCGGAGCCGGATTCACCGACCACGCCGAGGGATTCGCCAGGCTGCAACGCCAGGGTGACGTGATCGACGGCGCGCGTTGTGCCGTACTGGCAGACGCCGTCGCGCAGTTCCAGCAGCGCGGTCACGGGTTCACCGCATGGCAGGCGGTGCGATGGGTATCCCCCAACAGCACCGGCACCTCACTGCGGCAGCGCTCGGTGGCCAGTGCGCAGCGCGGGTGAAAGCGGCAGCCGCCGGGCGGTGTGCGCAGCGAGGGGATGCTGCCGGGAATGCCTATGGGCATGCGATCGGGGTGTTCCAGGTCCGGCACCGCGGCCAGCAGGCCGCGTGTGTAGGGGTGCCGGGGGTCGGCGAACAGCGATCCGGCCGGGGCGTCTTCGACAATATTGCCGGCATACATCACCACGATGCGCCGGCAGATCGCGCCGATCACGCCGAGGTCGTGGCTGATCAGCAGCAGCGTCAGGTTGAAGTCGCGCACGAGGTCGGCGATCAGCGTCAGGATCTGGCCCTGGATGGTCACATCGAGCGCGGTGGTCGGTTCGTCGGCGATCAGTAGTTTCGGGGTGCCGGCCAACGCCTGGGCGATCAGCACGCGCTGGCGCATGCCGCCGGAGAGTTCGTGCGGGTAGCGCGCGAGCAGGGCGGCGGCCTCGGGCAGGCGGACAGCGTCGAGCAGCTCGATGCTGCGGACGCGGATCGCGGCGCGGCCGCGCAGTCCGTGCGCGCGCAGGACGTCGGCGATCTGGCTGCCGATGGTGAAGACCGGGTTGAGGTAGGTCGCCGGGTCCTGGAACACCATGCCGATGGCAGCCCCGCGCAACGCGTGCAGGCTGGCTTCGTCCATCCCCAGCACGTCGGCGTCGGCGAAGCGGATGCTGCCTTCCAGCACGCGGGCCGGGGGTGTGGGGTTCAGGCGCAGGATCGAGCGGGCCAGCACCGATTTGCCGCAGCCGGTCTCGCCGACGATACCCACCGCCTCGCCGGCGGCGAGGCTGAGGTCGATGCCGTTCAGCACCTGCACCCGGCCCTCGTAGCCGTCGAACGCCAGGCGGAAGCGGGAGATTTCCAGCAGGCTCATCCGCGGCTGCTCCGGGGATCGAGCATGTCGCGCAGGCCGTCGCCGAGCAGGTTGAAGCCGAGCACGGTCGCGAAGATGGACAGGCCGGGGAAGAAGCTGTACCACCACCAGTCCGGCATGTAGCTGCGGGCGACCGAGACCATCGCGCCCCATTCCGGCGCCGGCGGTTTGGCGCCGAGGCCGATGAAGCCGAGGCTAGCGGCGGCGAGGATGGCGAGGCCCATGTCCATGCTGGTTTTCACCACCAGCACCGAGAGGCAGTTCGGCAGGATGTGCCGCAGCAGGATCCAGCCATGGCCGGCGCCCATGGTGCGGGCGGCCTCGACATAGGGTTCGTGGCGCAAGGTGAGCGCCTTGGCCTCGATCAGCCGGACATAGCCGGGCCACCAGACGATGGTCAGCGCCAGAACACCGTGCAGGATGCCGGGGCCGAGGGCGGCGACGATGGCGAGCGCCAGCACGATGCCGGGGACGGCGAGGAAGGTATCGGTGATCCGCATGATGATCAGGCGCGGGCGGCCGCCGAGATAGCCGGCGGCGATGCCCAGCGGGACGCCGATCAGGGCGGCAAGGCCAGTGATCGTCAGGCCGACCCACAGGCTGGTGCGGGTGCCGATGATGACGCGGGAGAAGATGTCGTCGCCCATCTCATCGGTGCCGAACCAGTGTGCGGCGGAGGGGGGCTTCAGGCGCTGGGCCAGATGCATCGCGCCGGTGGCGTCATCGGGGTAGGGCACCAGCGACGGGCCGATGGCGGCCAGCAGCAGGAAGGCGGCGACGAGCGCGAGGCCGAGCATGGCCGACGCGCTGCCGCGCAGGGTCCATAGCAGGAAGCGGACCTGCCGCAGCCTTGCGTCGCGCCGGGCGCTCATGCGCCGCGGGTGCGGGGATCGAGCCAGCCATAGGCGAGGTCGATCAGCAAATTGACGATCATGAAGGTCAGGCCGATGCAGAGCGTGACGCCCATCACCGGTTTGAAGTCGGACGCGAGCGCCGAGGAGACGGCGTAGAGGCCGATGCCCGGCCAGTCGAACACGGTTTCCACCAGCACCGTGCTGCCCAGAGTCCAGCCGAAGCGCAGGCCGACCATGGCGAGCGTTGGCAGCATCGCGTTCTTCAGGGCGAGCCAGTAAATCACCCGGCGCGGCGAGATGCCGTGCGCACGGGCGGCGGTGACGTAGTCGGCGCCGAGGACTTCGATCATCTCGGCGCGGTTGACCCGCAGGATCGCGGCGATCGAGGGCAGTGCGAGCACGATCGAGGGCAGGGTGGCATAGGAAGCCGCCTCGGCGAACACCGCACCCTGGCCGGTGAGCAGGGCGTCGAGCATGACCATGCCGGTGATGGGGGTGGGCGGCGCGGTGGAGACGGAGAGCTGGCCGGAGGTGGGGAGCCAGCCGAGCCATTGGCCGAGGATCATCTGCAACAGCAGGGCGGCCCAGAAAGCGGGGAGTGCGACGCCGGAGACCGCGAGGATGCGGCTGGCGTGATCGAACAGGGAATTGCGGCGCAAGGCGGCAAGGATGCCGCCGGGGACGCCGATCAGCATCGAGAGCACGGTGGCGATCAGGACGATTTCCAGCGTGGCCGGCAGGTATTTCGCCAGGTCATCGGCGACCTGGTTGCCGGTCTGGATCGAGCGGCCGAGGCGGAGCCTTGCGAGGTCGGCGACGTAGCGGGCGAATTGCACCGGGATGGGT
>CAIRTN010000235.1 GCA_903881515.1 uncultured Rhodospirillales bacterium | reverse complement strand
CCCGCCACCACCACCGCCCACCCCGTCAGATCCAGCGCCAAAGGCAACATCGCCGCCCCTCCAAATGCCGCCCCAATCTGGCCTCTCCACCCGGTTTCAACCAGCCTTGGCACCGGCAGAAACGGATTTCTCCTTTGGCCGCGCGCCGGAGCATCAGCCTCTCCGCAACAGCCGATCTGTGGACAACCCGTTCCTGGTTCCGCCCCCCCGGACCCCGCATGGTCACAAAGTAGTCAAACGGGTTTCCCATGCCGCAGACCGCCCCGATTCCAGCCGCCGACAGCCAGGGCCCCGCCCCCGGCGAAGTGTGGCTGGTCGGCGCCGGTCCCGGCGATCCGCGTCAGCTCACGCTCGCCGCCGTCGATGCCATCCGCACCGCCGACGTCCTGCTGCACGACGCTCTGCCCGGCCCGGCCGTGCTGCAATTCGCCCGCCCCGACGCGGTGCGCGTCGATGTCGGCAAGCGCAAAGGCAACGCCGCCTGGCGCCAGGCCGATATCTGCGCCGCCCTGGTCGCCTACGCCCGCGCCGGCCTGCGCGTCGTCCGCCTCAAAGGCGGCGACCCCGCGATCTTCGGCCGCGCCGCCGAGGAACTCACCGCACTCGCCGAAGCCGGCATCCCCTGGCGCATCCTGCCCGGCATAACCGCCGCCGCAGCCTCCGCCGCCGCCGCCGGCATCCCGCTCACCCTGCGCCGTAGCGCCCGCAGTGTCACCTTCGTCACCGGCCACGATGAAACCGCTGCCCTGCCGGACTGGGCGCAGCCCGCCGGCACCCTGGTCGCTTACATGGCGCTGACCCGGCTCGACGAGATCGTCGTCCGCCTGCTCGCCGCCGGCCGCGACCCTGCAACCCCCGTGGCCATCGTCGCCCGCGCCAGCCTGCCCGGCGAGCGCGTGCTGCGCAGCGAACTCGGCCGCTGCACGCTCGACGCCCGCCGTGCCCGCCTGCCCAGCCCCGCGCTGGTGATCATCGGTGAAGCCGCCGGCTTCGCCCCCGCCCAGGCCTTGAAGGAGCTTCGCCATGCACGTGCATGACACCATCTACGGCATCTCCGCTGACAGCACCGACGCCGACGACCTTGCCCGCGTCGCCGAGGGCCAGGAAGACTGGCTGCCCGCCGGCGACGTGATCATCCTGGCGCTCGTGATGTTCGCCGCCGCCGTGGTCGTCTCCATCCTCTGATGTCCGGCACCCGCAAAGCCCGCCGCGCCGCCGCCGTCGCCATCACCGCCAACCGCCTGCTGGATGGTGCCGTGGTCTGGCGCACCGGCACCGGCGACTGGAGCGAGACCTTCGCCGACGCCGCGGTAATCGCCCCCGACGTGCTCGACACCACACTCGCCGCTGATCCGCTGGTCGTCGGCATCTACGCCGCCGCCCTCACCGAGCACGCCACGCCGGCAAGCTGGAAAGAACGCATCCGCGCATTCGGCCCCACCATCGGACAGGACGCCGCGCCATGAATCAGGCGCTCCGCCTGACCGACCTGCCTGCGCATCTGCGCGCCGGCATCTATCGCTATGACAGCACCGATCGCGACTTCCTCGCCGCCCGCGTCGAAGAGTTCCGCGACCAGGTCGCCCGGCGCATCAGCGGCGAGCTGACCGAGGATCAGTTCAAGCCGATCCGGCTGATGAATGGGCTGTATCTTCAGCTGCACGCCTACATGCTGCGGATCGCCATCCCCTACGGCGTACTGTCCGCCGTTCAGCTGCGCCAGCTCGCCGTGCTCGCCCGCCGCTTCGACCGCGGCTACGGCCATTTCACCACACGGCAGAACCTGCAGCTGAACTGGATCAAGCTGGAAGACGCCGCCGACGCACTGGCTGCCCTCGCCGAAGCCGATCTGCACGCCATCCAGACCAGCGGCAACTGCATCCGCAATGTCACCACCGACGAATACGCCGGCGTCGCCCGCGACGAGATCGTCGATCCGCGCGTCTACGCCGAGATCCTGCGCCAGTGGTCGACGTTGCACCCCGAGTTCACCTACCTGCCGCGTAAATTCAAGATCGCCATCACCGGCAGCACCGAGGACCGCGCCGCGGTGCAGGTGCACGATATCGGCCTGACCATCCGCCGCGACGAGGCCGGCGAGATCGGCTTTCGCGTGCATGTTGGCGGCGGCCTCGGCCGCGCCCCGGTGATCGGCTCGGTCATTTCCGAATTCGTGCCGGAGGCCGATCTGATCGCCTATCTCGAAGCCATCCTGCGCGTCTACAACGCGCAGGGCGGCCGCGAGAACATCCACAAGGCCCGCATCAAGTTCCTCGTCCGCGACCTCGGCATTGATGGCTTCCGCGCTTTGGTCGACGAGGAATTTGCCGCCATGCAGCGCGAACGCTACCGGCTCGACCCCGCCCACGTCGCCGCCATCGCCGCCCGCTTTGCGCCCCCGGCGCTGGAAACGCTGGCCGATACCGCGATCACCGACCCCGACCCCGCTTTCGCCATCTGGCAGGCGCAGAACACCCGGCCCAACCGCACTCCGGGCTATGTCTCGGTCACGCTGTCGCTAAAGCCGGTCGGTGGCATCCGTGGCGGTATGACGGCGGATCAGATGGACGCGGTGGCCGAGCTCGCCGACACGTATTCCCTCAGCGAACTGCGCGTCACCCATATCCAGAACCTGGTGCTTCCGCATGTCCGTGCCATCGATCTGCCGGTGCTCTGGCGCGCGCTGACCGCGCTTGGTCTGGCCACGCCGAATATCGGTCTGCTCAGCGACATCATCGCCTGCCCCGGCCTGGATTATTGCAGCCTGGCCAATGCCCGCTCGATCCCGGTGGCGCAAGCGCTCTCCGCCCGCTTCGCCGACCTCGCGCGGCAGCACGATATCGGCCCGCTGACGCTCAACATCTCCGGCTGCATCAACGCCTGCGCGCATCACCATGTCGGCCATATCGGCATCCTCGGCGTCGATCGCAACGGCGAGGAATACTACCAGGTCACCCTCGGCGGCTCGGCCACCGACGACGCGGCGCTGGGCGCCATCGTCGGCCCGTCATTCCCCGCCGACGGCATCGTCGATGCGGTGGAGACCATCGTGCAGACCTATCTGACGCTGCGGCAGGACGGCGAATCGTTCCTTGCCGCCTATCGCCGACTCGGCCTCGCGCCGTTCCGGGAGACTCTCTATGCCGCTGCTTGAGCAAGGCGAACCGATCGCCGACTCCTGGATTGCGATCGACGACTCCACGCCGCTGCCGGCGGGGCAGGGGGTGATCAGCCTGGCCCGCTTCCTCGCCGATCGCCCGAACGGCCCGGTCGGCGTGCGCATCGGCGCTGCCACCACCCCCGAGCAACTGGCCGAAGTCGCCGCCCGCGCCGCGATGGTGGTGATCGAATTCCCCGGCACCAAGGACGGCCGCGGCTTCACCCTGGCCCGCCGGCTGCGCGAGCGCTACGGCTTCAGCGGCGAGATCCGCGCCGCCGGCCACATCCTGCCCGACAACTACGTGTTCATGTCGCGCTGCGGTTTCACCACCGCCGCGGTGCCCGAGGGGACCGATCTGCGGCCATGGAAACAGGCGCTGACCCGCTTCCCCAAGGTGTATCAGCTTTCCGCTTGACGTCCGCCCCGTGGCTGCCCGATCGTATGTATACAAACGATCGGGGCGCACCTTATGGGGGTATATCTACGTCCGACCACCCTGGAGCAGGCGCTCGCGGCCCTGGCCGCGGCGCCGCTGACCATCCTCGCGGGCGGCACCGATCTCTACGCCCTGCCGCAGACTGCGCCGGATCTGCTTGATATCACGCGATTGCCCGACTTGCGGACGATAAGCAGTCATCCCGATCATTGGTTCGTCCCCTGCCGTGCCACCTGGACCGACGTGCTGCGCAGCGATCTGCCCGCCCTGCTGCATCAGGCTGCGGCCCAGGTCGGCGGCCGGCAGGTGCAAAACACCGCCACGCTGGTGGGCAATCTCTGCAACGCCAGCCCCGCCGCGGATGGCGTGCCGTGCCTGATGGCTCTGGGCGCGCAGGTCGAACTGGTCTCACAATCCGGCCGCAGGCTGTTGGAGTTGCGGGATTTCATCCTCGGCCCCAGGCGCACCGCAAGGCGTGCCGACGAACTGGTTCTGGGCGTGCGCATCCCGCGCGGGGCCGCGCCGATCCGCTCTGAGTTCGAGAAGCTTGGCGCGCGGCGCTATCTGGTGATCTCGATCGCCTCGGTCGCGGTCGTCGCCCGCGCGCCGAGTGATCTGCGGATCGTGGTGGGCGCCTGCTCGGCGGTGCCCTGCCGTCTGCCGGAGGTGGAGGCGGCGGTCCTGGCCGGCAAGCCCTTGCAAATTCAGCATCTCGCCGCGCTTTCCCCCATCGACGACGTCCGCGCTACCGCCGACTACCGGCGCACGGCGGTGTTGCAGCTGATCCGGCGGGCTTATGAAAATATCGTCTGAAATCAATGGCCGCACGGTCGTACTTGATGTGCCGGGGGAGCGCCGGCTGGCTGACCTGTTGCGCGAGGATCTCGGCCTGACCGGCACCAAGATCGGCTGCAACGCGGGCGATTGTGGTGCCTGCACCGTGCTGCTCGACGGCGAGCAGGTCTGCGCCTGCTTGGTGCCGGCCGCCCGCATCGACGGTGGCACGGTGGTGACCGTCGAAGGCCTCGGCCCCGAACTCGCCGCCCGCTTCCTGCTTCACGGCGCAGCCCAGTGCGGCTTCTGCACCCCGGGCATGCTGGTGGCCGCCACCAGCCTGCTGAACGCCAACCCGGCGCCCGATGAAGCCGAGGTGATGGACGCGCTGGGCGGCGTGCTGTGCCGCTGCACCGGCTATCGCAAGATCATCGATGCCATTCTCGACCGACCGGTAGCCGATGACCCTAGGCGCATCGCCAAGGTGGATGGGCCGGCGCTGGTCACCGGCACCGCCCGGTTCGGCGCCGACGAGATGCCTGACGACGTGCTGCATGTGCGGATGATTCGCAGCCCGCATCCCCATGCCCGATTCGCGCTGGGCGATCTCGACTCGATTCGCGGGACTCCGGGACTCCATCTGCTGCTGACCGCCGCCGACGTGCCCGGCAGCAACACCTACGGCATCTATCCCACCGGCAAGGACCAGTTCGTGCTGGCCGAGGGCTACGTCCGCCATCGCGGCGAGCCGGTCTGCGCCCTGGTCGGCACGGCCGAGGCGGTGCAGACCGACGTGCCGATCGCCTGGGAGGTGCTGCCGCCGGTGGCGATGGGCGAGGGGCCGGACCTGCACCCGCATACGCCTGGCAACATCCTCATTCGCGGCCGGGTGGCGCGCGGCGACACGGCGCAGGGCGACATTCGGGCCGCGATCGCCGTCGAGACCGGCTTTGTCGAACACGCCTATATCGAGCCCGAGGCCGGCTATGCCCGGCGCGTCGGCGAGACCATCGAGATCGTCGCCACCACCCAGACCCCCTACATGGACCGCGACGAGATCGCGCTGATCCTGGGCATCCCGCCCGAGCGGGTGCGGATCATCCCGACCGCGGTCGGCGGCGGCTTCGGCGGCAAGCTTGACCTGTCGGTGCAGCCGCTGATCGCCATCGCGGCCTGGCGCACCGGCCGACCGTGCCGGCTGGTCTACACCAGGGCCGAGAGCATGATGGCCTCGACCAAGCGCCACCCCTCCCGCATCACCGCCGAAGCTGCGATGGATAATGAGGGACGCCTGCTATCCTATTGCTGTCACGCCGATTTCGACACCGGCGCCTATGCCAGCTGGGGGCCGACGGTGGCGAACCGGGTGCCGGTGCATGCGACGGGGCCGTATCGTGTGCCGAACGTGCTCTGCACCTCGGCGGCGATCCACAGCACCAACCCGCCCGCCGGCGCGTTCCGCGGCTTCGGCGTGCCGCAGGTGGCGCTTGCCGGCGAGGCGCTGCTGGATATGCTGGCCGCCAGGCTCGGTATCGACCCGTGGGAAATCCGCAGGATCAATACCTTGCGGCCCGGAGATGCTTCAGGCACCGGGCAGGTGATGGGCCAGGGCGCTGCCCTGGTGGAGTGCCTCGACGCGCTGCATCCCGCCTATCTTGCGATGCGGGCGCAGCGTCAGACCGAAGGCAGCATCCGCCGCGGGGTGGGGGTGGCGTGCATGTGGTACGGCATTGGCAACACCTCGATGTCCAACCCGTCAGAGATGGTGATCGGCATCGATGCCGCCGGGCGCTGCGTGCTGTTTTCCGGCGCGGTGGATATCGGCCAGGGCTCCAACACGGTGATGACGCAGATCGCCGCCGCGGCTTTGGGTGTGCCGCCCGAGGACGTGGGGCTGGTGGCCGGCGACACCGCGCGCACCCGCGATGCCGGCAAAACCTCCGCCTCGCGGCAGACCTATGTCAGCGGCACCGCCGTCCGCCTCGCCGCGGAAGCACTGCGGGCCGAGATCCTACGCCGGGCCAATGCCGGCGCCGACGCGGCGATCGTGCTGGCCGGCGGCAAGATTCTGATCAACGGTTTGGTGCTGGACCCCGCGGCGATGAAACCGGATGCCGAGGGCCTGGTGCTGCGCGGCGAGGGAAGGTTCGATCCGCCGACCACACCGCTCGACGCCGATGGTCAGGGCGAGCCCTATGCCTGCTACGCCTTCGCCGCCCAGGCCGCTTTGGTGGAGGTGGACACCGCACTCGGCACCGTGCGCGTGCTGAAGATCGCCGCGGCGCACGATGTCGGCCGCGCGGTGAACCCGACTTTGGTCGAGGGACAGATCCATGGCGGCATCGCCCAGGGCCTGGGCCTGGCGCTGATGGAGGAATACCTGCCGGGCCGCACTGAGAACCTGCACGACTACCTCATCCCGACCATCGGCGACGTGCCGGAGATCGAGGTGTTCCTGGTGGAAACCGAGGACGGCCCGAAAGGCGTCGGCGAACCCGCGCTGGTCGCCACCGCGCCCGCGATCCTGAACGCCATCGCTGACGCCACCGGCGCGCGCCTCACCCGCGTGCCGGCGACCCCCGAACGGGTGCTGGAGGCCCTGCGCGCATGAACGATATCATCATCTGCGACGCCTGCCCGGTGCTGTGCCGCATCCGCGCCGGCAAGACCGGGGCCTGCGACCGCTACGGCAATGTCGACGGCGTGCTGACCCGCTGCGATCCGCTGACCGTCGCGGTGCGCGCGCCGGAGATGGTGCGCTTCGCCGGCGCCGACTGGACCGGCAACCCGATCGCCGCGCGTGACGTGTTCGTCACCGCCGTCGGCGCCGGCACCACCTATCCCGACTACAAGCCCGCGCCCTGGATCGTCGGCGCCGAGATCGACGGCATTGACACGGTGACCGTGGTGACCGAGGGCATCTTCTCCTATTGCGGCCTGAAGCTGAAGATCGACACCGACCGCCATCTGGGCCCGGAGACCGCGACCGTCACTGCCGATGGCGAGGCGGTCGGCCATGTCACCACGGCGGAATACGGCAGCCAGATGCTGTCGATCGGCGGCGTGCGGCATTTGACCGGCGGCAGCAAGCGCGAGGGCGTGGTGGCCTGCGAAACCATGCTGCGGCTGGCCAACGGCGATGCGGTGGAACTGTCGATCGCCGGCGGGCACCGGGTGCTGGTGCAGGCCGGGGCGGCGCCCGTGGTCGATGACGTGGCGGAGGCGCGGATGCGCGTCGGCTGCGGTTCGGCGACCATCGGTATTTTCGCCGGTCAATGGTTGGGCCATGCCGACGAGGTGATCGTGGTCGACGACCACATCACCGGCGTGCTGAGCGAGCACCAGGCCGGCAAGTTCCTCGACATGCGCCCGGCCGGGATTCGCGTGCGTGGCCGGCGCTCCACCCCCGGGCGGTATTTCCAGGTGGCGCGGCCGGGGCTGGGCTGGGGCGGCACCGATATTTCCGACCCGCTGGAGATCATCGAGCGGATCGACCCGAAACTGGCCTGGCCAGGACTGCGGCTGCTGATGGTGTCCACCACCGGGGAGCATGCCGCCTGGTTCGTGCTGGATGACGCGTTGAAGCCGGTGCCGGCGCCGATGCCGCCGGCGATTGCTGCCGCGGTGGCGCGGATCGGCGAGAACTGTGAGCCGGCCCTGTGCAGCGTGCTGTTCATGGCCGGCGCCGGCGGCTCGCTGCGGGCCGGCGCGACCGAGAACCCGGTGCTGCTGACCCGCGCGGTGCAGGCGGGAACCGCAAGGGTGACCTCGGGCGGGGCTTCGGTGTTCGTCTGGCCCGGTGGCGGCATCACCTACATGGTCGACGTCACACGGATGTCGGCCAACAGCTTCGGCGACGTGCCAACCCCGGCCATCGTCGCCCCGATCGAATTCAGCATGCCGGCCGAGCTCTACGCGGCGCTGGGCGGCCATGTCGGGCGGGTGCGACCGTTGCGCGAGCTGCTGGAGGCTCGGCCGCGCGGGGTGGTGATGCCGGGTGGGGTGTTTCCGGCTGTGAGAAAGCAAGAAGATTGACCACAGAGACACAGAGAACACAGAGAAAGTGAGGAAGATGAAGATATTATCCGATCTCGTCTCTTCCTTGCTGTCTCTGTGCTCTCTGTGCTCTCTGTGCCTCTGTGGTCATAATTCCTTGCTTGCTGACCGCCGATGACCGCGCACGCCGCCCTTCTCTCGGATGGGAGGCTGCATTTGCAGCACGGGCCGATCGATTGCCTGTGTCGGGCATGGGGCTCGACAGCGGAGGTCGAGGCCGCCTACTGGCAGGCAGCACAGGCCTTCCCGGCGGTGTTGCCCGGGCTGGTCGCGGAACTTCCCGTGCTGCGCACCCCGCTGGGCGAGGCACAGCCCGAATTGCACGGCGCTGTCGCGCAAGCGATGGCCGCCGCCTGCGCGCCGTTCGCCGCCGGTTTCATCACGCCGATGGCCGCGGTGGCCGGGGCGGTGGCGGATCACCTGCTGCGGGCGATGCTGAACGGGCGGCGGCTGGATCGCGCATTCGTCAACAACGGCGGCGATATCGCGGTGCACGCCGCGCCCGGCCATCCCGTCGCCGTCGGCCTGGTCGCGGCCGGCGCGATGCCGGGGCAGGTAACCCTGCAATCCGCCGGCGGCGTGGCGACCTCGGGCGCCGCGTGCAAGGGCAGGGGAGGGCGCAGCTTCTCCTTCGGTATCGCCGACGCGGTCACCGTGCTGGCCCACACCGCCGCAGCGGCGGACGCAGCGGCAAGCGTGATAGGCAACGCGGTCGATCTGCCCGGGCACCGCGCGATCATCCGCCGCCCGGCCTGTGACATCGACCCTGACAGCGATCTCGGCGCACGGCTGGTCACTTGGCAGGTCGGCATGCTCACCGAGGCCGAAGCGGTCGCGGCGCTGGACGCGGGGCGCGTTGTCGCCGATGCTCTGCTGCGCCGCGGCATCATCACGGGTGCGGCCCTGATGCTGCGGGGGCGCGTGCTGACAGTTGGCTGCGCGGCCGAACAATTGGAGGCGGTATGATCCGCAAGATACTGACGGTGATCGAGGAAACTCATCGCGAGGGCGGCGAGGCGGTGAGCCCGCCCACGCGCAAGGCCGCGGCGATTGCGGTGATCGAAAATCCGCTCTCCGGCCGCCACGTCGCCGACCTCACCACGCTGATCGAAATCGGCGAGATGCTGGGCGCGCTGCTGGGCGAACGCGCCGTGCACGCGCTGGGAATCACACCGGGGCAGGCGCAGAGCTACGGCAAGGCAGCTATCGTCGGCGAGGATGGCGAACTGGAACACGCCGCCGCAATCCTGCACCCGAAACTTGGCGCGCCCCTGCGCAAGGCCGTCGAAAAAGGCGCCGCCCTGGTGCCCAGCGCCAAGAAGCGCGGCGGCATGGGCTCGACGATCGACGTGCCGCTGGGCCACAAGGACGCCGCCTATGTGCGCAGCCATTTCGACGCGATGGAAATCCGCGTCCCCGATGCGCCCCGCCGCGACGAGATCGTCGTCGCCGTGGTGGTGACCGATTCCGGCCGGCCGCTGCCGCGCATCGGTGGATTGCGGCATGATGAGATCGAAGGCAAAGACGGCCTGCGCTAGCGTGGCCGGCAACAAGGGGAAATCACCATGACTCACCTGACCCGCCGCACCCTGCTCGCGGCCTCCGCCACCCTGGCCGCCCCCGCGCTCGTGCGGGCGCAGGGCGATGTGCCGATCCGCATCGGCGAAATCAATTCCTACACCGCCGCCTCCGCCTTCACCCTGCCGTACCGCAACGGCTGGACGCTGGCCGCCGAGCAGGTTAACGCCAAGGGCGGCGTGCTGGGCCGGCGCATCGAGGTGATCAGCCGCGACGACGCCGGCAAGCCGCAGGACGCAATCCGCCTCGCCGGCGAACTGGTCAACGGCCAGAAGGTTGACATCCTGTCCGGCACCTTCCTGTCCAATATCGGCCTGGCGATCAGCGATTTCGCCAAACAGCAGAAGAAGCTGTTCGTCGGCGGCGAGCCGCTGACCGACGCGCTGGTGTGGTCCGAGGGGCACCGCTACGGCTACCGGCTGCGCCCGTCGACCTACATGCAGGCGGCGATGCTGATCGATGACGCGGTGAAGCTGAAAGCCAAGCGCTGGGTGACGGTGTCGCCGAACTACGAATATGGTCAGTCTCTGGTGAAATGGTTCAAGCTGCTGCTGAAGGCACGCCAGCCGGATGTGGAATTCATCGTCGAGCAGTGGCCGGCCCTCGGCAAGATCGACGCCGGCGCCACCGTCGCCGCCCTCGCCCAGGGCAAGCCGGACGCGATCCTGAACGGCACCTTCGGCCCGGACCTGACCAATTTCGTGCGTCAGGGCAACACCCGCGGCCTGTTCGAGGGCAAGGGCGTGGTCTCGGTGCTGACCGGCGAGCCGGAATATCTCGACCCGTTGGGCGACGAGACACCGGAAGGCTGGATCGTCACCGGGTACCCCGTCACCAGCCTGACCGACCCGGCCAACACCGCCTTCATCAAAGCCTATCAGGCCCGGTTCAACGAACTGCCGAAAATGGGCTCGGTTGTCGGCGCGGCCCTGATCGCCTCGATCGTCGCCGGCATCGCCAAAACCGGCTCGGTCGACTCCGAAGCAATGGCCGACGGCTTCGCCGGCGCCGCGTTCGACACCCCGTTCGGCCGCGCCTCCTACCGCGCTCTGGATCACCAGAGCACGCTCGGCACCTATGTCGGCAAGACCGCGGTGAAGGGGGGCAAGGGCGTGATGGTGGACTGGCGCTATGTTGATGGCGCGGTGGCGCTGCCGCCGGATGACGAGGTGCGGAAGATGCGGCCGGCTTGAGGGAAGGAAGAGTCTTCTTTTTTGAAAAAAAGAAGCAAAAAACTTTTATCCGCCAGAGCTCCGCGTTCCGACCGGGCGCAGAGATCAAAAGTCTTTTTGCTTCTTTTCCGGCGCGGCGCCTTCGCCGTCGCCCTTCAGAAAAAGAAGAACTTTTCTTCTTCTTATCTTCACTGACAAGGCGCCTAAGTGGACTCCCTCCTCGTCCAAGCCCTGACCGGCCTCGCCGGCGCCTCCACGTTGTTCCTGGTCGCCGCCGGCCTGACGGTGATTTTCGGCGTCACGCGGGTGGTGAACTTCGCGCATGGCAGCCTGACCATGCTGGGCGCCTATATCGGCTGGAGCATCCTGACGCGGCTGCCGCGCGAGCCGGGCTGGTTCGTGCTTGGCGTGGTGGCGACGTGCCTGGCGGTGGCGGCGATCGGCGTGGTGCTGGAGGTGCTGCTGCTCCGGCGGATCTACCGCGCGCCGGAACTGCTGCAGTTGCTGGCGACCTTCGGCGTGGTGCTGGTGCTGCAGGACGCGACGTTGTTCCTGTGGGGGCCGAACGATCTGCCCTTGCCGCGCCCGCGCTGGATGCGCGGGTTTGTCGAGCTGTTCGGCGCGCGGTTTCCTTCGTTTGACCTGATCCTGATCGTGATCGGCCCGTTGGTGCTGGGCGCGCTGGTGCTGCTGTTCCATCGCACCCGCTGGGGCACCCTGGTCCGCGCGGCGACGCAGGATCGGGAGATGCTGGGCGCGCTGGGGGTGGATCAGCGCATGCTGTTCACCGCGGTATTCGGCCTCGGCGCAGGGCTGGCGGGGCTGGCCGGCGTGCTGTCGCTGCCGTCGGGCTCGGCCAATCTGTCGATCGATCTCGGCGTGATCACCGATGCTTTTGTGGTGGTGGTGGTGGGCGGCCTGGGCAGCCTGTCGGGAGCGTTTCTCGCGGCGTTGCTGATCGGCGAGTTGCAGGCGTTCGGCATCGTGCTGCTGCCGCAGGCGACCTTGGTGCTGGCCTTCGTGGCGATGGCGGTGGTGCTGGTGCTGCGCCCGCACGGCCTGCTGGGCCGGGCACTTCCGGCGGCGCGCGAGGCAGCCGGCGCGGTGATGCCAGTGGTGGCCGCGCCGCGCCTGCTGCTCTGGGCCGGGGCGGTGGCGCTGCTGGGGTTGGTGCTGGCGCCGGTGCTGATCGGGCCGTTCGGCCTGTCGGTGCTGACCGAGATGCTGATCGCGATCCTGTTCGCCGCCTCGCTGCATGTGATGATGGGCCCGGGTGGGATGGCGAGCTTCGGCCACGCCGCCTGGTTCGGCGTCGGCGCCTATGCCGCGGCGTTCCTGACCAAGTCGGCGCTGCCGATGGGGCTGGGCCTGCTCGGCGCCGCGGTGGTCGCCGGTGTCGCGGCGGCGGCGTTCGGCTGGTTCATCGTCCGGCTCTCGGGCGTTTACCTCGCAATGCTGACCTTGGCGGTGGCCCAGATCGTCTGGGCCGGCGCGTTCCAATGGGTGGGGGTGACCGGCGGCGATAACGGCATTCTCGACGTGCGCCCGGCCGATCTCGGCACCGCCGGCTTCTATCTGCTGGTCCTGGCGATCTGCGCCGGCGGCGCTCTGCTGCTGCGCCGCGCCGCATACGCGCCGTTCGGCTTCGCCCTGCGCGCGACACGGGATTCGGCCTTGCGCGCCGCCGCGATCGGTCTCGATGCTGACCGGCTGCGTCTCGCGGCGTTCGCCATCGCCGGCGCCGGCGCCGGTCTGTCGGGCGGCCTGTTCGCCTACGCCAAGCGCAGCGTCTTCCCCACCTATGTCAACGTCTCGCACTCGATGGACGCGCTGGTGATGGTGCTGCTCGGCGGCGTGCAGAGCATGGCCGGCCCCATCGTCGGCGGCGCGGCGTACACCCTGCTCTATGACCTGCTGCTGTCCACCGAATTCTGGCGCATCAAGCTCGGCGCGCTGGTGGTGGCTTTGGTGCTGTTCTTCCCCGACGGCATTGCTGGCAGCGCCTTCCGGCTTTGGCAACGCAGGCGCCCGGCATGACGGTGCTGG
>CAIRTN010000234.1 GCA_903881515.1 uncultured Rhodospirillales bacterium | reverse complement strand
TGAGCGCGGGTGGGAGAAGAAAGCCTAAGGCAAGCAGTCCCTTTTTTGTAAAAATGGGACCCAAAAAACTTCATTATATCAATATCGTAGGGTGGGGTGCCCTACCGCACCCCACCACCCCTCCATCGCAAAAACGTTAGTGAAATATAACACAAAAAATCCTTGCCATCGAACCAACAGTTAGTTAGAACCACATTGATGGCTATAATGCCTCTGGCCCACACCGCGTCTGGCCACCTCAAAACCCTCGTCGCCCGTGTGCGGCACGCCGGGGGAACTATGTCCGAAGCGATCCTGCTCTGGCTCGCCCTGCGCCAACTCTTCGCCAGCATCGAAAACCTGTTCAACGCCTGGCGCAACGGCGAACTGCCGCCGCTGCCCCAACCCGTACCCCAGACCCCCGCCCCCGCCCCCGCCCGCGCCCGTGCACAATCCATCCGCACGCGCCGCCGTCCCCGCGCGCCCCACGCCCGCAAACCGCGCATCCGCGTCGCGGCCCGCCGCGTCCGCACGCTCCCCACACCCGTACCCATCCGCATCCCCGCGCCCACAGGCGCAAGCCCGCACATCGCCAGGCGCCGCCGACGAACTCGCTTTTTCCGGGGCTCAACCCCGGGTCGCGAACGCGTGCCGCTATTGTTCCGTATAGTTAACAAATTCTCAGAGAATGCCCACCGGGGGACTTGAACCCCCACGCCGTTACCGGCTGCGGATTTTAAGTCCGCTGCGTCTACCATTCCGCCAGGCGGGCGCCTTGGCCGTTTCCTACATCGCGGAGCCGGATTTGCGATAGGCGTAGTTTTTGTCCAACCGCTCCATCAGATAATCGCCATACCGCACCGGCGCGAACCTTGGCGGATTACCCGCATCGGTGCAGGTCGGCACGCAGGCGACCACGCTGTCCATATCCATGTCGAAGAAATACGGATTACTGTAGCGATCCCCGCCCGACAGATTCTTCACCCGGTGTGGCGTGGACTGCCAGCGCCCGTTCGTCCAGCGGGACAGCATATCGGCCACATTCACCACCCAGGTCCCCGGCACCGGCGGCGCCTTCAACCAGGTCCCATCCGCCCGGCGCACTTCCAGCCCCCCGGCATTGTCCTGGCACAGAATGGTCAGGAACCCGTAATCGGTATGCGGCGCCGAGCCGAACGCATCCTCCGGGCTATCCGGCGCCTGCGGCGGATAATGCAGCATCCGCAGAAACGTCGTCGGCCTGGCAAAATGCGGCGCGAACCAATCGGCCTCCAACCCCAACGCCAAAGCCATCGGCCGCAACAGCCGCCGGCAGAACGCCAGCATCCCGGCCTCGTAAGCCTGCACCGCCTCCCGAAACCCCGGCAGATCAGGCCACTGATTCGGCCCATGCACCTCGCTGCCGTAACGCGGATCGTCTTCGGTCACCTCGTGCATCAGCATCAGCGATTCCGAATAATTCGGCCGCTTCACCTTCGCCACCGACGAGGTGACGATCACCGAGGTATTCGGCGCCATATACCCGCGATGCGTGGCATTCATCGCCAGCGCCCGCTTCGCGGCCTCGCTCTGGGTATGAAACCTGGCCGACGCGGCAAACAGCCCGTCCACCAATTCCTGGCTCACCCCGATATTGCGAAAATAGCAGAACCCCATCCCGCGGAAGATCGCATCCAACTCCCCCGTCAGCGCCTGATCGGCCGCCAGGCTGCTGCCCAGACCAGAAAAATCAACGATCGGCAGACTGTCCATCTTCTAAGCCTTGCTCACGGTGACCGCGATATCCAGCGCGCGGCGGATCAGGGTTTCACTCGCCTCCGGCGTCCGGAACGCCGAATGCGCCGACAGGGTCACATTGGGAATATCCACAAACGGATTGCCCGCCGGCAACGGCTCGTCGGTAAAAACATCCAGCGCGGCATGGCCGATCCGCCCGCTCTTCAACGCCGCGATCATCGCCGCCTCGTCAATCACCGCCCCCCGCGCGGTATTCACCAGCAACACCCCGGGCCGCAGCTTCGCGATCCGCTCCGCCGACAAAAACCCCCGCGTCTCATCGTTCAACAGCAGATGCACACTCAGCACCTGGCTCTGCGCCAGCAAAGTATCCAGATCGACAAACTCCACCCCCGGCGCAGTCTTCGCCGAACGGTTCCACGCAATCACCCGCATCCCGGAACCCCGCGCGATCCGCGCGACCTCCGATGCAATGCCCCCGAACCCCATCAGCCCCAGCGTCTTGCCGGTCAACTGCATCCCCTCGGTCCGCGGCCAGCCACCCGCCCGAATCCCACGATCCATCGCCGCAAGCCCCCGCGCCCCGGCCCACATCAGCGCGATCGCATGCTCGCCGACGGCGGTATCGCCATAGCCCTTGATGATGTGCACGGTGATGCCGATCTCGGCGAGTTCCTCGGGGTTCATGTAGCTGCGCGCCCCGGTGCCCAGGAAAATCACATGCTTCAACCCGGCACACTGCCGCAGCGCCGCGGTCGGCATCTGGGTGTGATCGTTGAGCACGAAATCCTGGCCTGACAGCAAGGCAGGCAACTCGGCGGCGGAAACCTGTTCCTGCCGGTTCACCGCGCACGGCGGATCGCCGGGAAGCACCACCTTGGCAAACACCTCGGCCAGCTCGTCGCCCGCATCGATGAATATTCCCCGCATACCCTGCCTTTCCCGCAACTCCGGCAATGATGCGTGCCCGGGGGGAGTGGCACAAGGCCAGCCGGCAGGATAGGAGGGGGCATGGCCCACCCCCCCGAACCCGAAGCGCGCGAATTGCTGCCGCGCCAGCGCCTGCCGCGCTCAAGGCGCGAGCAGCCGGCGCCACCGCGGCCACGCAGTTGGCGCGGCTTCGTCGTGCGCTGGACGGTGATCCTCACGGTCTGGACCATCCTGCTCGGCGGTGTCGGCCTGCTCTGGTTCGCCTGGGACCTGCCCCGCCCGGAAGCCGCCCTCGATGCCGCGCGCCGCCCCAGCCTGACGCTGCAGGATCAGTCCGGCCGCATCATCGCCAATTACGGCGACGTCGTCGGCGAACCGCTCCGCCTCACCGACATGCCACCCGCCCTGCCGGCCGCCGCCGTCTCGGTGGAAGACCGCCGCTTCTACCAGCATCACGGCATCGACCTGATCGGCGTCGCCCGCGCCGCCTGGGTCAACCTGCGCGCCGGCCGCCTGGTGCAGGGCGGCTCCACCATCACCCAGCAGGTGGCGAAAAACCTGTTCCTCACCAACGCCCGCACACTGCGCCGCAAGGTGCAGGAACTGCTGCTGACGCTCTGGCTGGAGCGGCATTTCTCCAAACAGGAGATCCTGGAGATCTGGCTCAACCGCGTCTATCTCGGCTCCGGCGCCTGGGGTGTGGACGCGGCGGCCAAGCTCTATTTCGGTGTCTCCGCCCGCAAGCTCACCGTCTGGCAGTCCGCCATGATCGCCGGCCTGCCCCGCGCCCCCTCGCGCTTCAACCCCCGCGTCGATCCCGACGCCGCCGCCGCCCGCACCCGCGAAGTGCTGACCGCGATGGCCGAAACCGGCGCGCTGAGCCCGCTGGCCGCCCAACTGGCCGCCTCGCAGATCGCCGTCGCCGGCCGCCAGCCCGGCGTCGCCGGCTGGTTCGCCGACTGGGTGTCCGAACGCGTGCAATCCGCCCTGCCGGAAGCCGCCGATGCCGTGGTGATCACCACGCTCGACGGCCGGGTGCAGGCCGCAGCCGAAGCCCGATTGGCCGCCCTGCTCGATGGCCCCGGCGCCGCCGCCGGCGTCAGTCAGGGCGCGGTCGTGGTGCTCGATAGCGCCTCCGGCGCGGTCCGTGCCATGGTCGGTGGGCGGGACTACAAAACCGGCCCGTTCAACCGCGCCGTCACCGCACAGCGGCAGATGGGCTCGGTGTTCAAACCCTTCGTCTGGCTCACCGCGCTGGAAAAAGGCGCCCGCCCGGATGACACGGTGCTCGACGCCCCGATCCGCGTCGGTGGCTGGAGCCCGTCGAATTTCGAAGGCCGCTACCGCGGCGAGATCACCATCGAGGAAGCCCTCGCCCAATCGGTCAACACCGCCGCCGTGCGCCTGCTGCTGCAATCCGGCGGCCCGCGCGCGGTCACCGACACCGCCCGCCGCCTCGGGCTCACCGGCCCGCTGCCGAAGGACGACACCATCGCGCTGGGCACCGGCGGCTCCTCGCTGATCGAGGTCACATCAGCCTATGCCAGCTTCTTCAACGGCGGCCGGCACGTCACCGCCTACGGTGTCGAATCGATGAAGGCCGATGGCCACAGCCTGCCGCCGCCGCATGTCGTCCCGGTGCAGGCCGTCGATCCCGACACCGCGGCGATGATGGTGCGCATGCTCTCCGCCGTAGTCGCCCGCGGCAGCGGCAAGGCGGCCGCGATCCGTGGCCATCTCGTCGCCGGCAAGACCGGCACCACGCAGGACTACCGCGACGCCTGGTTCGTCGGCGCGCTCGACGGCCGGATCATCGGCGTCTGGCTTGGCAACGACGACAACCATCCGATGCACGAAATCACTGGCGGCTCCCTGCCGGCCCGCCTGTTCCACGACATCGCGGCCGATATCGCCGGCTGATTACGCCTTCGGCGGCCCCAGGATCGTCTCGCGGATCTCGGCCGCGTCCGACATATCCATCACCCGCCGGGCGAAACGGGTGCAGTCCTCGATCGTCAACCCCCGCACCGCCTGCTTCACCCGCGGCAGTGCCGAGGCATTCATACTGAAGCTGCGCAGCCCAAGCCCGATCAGCATCCGCGTCAGCGCCGGATTCGCCGCCATCTCGCCACACACCGAGACCGGCATCCGCATCCGCAAAGCGGCCTCGGTGGCAAACTGCACCAGGCGCAGCACAGCCGGATGCAGCGGGTCGTACAGCGAGGCCACTTCCGTCTCACCCCGATCCACCGCCAGGGTGTACATCGCCAGATCGTTGGTGCCGATCGCGAAGAAATCCGCTTCCAGCGCCAGCGCATCGGCCGACAACGCGGCGCCAGGCGTCTCGATCATGATCCCCAGCGGCGGCAGCGCCTCCGGCAACCGCTCGCCACGCCGGCGCAGCCGCCGGGCCACGCGGTCATAGATTTCGCGCGCCGTGCGCACTTCGGCGACATTGGTCACCATCGGCAGCAGCACCCGCACCGGCCCCGCCGATGCCGCGCGCAGGATCGCGGCCAGCTGAACCTCGAACAACCCCGTCTCGCGCAGCAGCAACCGGATGCCGCGCAGCCCCAGCGCCGGATTGGTATCCGCGGCCTCCGGCACCACGCCCGCGCTCTGCAGCGCCTCGATGTCCTTCTCGCCGCCCCAGTCCAGCACACGGATGGTCACCGGATCGCCATGCATCGCCTCGACCACGCTGCGGTAGGTCTCGGCCTGCGCATCCTCGTCGGGGATGGTCTCGCGGTTCATGAACATGAACTCGCTGCGCAGCAGCCCAATCCCGGTCGCCCCGCATTGCGCGATCAGCGGCAGTTCCGCCGGGATTTCCAAATTCGCCTGCAACTCGATCGGACAGCCATCTTCGGTCACGCTCGGCAGACGGCGCAGCCGAGCCAGCTTCTGTCGCTCGCGCGCGAAGGCCAGCACGTTGCGTCGGGCGGTGGCCAGCGTGTTCGGCCCCGGATTGACCACGACCTCCCCGCTGCCGCCATCGACCACGATGGTATCGCCCGGCCGCGCCGCCTGGCTCAGCCCGGGTACCCCCAGCACCGCCGGCACGCCCAGCGCGCGCAGCATGATCGCGGTATGCCCGTCCGCCCCGCCCTCATCGGTGGCCACGCCGCCGACCCGCGCGGGGTCCAGCAGCGCGGCATCGGCCGGCCGCAGCCCTTCGCTCACGACCACGGCGCCAGCCGGCAACGCCGCAAAGCTACGGAACGGCGTCCGCGTCAGGTTGCGCACCAGCCGCCGGCCGATCTCGCGCACTTCCTCGGCGCGGCGGCGACGTCCGGCGCGATCGTCGTCGCTGCCAGCCGCCATGATCGCCTCGGCCAGCGTCTCGGTCTCATCCAGCACCGCGGTTTCCGCCGAAACCAGCGTCTCGCTGATCCGCCGCCGGCAGCCGCGCGGCAGCCGCGCCGCCGGGGCCAGCATCTGGTAATACGCGTCCAGCAGCGGCGCGATCTCGGCCTGGCTGCTCTCCGGCAGCACGCCCAGCCTGGCCTTCAGCTTCTGCAATTGCTTGCGCGACTGCGTGATCGCCGCATCCAGCCGCGCCGCCTCGGCGCCGCTATCCGAAGCCTGAATTTTCCGCCGCTCAACCTCGGCCACCGCCTCGACCGCGCCGAACACCGGCCCAATGGCAATTCCCGCCGAAACCGCGATGCCCAGCAGGCGCCGCTCACCGCGTATCACAGCTTTCGGGACCGGCCGCTCGGCCGGAGGACGGGGCGGCGGTGTGTCTTCAGTCCTGTTCATTGAAGCCGGCCTCGACCAGGGCGGAGAGCGCATCCATCGCTTCCTTCGCGTCCCAGCCCTCGGCACGCAGCGTGATGGTCGAGCCCATACCCGCCCCCAGCATCATCAACCCCATGATCGAGCGGGCGGAGATTTCCTGTCCGTCCTTCAACACGTCAACCTGCGCGCCGAACCGCTCGGCCATCGCCACAAACTTCGCCGCGGCGCGCGCATGCAGGCCGCGGCGATTGCAGATTGTCAGTTCGCGCAGCAGGACCGATGGGTTGCTGGCTGGGGGCGAGGCCGTCCCGTCCGTCACCCGCAGCCGCCGTTGAGCTTGATCTGCGGCAGCACGCGCGAGGCCGCCGCAATATACTTCCGCCCAGCCTCCTGCGCACAATCCACCGCGCTGGCCAGCGGCTGGTTGGAGCGCACCTTGGCGAGCTTGACCAGCATCGGCAGGTTGACCCCGGAAATCACCTCGACCCCCGCGCGATCCATCTGCGCGATGCACAGGTTGGACGGCGTGCCCCCGAACATGTCGGTCAGCAGAACCACGCCATCGCCGGTATCCACTTCCTCGACACAGCGATGCACATCCGCCCGCCGGCCCTCGACATCGTCATCCGGCCCGATGCACACGGTGGCGACAAAGCGCTGCGCCCCCACGACATGCTCCATCGCCGAGCGCAGTTCCTCGGCGAGACGGCCATGCGTGACGAGGACGAGACCGATCATCGAAACTGGCCGATCATGAAGTCGTGTCAGACCTCTGGGCAGAGTGTGGCAGTTCTGGAACCGAAGCGCTGCCCGGCGGGTCGTTTGCCACAGACCGGGCGGCCTGGCGGGCGGCCATATGCGCCTGTTCCTCGGCGCGAGCAAGTTCTCGATGCGTAACCGAGACACGCCAGCCCTGCGCGTCCAGATGGGCCGCCAACCGCTCGACGATCATCACCGAACGGTGCCGCCCCCCGGTGCAGCCGACGGCGATCGTCGCGTATTTCTTGCCCTCCTGCACGAAGCGCGGCAGCACCAGATCGAGCATCGCCTGGATCTGGCCATAGAATGCCGCAAAATCCAGATCTTCCGCGACGTAATCAGCCACCGCCTGATCCCGCCCAGTCTGCGGCCGCAGCGACGGCACATAGTGCGGATTGCGCAGGAACCGCGCATCGAACACCAGATCCGCCTCGCGCGGCAGGCCGCCGGGATAGCCGAACGACATCACACCCACCGACAGCCCTGCCGCCGGCGCGACTCCGTTCTCGGCGCCGAACATGCGTTCGATCCATTGTCGCAGCCCGGGGATCGACAGATCGGAGGTATCGACGACGAAATCGGCCACCGCATGCAGCGGCGCGGTCAGCGTCCGTTCCGCGGCGATCCCGTCGGTGACGCGCCCGCCCGGGGCCATCGGATGGCGCCGTCGTGTTTCGGTATAGCGGCGCAGCAGCGAGGCATCGTCGGCCGAGGCGAACACCAGTTCCACCCGCAACGCCGGATCGGCGCGCAGCCGCTGCGCCACCGCTACCAGCGCATCGGGGTCGAAACCGCGCGAGCGTACATCCGCGCCGATAGCGATCCGCTGGTTCGGGTCGCCTTTCACCACGGACTCGATCGCGGTTGTCGGCAGATTGTCGATCGCCTCGTAGCCGAGATCCTCCAGCGCCCGCAGGATCGAAAGCCGCCCCGCGCCGGACAGGCCGGTGACCAGCACCACCCGGGTTGGAGTGTCGGTCATGCCACGAACGCCCCGGCAATCTGCGTCAACCGCCCCGCCGCCAATGCCAGCGCGATCTCCACACGCTGCGCCGCCGAGGCGCCTCTGGGATCCAGCGTGATCATCGGCAGCCCGGTTTCGTCATGCCGCACCGGCTGCGGCAAACGCGCGCCGTCCTCGCCAAGCCGGACCGCGAGCGCCAACCGGGCGCTGCCCTCATGCGGCAAACGGACAATGCCAAGGCCACGGATCTCCAGCAGGCCGGCGAGGGCCTCGGGAGCAGCTGCATGGCCGTCGCGAATGTCGACACGGTCGTCCGCCACCAATTTGAACCCACGATCGATCAGGCGCAGCGCCAGATCCGATTTCCCGGAACCCGGCGGCCCCACCAGCAGCACGCCCGAACCATCGCGGGCGACGCAGCTTCCGTGAACTTGCATGGGAGTCAAGATGGCCCGTCCCATCTTGCCCGGCAAGGAGGGTCGTGCCAGCGTCCCGCCATGACCCCATCGCATGACGACATCCTCGCCGCACACCGCCGCATCGGCGCGCATGTGCGGCGCACACCAGTCCTGAAACTCGCCCGCGGCGACCTCGGGATCCCCCATGACATCACGCTGAAGCTGGAGCTGCTGCAACACGCCGGCAGCTTCAAGCCGCGCGGCGCGTTCAACCGCATCCTCTCCGCCCAGGAGGCCGGTGAACTGCCCCCAGCCGGCGTGATCGCCGCCTCGGGCGGCAATCACGGCGCCGCGGTGGCCTACGCCGCCCGCGCGCTCGGCCTGCGCGCCGAAATCTTCGTGCCGGAACTGACGCCGGCCACAAAACGCGCCCGCATCGAAAGCTTCGGCGCCGCACTGACCCGCACCGGCGCCACCTATTTCGAGGCCCTGGCCGCCAGCCGCGCGCGGGCCGCCGAAACCGGCGCGATGGAAGTGCACGCCTACGACCACCCCGCCGTGCTCGCCGGCCAGGGCACGACTGCCCTGGAATTCGAAGCCGACGCCCCCGGGCTCACCCATATCCTGGTCGCCACCGGCGGCGGCGGGCTGATCGGCGGCATGGCCGCCTGGCTCGCCGGCCGGGTGCGGGTGGTCAGCGTCGAGCCACACGCCTGCCCCGCGCTGCACGACGCGCTCGCCGCCGGCAAACCGGTCGACGCCCCGGTCGGCGGCCTCGCCGCCGACGCGCTCGGCGCCCGGCAGGTCGGCGGGCTGATGTTCCCGATCGCGCAGGCCTACGTCTCCGAAGCCGTGCTGGTCGAAGACGACGCCATCCGCGCCGCCCAGCGCACCCTCTGGGACGGCATGCGCCTGATCGCCGAACCCGGCGGCGCCACCGCGCTGGCGGCCCTGACCTCCGGCGCCTGGACACCCCCGCCAGGGTCGCGCGTCGGCGTGCTGATCTGCGGCAGCAATGCCGATCCCGCGACCATCCTGGGATAGCCGCGATGACCGAAACCCCCGTCCTGCTCAGCATCGATGCCCGCGGCGTCGCCACCGCAACGCTGAACCGGCCCGAACGCAGCAACGCCTACAACGCCGACCTGCTAAACGCCCTGATCGCCGGCCTGACCAGCCTGCGCGACAACCCGGCCGTGCGCGCCCTGGTGATCCGTGGCGCCGGCAAGCACTTCCAGGCCGGCGCCGACATCAACTGGCTGAACGAGGCCGCGCACTACCCGCCCGAACAGGCCTACATCGCCTCGATGGCCACAACCCGGGCGATGCAACTGCTGAACGAGTTCCCCAAACCCACCATCGCCATCGTGCAAGGCGCCTGCTTCGGCGGCGGCTGCGGCATCGTCTGCTGCACCGATGTCGCCCTCGCCACGCCCGATGCCCTGTTCGGGCTGACCGAGGTCCGCGTCGGCGTGTCCCCCACGCCGATCTCCACCCACATGGTCAACGCCATGGGCCTGCGCCACACCCGCCGCTACGCCCTGACCGGCGAACGCTTCGGCGCCGCGGAAGCCTGCCGCATCGGCCTGGTCAACGAAGTCGTCGCCGCCGATCAGATGGAAGCCAAACTCGCCGAAGTGCTGGATGCCGTGTTCCTCTCCGCCCCCGGCGCCATCGCCATGACCAAGCAAAGCTTCCTCTCCGCCAACGGCCTGACCCTGGACGAACGCCAAATGTCGCTGCTGGCCCACGAAAGCTGGACCCAACGCAACTCCGCCGAAGGCCTGGAGGGTACCGCGGCGTTCCGTGAAAAGCGCAAGCCGGCTTGGTACGTGGAGTAGGGAAAGACAAGGCCAGGGCTCTGCCCCATTAGCGCGAATTTAAGCCAGTGAAGACAGGCAAGTCGTTCTTTTTGTGAACAAAAAGAACCAAAGAAACTTTTCAATCTATGGCCTTCGGCCAGCCCTCCAGCCGCATATCTATGCCGGAGGCAATCGGATAAGAGTTTTTTTGCTCCTTTTTTTGCAAAAAAAAGGAGTGCTTACTTCCCCTTGGCGCCTTGTCTTCGCGCCTATGGGGCTCTGCCCTGGACCCGCAAGGGGACGTCGATCCGCTTCGCGGCTCAACCCCCTTGACCCCACATCCATAGCCAAAATCATCAACGTACGTGCAGCGGCGAAGCCCAAAGAGTCTTTATGGCTCCGCCGCCCCACGTCCAATGCCGAGCTAACCGCTCAACCGCCGCCCCCCGAAGGAATGGGTTTCCAAAGGCCCTCGGCCTTTGGCGGGTCCAGGGCAGAGCCCTGGCCTTGCCTTTCCTTCAGAGTTTTTTTCTTCCCGGGGCTGTCGCATCACTTCTTCAGGTGCGAACTCAGGAATCCAGCGATCTCCGTGAACGCCTCGCGCGTCTCCGGAATCCGGTCGTCGCGGCCGTAATAGGCGTGGGACTGGCCTTCGTAGACCTGCAGGAACGCATCGATGCCGAGTTGCCGCAGTTTGCGGTGCACGCGCACCGTGTTGCTCAGCAGCAGGTCGCGCGTGCCGGTGGTCAGGATGGTCGGCGGAAAGCCGTGCATGTCACCGTAGACGGGCGAGATCAGCGGGTCTTTCAGGTCGTGGCCGTGGGCATAGAAGCTCGCGGCGGCGTCGCAGAACCCATCGGTCGAGACCAGCACATTGTCGACCAGCGCGTTGGTCTGAAAGCTGTCGCCGGTTTTGGTGGAGTCCGACATTGGCGTGCCGGAGGCGATGGCGCCTGGCATGGGTAGCCCGTCCTGTTTGGCCCGCAGCGCCATTTCCAACACCAGCGCGCCGCCGGCCGAGGTGCCGATCAACCCGACGCGCTTCGGGTCGGTCATCTTGATCGCCGCCTTGTAGACGGTCATCGCATCGTCCAGCGCGGCGGGGAAATAGGCTTCCGGCGGCATGCGGTAATCGACCGCGATCACCTTGAACCCGCCGAACGCGGCAATCAGCATCGCCTCCGGCAGCGCGGCCTCGGCGGGGTTCAGCACGTAGCAACCGCCGTGGATCTGTACCAACAGCCGGTTGCGGTTCGCCGCGGCGATCTTCTGCGGCGTCACGGTGTAGATCCGCACCCCGTTCAGCGTGCCTGGCTCCACCTTTACATGCAGCCGCTCGCGCATCGCGTTGACGTTCGGCACCGCGTTGGCGCGCCCGGTTTCGGCCAGTTGCTTCCAGCCCTCCGGCGTGGTGGGCGGGGTGTTCCAGCCCGGCCGCAGCGGCCCGGCGATGATCTGCTGCAACTCGGGGCTGACCGTTGTCGGCACCGGGATGCTGCGGGCGGGAACGTCGCGCGGGGCGAGCGGCGTAGTTTGCGCGAAGGCAGCCGGTGCGGCGGCCAGCAGCGCCGCGGCAAGCAGCGCCGGGCGGGAGAGGGAGAACGGCATCTGGGTTTCCTGATGTTGCTTGTGGGGCCGAAACATGCCGGCCCACCCGCAGCCTAGACCGTGACGGCCGCCGGTGGAATCCACGATCCCGCGAGCTTGCCGTGCGCGATTACCCCGCCGCCACCTCATTCACGAACCGCCCCAGCACCGGCGCCCACTTCGCCGAATCCGAACCGGCGGCATGATGCCCGTGGTCGCTGTCGATCTCGAAATACGTCGCCCGCACCCCCGCCGCGGCGAACGCCCGCATCGCCTCTGGCGCGAGGCTCGGCGGAAACACCTGATCGGTGCGCGACAGCACATACAGCACCGGCGCCGTGATCCGGTGCAGCAGTCCCGTCACGTCGTAGCGTTCCGCCGCCCCCGCCAGCGCGATCATCGCGTTGGGGTCGAACGCTTCGCCCCAGCTGCGCGCCTGCCGCCGGATCGCCTCCCCCCGTTGCGCTTCGTCGGGATAGCGCGCGCGCAGATATTCATCCGCGCCATACACCCGCATCGTCCGCTCGCGCAGCGCCGCCATCGTGCCGGCGATCCCGCCCCGGTCGTAGTACCACCCGCCATTCCAGTTCGGGTCCTGCGCGAACTGCGCCCGCAACCCCTCCGCGCTAAGATCGCCCGGAGACCGCAGCCCGGTCACACTCGCCCCCAGCCCGCGCGCCACCCCCGGATACTCAACCCCCCAGCTCAACGCCTGAAACCCGCCATAGGACGGCCCGACCACCGCGATCAGCCGGTCGATCCCCATGCCCAGCAGCATCTGCCGCTGCGCCGCCACGATGTCGGCCACGGTGATCGCCGGGAAATCCGGCCCGTAGGGCTTGC
>CAIRTN010000233.1 GCA_903881515.1 uncultured Rhodospirillales bacterium | reverse complement strand
GGCCCTCGGCCTTTGGCGGGTCCAGGGCAGAGCCCTGGCCTTACTTCTACAGCCCGCCCGCGTTGCCGCTCCCAGCGATCATGGCCAGCAGTTCGCGGCGGGTTTCGGCGTTGTCGCGAAAGGCGCCGAGCATGCGGCTGGTGACCATGGCGACGCCGGGCTTGTGGACGCCGCGGGTGGTCATGCACTGGTGCTGCGCTTCGATGATCACCGCGACCCCGCGGGGTTGCAGCACCTGGTCGATGGTGTTGGCGATCTGCGCGGTCATCTTTTCCTGGATCTGCAGGCGCTTGGCGTAGGCATCGACGACGCGGGCGAGTTTGCTGATGCCGACAACGCGGCGGTGCGGCAGGTAGGCGACATGGGCGCGGCCGATGATCGGCACCACATGGTGTTCGCAATAGGATTCGAGCCGGATGTCGCGGAGCAGCACGATCTCGTCATAGCCGTCGGTCTCCTCGAAGGTGCGTTCGAGCAGGGCGACGGGGTCGATCTCGTAGCCGGCGAAGAATTCCTCGTAGGAGCGGACGACGCGATCGGGCGTGCCGACCAGGCCCTCGCGGTCCGGATCGTCGCCGGCCCAGAGCAGCAGGGTGCGCACGGCGGCCTCGGCTTCGGCGCGCGTCGGGCGGACGGATTGCGCGATGTCTTCGCCGGTCAGCTTGGTGGGCATGGTCAGGGTGTTCATCGGGGTTGTCCTTCCGGCGGATCGTCCTTGGAGTCGGCATATGGGGCGGGGGCCGATTGCCGCAAGGCGAGTCACGTCACACCAAATTCTCAGTGCAGGCGGGTGTCCTGGTGCGGGCTGTCCAGGCTGAAGGCGGGGATGGTGACGTCGAAGGTTTCGCCGGTGGCCTGCACCACCATCTGGTACTGGCCGAGCATAATGCCGGACGGCGTGTCGAGCGGGGTGCCGGAGGTGTATTCGAACACCTCGCCCGGCTCGAGTTCAGGCTGCTGGCCGACGACGCCTTCGCCGGAGACGGTCTGGGTGCGCCCGTTGCTGTCGGTGATGCGCCAGGTGCGGCGGAGCAGTTGCACGGCGACCGGCCCGCGGTTCTCCACGCGCACGCGATAGGCCCAGACATAGCGGTTCTCGTCCGGGTCGGACTGGTCGGTGAGGTAGAAGCTGCGCACGCTGACGCGGATGTCGCGTGTGGTGGCGGTGTAATCCTGGCTCATGCTGGTGTTCCCTTGCCTGGTATCTGAGGCCAGGCAAGGGGTTAAGTCCAGTTTTTACGCGCGCAGCGCGTTTTCCAGGTCGTCCGTGATGTCGCGGACGTCTTCCAGGCCGACGGAGAGGCGGATGACGCCGTCGCTGATGCCGAGCTTCGCACGCTCCACTTCGCCGATGCGCATATGCGTCGTCGTCGCCGGGTGCGTGGCCAGCGACTTGCTGTCGCCGAGGTTGTTGGAGACCTTGATCAGGCGGAACGCGTTCATCAGGCGGAAGGCGGCATCCTTGCCGCCCTTGACCTCGAAGGTCACCAGGGTGCCGCCGGCGGACATCTGCGACATCGCCAGGTCGCGCTGCGGGTGATCGGCGCGGGTGGGATACCAGACGCGGGCGATGCCGGGCTGATCGGCGAGGAAGTTGGCGACGGCCTCGGCGCTGCGGCAGGCGGCGTCGACGCGTAGAGCCAGGGTCTCGATGCCTTTCAGCAGCAGCCAGGCGTTGAAGGCGGAGATCGAGGGCCCGGTGTTGCGGATGAAGGGTTGCAGCACCTCGTCCACCCATTTCTGCCGGCCGAGCACGGCGCCGCCGAGCACGCGGCCCTGGCCGTCGATATGCTTGGTGCAGGAATAGATCACCACGTCGGCGCCGAGTTCGAACGGCTTTTGCAGCAGCGGCGTGGCGAAGACGTTATCGACGACGACGATGGCGCCGGCGGCATGCGCGAGGTCGGCGACGGCTTTGAGGTCGACGATTTCCAGCATCGGGTTGGACGGGGTTTCGAGCAGCACGAGGTTGGCCGGGGTGGAGAGCGCGGCTTTCCACTGCGCGAGGTCGCCGCCATCGACGAACTCAGCGGCGATGCCGTAGCGCGGCAGCAGCGTGCTGACGATCCAGTGGCACGAGCCGAACAAGGCGCGGCTGGCGACGACGCGATCGCCGGTTTTCAGGTGCGAGAGCATGGCGGCGTGAACGGCGGCCATGCCGGTGGCGGTGGCGCGGCAGGCTTCGGCGCCTTCGATCAGCGCGAGGCGGGTTTCCAGCGCGGTGACGGTGGGGTTGCCGAAGCGGGAATACTGGTAGTGCTTCTCGGTACCGGCGAATGTGGCTTCGGCCTGCTCGGCGCTGTCGTAGACGAAGCCGGAGGTGAGAAAGAGCGCCTCGGCGGTTTCGCCGTGGTGCGAACGTTCAACGCCGCCCTGAACGAGCAGGGTGGCTTGACGGTAGCGGGGATCGTGAATGGTCATCTGCTTTGGCCCTATTGCGCGTTGGGCCGGCCTCGATGCAGGGACGGATTTGAAAGCTCCGCCACTGGCCTCTTTAGCGCGCTTGTTTCACCTCGCCGCAATCCGGCCGGACAAATCACGAGGGCCCACACCTGTGAGCGAAGGCAAACTAGGCAGGACGGATTGCGCCGTCAATCCGGGTTTCCTATAAGAGCCGGACTGCGCGGGTGTAGTTCAATGGTAGAACGGCAGCTTCCCAAGCTGCATACAGGGGTTCGATTCCCCTCACCCGCTCCAGACCCCTCCCTTTGAAAGATATCCGATGACCAAGGACGAACTGACGGCCTGGGCATTGTCGAGCGGCTGGCGGGTGATCGGCGGCTATCCCAGCCTGTGCAAGCCGGGGCGCAAGGACGATGCGATCGTCCGTCTGGTGCTGAAGGTCACCGTCGCGCAGTTGGAAATCCGCAAGCCGGCCGGCAAGTGGGAAAAGGTCGCCGGGGCGGCGTATGGCGCGATTTCCGCCGACGAGCTGGGAGGCCCGCCTGTGGGCATGGGGCTGGAGAAGGTTCCGGGCCTGTCGCGGCTGATGCAGGACAACCGCGACGCGCAGGTTTTTGGGTAGCTTGGCGCCAAAAAAAATCACGGAGCTACGTATTTTTTCCTTGCATTTAATCTAACGACAACATATAACGTGTCCATGGACATATGGGCACGCCTCCTCTCTGAGCTTAAAATCACCCTGGGCCGGACTCCGTTCCGCGACTGGCCGGCGATGATTCTGCTCTGGCTGCAGCTGCGTCGCCTCACCACCGCGCTCGACACCCTGTTCACCGCCTGGCGCGAAGGCAGCCTGCCCGCGCAGCCGCAACCGGCACCCCCCGTGGCCGATCCCGCACCGGCATCCCCGCGCATCGAGGCAAAGCCGCGCGCTGCGAAGCGCCGCGCGCCCGCGGTGCGCCGCCAGGCAATCACGCCCGCCGCAACCGCATCGGCGACCCCGGTCGCGGCCCCGGCGCGCGCCCAGCCTCCCCCACGGGCGCGTCCCGCCCCGCAACCGCCCCAGACGGCCGCTATTCTGCCCCGGGCATTGTCCAAAAATTGCGACAATTTAGAGCGATGGCAACATCGCGCCCTATTTGTTACGATATAGCATCAAAATAACGAGTTTCCAAAGACCCTTGGCCTTTTGCTTCCGCCGCTACATCTTATGAGCAACCAAATCGAGTTCGGAGACAAACCGTCATGACCAAGTTCGGCGTTGCCCAGCCTGTCCGCCGCGTGGAAGACCCTCGCCTGCTGAAGGGGGCCGGCTCCTACACCGACGACATGGTGCTCCCCGGCATGCTTTACGGCGTCGTGCTGCGCAGCCCGCACGCCATGGCCAACATCACCGCGCTCGACACCACGGCCGCCAAGGCGGTCCCCGGCGTGCTCGGGGTCTACACCTCGGCCGACATGGAAGCCGACGATATCGGCCTGCTGCCCTGCCTGGTGCAGCTCGACAACCGCGATGGCAGCAAGCAGGTCTCCCCGCCGCGCCCGGTGCTGGCCACCGGCACCGTGCGCCATGTCGGCGAGCCCGTCGCCTTTGTGGTGGCCGAGAGCGTCGCCGCCGCGCGCAATGGCGCCGAGGCGATCGTGGTCGACTATGATGTGCTGCCCTCTATCACCGACCTCGCCACCGCGCTCGATGCCGGCGTGCCCCAGGTCTGGGCGCAGGCGCCGAACAATCAGGTGTTCGACTGGGAAATCGGCCAGCGCGAACTGACCGACGAGCTGTTTGCCAAGGCTGCCCACGTCACCAGCCTCACCGTGGTCAACAACCGCATCGTCGTCGCCTCGATGGAGGCCCGCGCCGCGCTCGCCGCCTACGACGCCGAAACCGGCCGCTGGACGCTGCGCACCAACACCCAGGGCGGCTGGGACCTGAAGAACATGCTGGGCACCATGATCTTCAAAACAGGCGCCGATAAGTTCCGCATCGTCACCCCCGATGTCGGCGGCGGCTTCGGCATGAAGCTGTTCCTGTATCCCGAGCAGGTTTTGACCAGCTACGCGTCGCGCAAGCTGAACCGCCCGGTGAAGTGGACCTCGGAGCGCAGCGAGGCCTTCCTGTCGGACAGCCACGGCCGCGACAACATCACCCTGGGTGAGATCGCCACCGACGCCAACGGCAAGCTGCTGGCGCTGCGCACCCGCAACATCGCCAACATGGGCGCCTATCTGTCCAACTTCGCGCCCTATATCCCGACGCTCGCCGGCACCGGCGTGCTCGCCAGCATCTACGGTTTCCAGGCGGTCTACGCCAACGTCATCGGCGTGTTCACCAACACCGTCCCGGTGGACGCCTATCGCGGCGCCGGAAGGCCGGAGAGCAACTATCTGGTCGAACGCCTGATCGACGCCGTCGCCCGCGAACTGAACATCGACCGCATCGAACTGCGCCGCCGCAACATGGTCGGCCCCGAGGCGATGCCGCACAAGACGCCGATGGGCAAAACCTATGACAGCGGCGATTTCAAGATCGTGCTCGATGCCGGCCTGAAGAACATGGATTGGGACGGCTTCGAGGCCCGCCGCGCCGCCTCCGCCAAGAAGGGCAAGCGCCGCGGCATCGGCCTGGCCTACTACCTGGAAGCCACCGGCGGCGCCCCGACCGAGCGCGCCGAGATCCGCTTCGCCGATGACGGCTATGTCGACGTCTATGTCGGCACCCAGTCCACCGGCCAGGGCCACGAAACCGCCTATGTCCAGCTCACCGTGGATCGCCTCGGCGTGCCCGGCGAGAAGGTCCGTATCAAGCAGGGCGACACCGACACCATCCCCGTTGGCGGCGGCACCGGCGGCGCCCGCAGCCTGTATTCCGAGGGCCAGGCCATCCTGCTCACTGCCTCGACCGTGATCGAGAAAGGCCGCCGCGCCGCCTCCGAGGCGCTGGAAGCCGCGCAGGCCGACATCGTGTTCGAAGCCGGCGCCTTCACGGTGGCCGGCACCGACCGCGGCATTGGCATCATCGAGCTCGCCACCGCCCAGCGCGCCCGCGCCTCCAAGGGCGAAGACGTCACCACGCTCGACGCCGCCGAGGTCGCGGCCATCGACAATCACACCTTCCCCAATGGCTGCCATATCGCCGAGGTCGAGGTCGATCCCGAAACCGGCGTGGTGAAGGTGCTGCGCTATTCCGTCACCGACGACGTCGGCAAGGCGGTCAACCCGATGATCGTCGCCGGCCAGGTGCATGGTGGCGTCGCCCAGGGCCTGGGTCAGGCGATCCTGGAAAACACCGCCTACGATGCGGAAAGTGGCCAGCTCCTCGCCGGCAGCTTCATGGATTACTGCGTCGCCCGCGCCGACGACCTGCCGGATATCGAGGTCGAACTGGTGGAAGTGCCCTGCGGCACCAATCCGCTGGGGGTGAAAGGCGCCGGCGAGGCCGGGGCGGTCGGCAGCCCGCCGGCGGTGATCAACGCCATCATCGATGCGCTGAGCCCGCTCGGGGTGACGCATATCGACATGCCGGCCACCGCGGAGAAGATCTGGCGCGCCCTCGCCGCAGCGGCCTGACGTTCGGCACCGCCGGGTTTGCGCCCGGCGGTTTTCGGGCTATGCCGCGCTCCGTCATGGATCATCAGCCGATACTGCCCAACCCGCTCGAACACGGCCCGCTGCCGGCGTACCGAGAACAGGTCGCCGCTGGCGGCTTGGCCGCCGACCCCGAACAGGCCTTCGTCGCCGAGCAGCTGCAAGGCCTGTGGGTCAAACTGCGCGGCTACGACCCGGCGCCAAAATCCGGCGATCGCGGCCTGCTCGCCCGCTTCCTGCGCCGCCGCACGACCGACGAAGTGTCCGACGTGCACCCGCACGGCCTCTACATCGTCGGCGAGGTCGGCCGCGGCAAATCGATGCTGATGGACCTGTTCTTCGCCTCGGCCCAGGTCACCCGCAAACGCCGTATCCATTTTCACCGCTTCATGCAGGACGCTCACAAACGCATCCACGCCTGGAAGCGGGAGAACCCGAACGGCACCGACCCGATCCCGCCGCTGGCCGATACCATCTTCGCCGAAGCCGCCCTGCTCTGCTTCGACGAATTCCAGGTCAACGACATCGCCGACGCGATGATCCTCGGCCGGCTGTTTCAGGCGCTGTTCGAACGCGGTGTCGTCGTGGTCGCCACCTCGAACACCACGCCCGACAATCTGTTCCGCGGCCAGCCCGGCCGCGACGCCTTCCTGCCGTTCATCGCCCTGATCAAACAGCAGCTGGACGTGCTGCAACTCGACGGCGCCCGCGATTACCGCCGCGCCCGGCTGCGCGGCATGCCAACCTGGCACACCCCCGCCGGCGGCCGAGCCGAACGCGCGCTTGATCAGGCCTTCGCCGAACTCACCGGCAATGCCCAGCCAAAGCCAGAAACCCTGCTGGTCACCGGCCGCAAGGTCATCGTCCCCGCCGCCGCGAAAGGCGTCGCCCGCTTCGAGTTCGATGCGCTTTGCGCCACCGCCCTCGGCGCCGGCGACTACCTGGCGATCGCGACGCACTATCATTGCGTCATCCTCGACGGCATCCCCCGCCTGTCGCCCGACAATTACGACGAGGCCCGCCGCTTCATCGTGCTGATCGACGCGCTCTACGATCACCGCGTCAAACTCGTCGCCTCCGCCGCCGCGATGCCCGACGAACTCTACCGCCGCGGCGAGGGTGCCAAGGCCTTCGAACGCACCGCCAGCCGGCTGGAGGAAATGCAGAGCCAGGAATACCTGGCCCTGCCGCATCTCACCTGATCGCCCCGGTAAACACCGCCGGCCGCTTCTCGCGAAACGCCTGCACCCCCTCGGCGTGATCCGGCGTATAGCCGGCCCGCCGCTGGGTATCGCGCTCCAGGTCAAGCTGCGCATCGAAACTGTTATGCGCCGCGGCGTTCAACGCCGCGCGGATCATCACCAGCGACTGCGTCGGCATCGCCGCCAGCCGCGCGGCAATCGCCGCCGCCTCATCCATCAACGCCGCATCCTCGGCCACCGCCCAGATCATCCCCCAGGCCAACGCCGTCTCCGCCGAAATCGGCTCCGCCAGCATCGCCATCCCCCGCGCCCGCGCCTGTCCGGCAAGATTCGGCAACAGGAACGTCCCCCCGCAATCCGGCACCAGCCCGATGCGGGCAAACGCCTGCAGGAACTTCGCCGAACGCGCCGCAATCACGATATCGCACCCCAGCGCCAGGCTCGACCCGGCCCCCGCCGCAATCCCGTTCACCGCACAGACCGTCGGCACCGAGAGGTTCTTCAGCTTGCGCGCCAGCGGGTTCCAGCCTTCCTCGATCACTTTGCCCAGGTCCCGCTTCTCCCCCGGCACGGCGACCACACTGGTCAGGTCCGCCCCGGTGCAGAACCCCCGCCCGGTCCCGGTCAACAGCACCGCCCGGCAGGCGGGACTTTCCTCCGCCGCCGACAATGCCGCGATCAGCGCGTTGCTGGTCGGCCGGTCGATCGCGTTCATCTTCTCCGGCCGGTTCAGCGTGATCACGTGGTACGCGCCACGATCCTCAACCCGCACTGCCTCACTCATCGTGTTCCCTCCGATTGGTTGGCCGCACGATACAGCCCCCCGTGACGAAGCGAAAACCGCACCGTATCGTCGTTACCAACAAGACTGAGGAAACGCCCCATTGCGCCCGCTCTACCGGTACGCCCAGCTCGATCGCCTGCTGAACCCGCAAAGCATCGCCATCATCGGCGCCTCCGCCCGGCCGGGCGCGTTCGGCGAGCGGGTGTTGTCGAACCTGTGCGACTACCGCGGCCGCATCTACCTGGTGAACAGCCGCTACGAGCGCATCGGCGACCGCCCCTGCTACCCCTCGCTCGCCGCGCTGCCGGAGCCGATCGACTGCGCGGTGATCACGGTGGCGCGCGAGGCGGTGGACGAGGTCGCCGAGCAATGCATCGCCGCCGGCGCCGGCGGCATGATCGTGTTTGCCTCCGGCTATGCCGAAACCGGCAAACCCGACCGCATCGCGCAGCAGCAGCGCCTGGTGCAACGCGCCCGCGAAAGCGGCGTGCCGCTGATCGGCCCGAACTGCATCGGCGCGGTCAACCACCGGCTGCGCAGCCGTATCACCTTCATGCCCTACGCAGCGATGCTGCCGCCGCGCCCCGGCGCCGTCGGCATCGTCAGCCAGTCCGGCGCGCTCGGCTTCGGCCTGGAACAGGCGATGCAGCACGGCACGCCCATCAGCCACGTGCTGACCTCCGGTAACTCCAGCGACGTCGACATGGCCGACTACGTCGCCTTCCTTGCCGACGAGCCGAGCTGTTCGGTGATCGCCCTGCTGTTCGAGGGCATGAGCGATCCGCAACGCCTGATCGCCGCCTGCGAACGCGCCTGGGCGGTGAACAAGCCGGTCGTGGTCTGCAAACTCGCCACCGGCGAATTTGGCGCCCAGGCGGCGATGTCGCATACCGGCTCACTCGCCGGCAGCCAGGCCGCCTACCGCGCCGCCTTCGCCCGCGCCGGCGTGGTGCTGGTGGAGGATTTCGAAGCGCTGATGGAAACCGCTGCCTTCTTCGCCAAGGCCCCCACCTTGCCGAAAGCCCGCGGCGTCGCCGTGCTCGCCACCTCCGGCGGTGCGGCGATCATGGCCGCCGACAAGGCCGAACTGCACGGCGTGGCCTTACCTCAGCCGGATGCCCCGGCGATGGCGGTGTTGCAGGCGCGCATTCCCGAGTTCGGCTCCACCCGCAATCCCTGCGACGTCACCGCACAGGTGATGAACGACCCGCTGAGCCTGCCGGCCTGCGCCGATGCGCTGCTGGACGATCCGAACTACGGCGCTTTGATTATCCCGATGGTGTTCTCCGGCCCGCTCTCCGGCATCCGGGTGCCCTACTACAACACCCTGGCGCGACGCACCGGCAAGCCGGTGATCAATATCTGGCTCACCGAGTGGCTGGAGGGCAACGGCGCGGCGGCAATGGAATCTGACCCGCATGTGGTGCTGTTCCGCTCGATGGATCGCGCTTTCGCCGCCATCGCCGCCTGGCACCGCCGCGCCGATCTGCGCATGGCACCGCGCGTCACAGGCATCCGACTGGCGCCGGCCGGCGCACGCGAGGCTGCCGCATCGCTGCTGGCGACTGCCTCCGGCACCCTCACCGAGCGCGAGTCCAAGGCCATCCTGGCGCCTTACGGCATCCCCGTGGTGCAGGAGGTGCTGGTGCAGACCGCCGACGAAGCGGTCGCCGTCGCCGCCGGAACCGGCTACCCGGTGGTGGTGAAAGTCGAAAGCCCCGATCTGCCGCACAAGACCGAAGCCGGGGTGATTCGGCTCAACCTGCACAATGAGGCCGAGCTACGCGCCGCATTCGCCGCGGTGATGGCCAATGCCGCGCGCGTCTCCCCAGCGCCCCGGATCTCGGGCGTATTGGTGCAGCCACTGGTCCCGGCGGGGGTGGAGATCATGATCGGCGCACGGGTGGATCCGCTGTTCGGGCCGCTTGTCGTCGTCGGCCTCGGCGGCATCCTGGTCGAGTTGCTGAAGGACACCGCGATCGGCCTGGCCCCGGTCAGCGCCGAAGAAGCCACCACAATGCTCGATCGGCTGAAAGGCCGCGCCGCGCTGCACGGCTTCCGCGGCAGCCCGCCGGTCGATATCGCGGCCCTCGCCGGGATCATCGCCAGGGCCAGCGAATTCATCGCCGATCACGCTGGCGAGGTCGCCGAGATCGACATCAACCCGCTGATCTGCGACGGCGCGCGCATCCTGGCGGTCGATGCGCTGATCGTGAAATCCTAGCTCTCCTGCTCCTCGACGAAACGGGCGAGTGTCACCGCGGTCTGATGCTCGCTGGCGCGCTTACCGGCCGTGGTCTCGCCGCGCATGTAGTGCCGCTGCCAGCCGGCCTTCACCGCCTCGGGATCGTTGGTCTGGATGCCTTTGTTGAATTCGGCGCGGGACTGGTTGAATGCGATAAAGCCCGCCTCGGTTTGCTTGTCAGTTTCCAGCGCACGGAACACCGGGCGGAACCGTTCGACATCGCCGCGGCGCACCGGCGAGATCATCGCGATCGGCTCGTCCTCCTCGAACACGACGCGCTGGTTCGGCCGGGTGAACCGCCAGTTCATCGTGAAGGTCGCGTCGCTCCAGTCGGTCTCAACGATCCCTTCCAGCGCCACGATGCCGTCCTTCGGCTGGTTCGCAGGGCCCCGCACATGCATGTTGAAGCCGGGCGGGGTGCGGAACAGATAGGGGACCGAGAAGGTCAGCACGCCGCTGCCGAAATGGCTCAGCGCATAGCGCGTCATGCCGGGAACATAGTCGAAATACTCAACGGTAATAGAATCCAACCCCGGCCCGCCGTTCCAGGTGGCCGCGAAACGGTGCGTGTTCAGGATCATCCAGCCGGACTGGTTGGCGATCAGCAGCGGCAGGCAGCGATAGGCGAACCGGTTCGGTGTCTCGTTCATCCAGGCGCGCTCGAGCTCGCCGACCACGATCGAGACCTCCCCCGCGCCGCCGCGTTCATAGGCGATCAGCGGCAAGGCGCCGCCAATCTCCGGCTCCAGCCGCGCCGCGTCAGCACGGAACGACGCACGCAATTGCGCCTCAGGCCGAACCGTCACCGTCGCGAAGCGCGCGCCGTGCGGCCCGATCGCCTCATCGATCTGCTCGATATCCGCGACCGCGATCTCCAGCTCGGCGCCATCGCCGGGCTGCAAGACAACGCTGTCCTCATCGCGCCGCACCAAGCTGCCGCGGTAGGTCAATCCAGTTTGCATTGGTGCCCCCTCAAAACCGCTCCACCCAAGGCCGGACTTCCACTTCCCAGCTCCAGGCACTGCGATGCTGCTGCAATAAATGCCAATAGGTCTCGGCAATGGCATCGGGGTCAAGCAGGCTGTCGGGCTTGTCCGCCGGCACTGGGCGCGCGGCGCTGCGGATGCCGCCGTCGATCACGACATGGGCGACATGGATGCCCTGCGGCGAGAGTTCGCGCGCCATCGACTGCGCCAAGCCGCGCAGGGCGAATTTGCCCATCGCGAAGCTCGACGACAGCGCGAACCCCTTCACCCCCGCCGTCGCGCCCGACAGCAGGATCGCGCCGCTGCCCTGCTTCAGCATCCGCCGCGCCGCCTGCTGCGCCACCAGGAACGCACCGAACGCGCTGATTTCCAACGCCTTGCGCACTGCCTCGGGATCGATGTCCGTTACCGCCCCGCGCACCCGTGCCGAGGCGTTGTAGACCACCACATCCGGCGCGCCGATCTGCGCCTCCACAGCCTCGAACAGCGCCGCCACCGACGTCGGATCGCTGGCGTCGCAGGCGTGCGCCATCGCTCCCGTCTCGGCGGTCAACGCCGTCAGCTTGGCGGTATCGCGCGCGGCGAGCGCCACCGCGATCCCATTGCGGGCGAACAGACGCGCCAGCGAGGCGCTCAGTCCCGGACCGGTGCCGACGATCAATGCGGTGCGATACTTCATGTCGGTTTCCGATTCTGTGGCTGCCTGCGCTAGATAGGCAGAATTGCGCGCCCATATAAGGGCTAACCCGAGGAGTCCGCCGATGTCCGAGTCCCAGACGCCGATGCCCCCGCGGATCGACATCGTGTCCGATGCGATCTGCCCCTGGTGCTATGTCGGCAAGCGGCAGCTTGAGCGGGCCCTGCCGATGCTGGCCGAACGCGGCCTGCACCCCGAGATCGTCTGGCATCCGTTCCAGCTCAACCCGGACATGCCGGCCGAGGGCGTCGAACGCCAGTCCTACCGCTTGGCCAAGTTCGGCAGCGCCGAGCGCGCCCGCGAGCTTGACGAGCGGATCACCCAGGCCGGCGCGACGGTCGGGCTCGGCTTCCGTACCGACCTGATGCGCCGCACCCCCAACACCGTTCAGGCGCATCGCCTGATCTGGCTCGCCGGCAGCCGTGGCGTGCAGGACGCGGTGGTCGAGGCGCTGTTTGCCGCCTATTTCACCCAGGGCGCCGATATCGGCGATGCCGAGACCCTGGCCGCCATCGCAGCCGCGGCCGGCATCAACGATGCCGCTGCGTTCCTGGCGAGCGATGAAGCGCGTGAGACGGTGCTGGCCGAGGACCTGATGGCGCGGCGTGCGCAGATCAACGGTGTGCCCAGCTTCATCATGGCTGGCCACATCCTGTTCTCCGGCGCGATGGAAGCCCAGGCGATGGCCGATGCGTTCCTGCGCGCCTGGGAGATCCTCAGCCGGCGCGCTGCCTGACCCCGGCATGGCCGGTCACCTCTGAGCCCTGGTCACGCGGCATCACCAAGCAGATCGGGGCCGCCAGCAGCGAGCAGAGGGCGACCATCAGGAAAGCGACGGAGAAATCCGGCAGTTCCGGCCCGCCGCGTCCGGCCAGCGCCATCGAGGCCGCCAGGCTGGCCGCCCCCACCGACACGCCCAGCGTCAGCGAGACCTGCTGCATCGTCGCGTAGAACGCGGTAGCCGCGCTCATCCTCTCGCGCGAGATATCGGAGTAAGCCAATGCGTTGAACGCGGTGAACTGCAACGAGCGCAGGAAGCCGCCCAGAAGCAGAATCGCGGTGATCAGCAGCGACGGCCAGCCCGGCCGGAACGCCGCCGAGATCGACAGCATGCAGGCGGAGACCACGCCGTTGACCAGCAGCGTGTCGCGAAAGCCGAAGCGGCGCAGCATCCCGGTGGCCACCGGCTTCATGAACACCGCGCCCAAACTGCTGGCAAAGGTGATCATCCCGCTCTGCGCCGCCGTCTTCGAGAACGAAAGCTGCAGCATCATCGGCAGCAGGAACGGGATCGCGCCGATGCCGACGCGAAACAGCGAGCCGCCGATCGCGGCAACGAAGAACGACGGTGTGCGCAACAGGGAGAAATCGATCAGCGGCGCCGGATGCAACCGGGCATGCAGCACATAGGCCAGTCCGGCCGCCAACCCGATCCCGATCATCGTCAATGTCAGCCAGGTCGGCACCACGCCGCGCCCCGCCGTCTCCAGCCCGAACATCAGGCTGGCCAATCCGGTACCCGACAGGCCGAGGCCGATCCAGTCGAACCGGTGCCCGACCGGCTCGCGCACATCCTCGATGAACTTCGTCACCAGGAACACGCCGAGAATGCCGATCGGGATGTTGATGTCGAAAATCAGTGGCCAGGAGAAATACGTCACAATGAACCCGCCCAGCGGCGGGCCGATCACCGGGCCCAGCAGCGCCGGCGTCGACAGCCAGGCCATCGCCGCCACCATCTCGGATTTCGGGGTCGAGCGCAGCAGCACCAGCCGGCCGACCGGCACCATCATCGCCCCGCCCATGCCCTGCACGATGCGGGCGCAGACCAGGAAGGCCAGCGAATCCGCCCGCCCGCACAGCACCGAGCCGATGGTGAACAGCACGATGGCGGCGCGGAACACCCGCTTGGCGCCGAACCGGTCGGCAATCCAGCCGCTGGCCGGGATGAACACCGCGAGGCTCAGCAGATACGACGTCAGCGCCACGTTCATATGCGTCGGCTCGGCGCCGAAGGCCTTGGCCATCGTCGGCAGCGCGGTGGAGATCACGGTGCTGTCGAGGTTCTGCATGAACAGGGCGCACGCCACGATCAGTGCCGTCAGCCGGGTACGCGGGGCGATCTGGGTTGGCGATCTGGTGGTGGCGGGATCCGTCATCCCGCCAGCATCACTTGATCGCACCCTGCGTCAAGCCAGCGATGAACTGCCTGGACAGCACGACATAAACCAAGGTGATCGGCAGCGCCGACAGGGTCAGCCCGGCGAACAGCACGCCCCAATCAGTGTTGTATTCGCCCATGAACACGGTCAGCCCCTGCGGCAGGGTCTTCAGCCGGTCGGAGCTGATGAACACCAGGGGAAAGAAGAAATCGTTCCAGATCGGCACGGCATTCTGGATCGCCGCGATCACCATCGCCGGGCGGGCCAGCGGCAGCATCACCTGCAGCATGGTGCGCAGTTCGCTCGCCCCCTCGATCCGCGCGCTCTCCTCCAACTCCCCCGGCAGGGTGCGCAGGAAGCCGGTGAGGATGAACACCGCCGAGGGCAGCCCCATGGCGACATAGACCAGCACCAGGCCCAGCCTTGTATCGATCAAGCCGAGCCGGTCGAGCTGGATGAACAGCGGGATCACCGCGAGCTTCAACGGCACCATCAGCCCAGAGAGAAAGAACAGGAACACCGCGGTCGATAGCCGGAACCGGTAGCGGGCGATGGCATAGGCCGCCATGGTGCCGAACACCACGATGGCGACCACGGCGCCCAGCGTCACCATGATCGAGTTCAGCAGGTAGCGCAGGAACGCCGTCTCCTGCCACATCCGCAGCACGTTCACCGGCGCGAAGTTTTCCGGCAGCGCGAAGGGTGAAGCGAAGATCTCGTTGTTGCTCTTGAACGCCGACAGCACCATCACGCTCAGCGGATAGAGCATGACAAGCGCGTTCAGCAGCAGCAGTGCCTGGATTGCCAGGTTCTTGGCGCCTTCGCCCTTCATGGGAGTGAGGCCAAGATGAAGGAAGCACTCCTTTTTTTGGAAAAAAAGGAGCAAAAAAACTTTTCCGCTGCCTGCCACCGGCACGGGCCGGAGACGGCAAAGCCGGCCGAAGGCCAAAATTGGAAAAAGTTTTTTTGGTTCTTTTTGTTCACAAAAAGAACACCTTCACTGAGCCTCAAACCTCAATCTCCCGCCGACGCAGCACCCTGAGCCCCAGGCCGGAAATCACCGCGATGAACAGGAACATCAGCACCGCCAGCGCGCTGCCGTGGCCAAAATCGGTAAGCCCGGAGGAGGCGGTGCCGAAGGCGGTGCGGTAGAAATACAGGCCCAGCACATCCGTCGCCCCGCCGGGCGAGCCGGTGGCGCCGGCCATCACGTAAGGCAGCTCGAACCAGTTGAAGCTGCCGATGAAGGTCAGCGTCACCACCACCGTGGCCGAGGGCGCCACCAGCGGCCAGATCACCTGTGTCATCAGCACCCGGTCATTGGCGCCGTCGATGCGGGCGGCCTCCAGCGTCTCTTTCGAGATGCGCTGCATGCCGGCCAGGAAGATCAGCGCGGGAAAGCCGACCCAGTGCCAGGCGTTGGTGAAGATGATCGCGCCCAAGGCTGTCCGCTCGTCGCCGAGCCAGGGCAGGCCGTGAATGCCGATCAGCGCCAGGGCCGCGTTCACCAGCCCGAACAGCGGATGCAGGAACAGCTTCCACAGGAAACCAACGATCACCGCCGACAGCACCACCGGCAGGAACACGATCACCTGATGCACCCGATGCCCCGGCAGCGCTTTCAACAGGGCGAAGGCGATCAGGTAGGCCAGCCCATTCTGTGTGGCCATCAGGGCCGCAAACACGATGCAGTTGTGCCACAGCGCGCGCCAGGTCTGTGCCGCGAACGGCGCCTCGGTCAGCACGTCCTGAAAATTCGCCAGGCCGACGAAGCGGCCTGGCAACAGCCCGTCAAACGCGAAGAACGCGTAACGGAACGACGACACTAGGGGGGCGGCGACGAACAAGGTCATCACCGCCAGCCCCGGCAGCAGCAGCACGGCGATCCATAGCGAAAGGCGCCACCGTGCCGTCATGCTACTTCTGGAACGGCTTGTAGTATTTCGCGATGCCCTGGGTCATCGCGTCGCCCACCTGCTGGGCCGTCATCGTGCCGCCCATCAGTTTCTGCACCCCGTCCTGGAACAGGTCGGTGCCGGTCGGGCTTTCGTAGCGGAAGTAGACCAGGCCGGTATAGGGCATCGCGGTTTCGTTCAGCTTCGCCACGTTTGCCAGCACCGGGTCGGCATTCGCCACGCCCTTCAGCGAGGAGATGTTGCCGAGCTTGGCGGCGGCGGGTTCGGCGAAGTCTTTCGTCGCCAGCCAGCGCACCAGCTTGATCGCGTCGGCCGCGTTCGCCGATTTGGCGTTCACCGCGAAGCCGCTGTCGAAGAAGCGCGACACATAGGTCGGCTGCCCCGCTTCCGGCGCCGGCGGGGCGACGAAATCGATGTTCAGCTTCGGGTTGGCGCGGCGGAACGGCGCGATCTCGAAGCTGCCGCCGACGAAGATCGCGGCGCGGCCGGAGGAGAACAGGGTCTGCGACGTTGCGTAGTCCACGCCGGTGAAACCGTCGGGCAGGCAGGGCTTCAACTCGGTCAGCTTGTTCAGGGCCGCGGCGAACTTGGCGTCGGAGAAATTGGTTTTGCCGGCCAGCATGTCGGCGGTCCATTGCGGGCCGAGGAACGGGTTGGTGAACACGGTGCCGAAGATCGCGTCCATCCACGGCGTCGCCGTGCCGTTGGCGATCGGCGTGATGCCTTTGGCCTTCAGCGCGGTGCAGGCGGCCAGCAGCTCGGCCCAGGTTCCGGGCACTTTCACCCCGGCGCCGGCGAACACATCCTTGTTCACCATCAGCCCCAGCGTCTGTCCGGCGAGCGACACGGCGTAGACCTTACCGTCGGCGCGCAGCGACTCGCTGGCCAGCGCGTCGGCCGGCAGGTTGTCGAGCTCCGGCACGTTGGTCTTGTCGAGCGGCAGGTAGTAGCCGGACTTGGCCAGCGCCTCGAGCCCGCCATAGGCGCGGGCATGCAGCACGTCGCCGCCCTTGCCGCCGGCGAGCGCGGTGGTCACGATGGTGTTGTAGTTCTCGTTCGGGAACGCCTCGAACTTCACCGTGATCGAGGGGTTGGCTTTGGTGAAGGCGGCGAACAGGTCGGTGTAGACCGCCTTGTCTTCCTGCCGCCAGGTCCAGAACGTCACCTCGCCGGCCTCAGCCGTGCCCCATGCGAACGACGCCAGCAGCGCCGCCAAGCCAAACCGTGTTACCGACATGTCTTCTCCCCCGGCGCGCTGCGCCGCCTGTGTTGTGGAGGGAGATTAGAGGGGATTCGCGCGCAGCGAAACCAGCCGGTTACGCAACGCCCGCCGCGCCGCCGCCGCGTCACCCGCCAGACGCAATAGGGCCGCGATCTGCCCGGGATGCGCCAGCACGCTGCGCAGCACGCGCCCGAAGCCGATCATCCCCTGGCCATCCAGCGCGGCCAGTGCCGCGGGTGGCAGGTCGGCATCCGCCGGGTCGCACACCGCGCGCAGCGCGGCGAACGGCAGCCTATGCGCCCCGGCCACGCGCGCGACTGCACCGCTTTCCAGATCCACTGCCACAGCGCCGGTCTGCGCGAACAGCGCCTGCTTGCCGGCCACATCGGCGATCACCGCCTGTCCCACCGCCATCCGCTCATGGCTGACGCCGCCAAGCCACTCGGTAAGCGCCGCGTCGGCGGTAAACAGTTCGCTCGCCTCGACAATTTCATGCGGCACCACGATCGCCCCCGGCCGTAGTGCCGGATCAAGCCCGCCGGCCAGACCGAAGCTGATCAGCCCCCGCGCGCCGGCCCGCACCAGACGTTCCGCCGCTGCCGCCGCGCCGTCCGGCACGCTGCCGCCGGCCGCGACCTCGCCCAGCCCGCGCACCAGCCGCGCCTCAGCGGTTAGTCCCGTGACCCAGCCGAGGCTCAGAACCCCCACGCCACCCGCCGGTCATTGCCCAGCTTCAGGTTGCGATACCGCGCGATCGCCATCAGCGGGAAGAACTGCTTGTAGCCGTGGTAGCGCAGGTAGAACACGCGCGGAAAACCCACCGCGGTATACGGCGCCTCCTGCCAGCGCCCGTCCTCGCCCTGTTGCGAAGCCAACCACGCGACGCCCTTGGCCACCGCAGGATGATCGGTCTCGCCGGCCGCCATCAGGCCCAGCAGCGCCCAGCCGGTCTGGCTTGGCGTGCTCACCCGATACTGTCCTTGCGGCGCGTCGGCATAGCTCTCGTTATCCTCGCCCCAGCCGCCATCGTCGCGCTGCGTCGCCAGCAGGAAGCTCACCGCGCGGCGGATCGCCGGGTCGTCATGCGGCAGGCCAGCGGCGTTCAGCGCGCACAGCACCGACCAGGTGCCGTAGATGTAGTTGGTGCCCCAACGGCCGAACCAGGCGCCGGAGTCCTCCTGTTCCGCACGCAGCCAAGCGAGCGCGCGGGCCAGCGCCGGGGCGTCGGCCGTCATGCCGATCTGCGCCAGGAACGACACGCAGCGCGCCGTCACATCCGCGGTCGAGGGGTCGAGCAGCGCGCCGTGATCGGCGAACGGGATGTGGTTCAGGTAAGTGTGATTGTTGTCGGCGTCGAACGCGCCCCAGCCGCCATCCTTGCACTGCATGCCCAGGATCCAGTCCCGCGCCCGGGCGATCGCCTCGGCGTGATCGCCATTGCCGGCCTCCTGCGCGCGATGCAGCAGCATGCCGACCACGGCTGTGTCATCGACATCGGGGTAATGCGCGTTCTCGTACTGAAACGCCCAGCCGCCCGGCACCGCATCCGGCCGCGCCCGCGCCCAGTCGCCGACCACGTCCAGCACCTGCTTGCCGCGCAGCCATTGGTTGGCCGCGGCGACCGGCGCGGCGCTGGCCAGCCCGGCCTCGGCCACGGCATGGCCCGCCAGCCCGGTGTCCCACACCGGCGACAGGCAGGGCTGGCAATACGCCCGATCCTCGGTCTCGACGATCAGCTTGCGCACGCTGGCCCAGGCGATCGCCGCGTGCGGATGCTCCGGCGGATAGCCCAACGTGTCGAATGCCATCACCGCATTGGCCATCGCCGGATAGATCGCGCCCAGCCCGTCTTCGCCGTTCAGCCGCGGCGTGATGAAGTCCACCGCCGCCTGGATCGAACGTTCCCGCAGCCCTTTTGGGAACCAGTGCTGTGCGACCTGCAGCACGTCGTCGAGCCCCTTGAACACGCGGCCCCAGCCGGAGCGGTAGGGACCGCGGATCCAATCGGTGACCTGGTCCGGCTTGGTGCGGAACAACTCGGGCACATGTACATTGCGCGGATTGCGCGCTTTCGGCCGCTTCGCCATCAGGATCAGCAGCGGCGCGATCACGGTGCGCGACCAGTAGGACACCTTGTCGAGGTGAAACGGGAACCAGCGCGGCAGCAGCATGATCTCCGGCGGCATCACCGGCACCGCCCGCCACGGCACCTCGCCGTACAGTGCCAGCTGCGCCCGGGTGAACACATTGCTGCGCTCCGCCCCGCCGGCCGCCAGGATCGCGACGCGGGCGCGCGCCATGTGCGGGGCATCGATGTCGTCGCCGATCATCTTCAGCGCGAAATAGGCCTTCACGCTGGCCGACAGGTTGAACGCCCCGTCATGGAACAACGGCCAGCCGCCATGCACGCCCTGAATTTCCCGCAGATAGACGCCGATCTTGCGTTCCAGGGTCAGGTCCGGCCGGTCGAGGAAATGCGTCAGCAGCACGAACTCGGCCGGGATCGTCGCGTCGGCCTCCAGTTCGAACACCCAGTGGCCATCCGGCTTCTGCTGGCGCAGCAGCGCCTCGGCGCCGCGCGAGATCGCGGACTCCAGCACGGGTGGGGGCAGTGATTCGCTCAGCATGGCAGTGCAGTGGTTCCGGAGATCAGGCGCCGAAAACCGAGGCGGCGGCGCGACCGGACCTGATCGCACCTTCAATCGTCGCGGGCAAGCCGGTCGCTGTCCAATCCCCGGCCAAAGCGAGGTTACGCAGATCGGTGCGCGGTCCCGGCCGGCGTTCCTCCTGCTCGGCCGTCGCCGCGAAGGTCGCGCGGCGTTCCTTCACCACCCGCACCGGCGGCATCGGCCGCGTCAGGTTCAGTGCCTGCGTCACATCCTGCCACACCCGGTCCGCCAGCACCTCGGCGCTCTCGTCGATCAGCCGGTTTGCCGCGCTGACAGTCACCGAAACCACCCCGGGTTTCAGGAAGATCCACTCCGCCGTACCGCCGATCACGCCCAGGAACCCGGCCTGCCGCACCGCGCCGTCGCCGTGCGCCGGAACCTTGAAATGCACATTCAGGATCGCCTGGTATTCCTCCGGCACCACCAGCCCCGGCAGCAAGGCGGATGCCACCCAGGAGGGAACCGCCATCACCACCACGTCCTGCGCGCCGACTGCGATCGGACCGTCCGGGCCCTCCAGCGCGACGATCCGCTCATCGGCGATCACCATCTGAGCGATTCTCCGCCCGGCCTGCACCGAGGCTCCGCGGGCTGCGAGCCAGGTCACCGCCGGGTCGATCATGCTCTCCGACAGCCCCTGGCGTGGGAACATCGGCACGCAGGCCGCACCGCCCTTCATCAGGGTTTCCTCCACCACCGGACGCAGCAGCCGTGCCAGGGCGGCGCTCGGCGGCGTGTTCAGCGCCGCGACCGCCAGCGGCTCCAGCAGCCGCCGGTACAGCGCCCGGCCATCATCCAGCACATCGGCCACCGAGGCATCGTCCGACACCCGGCCCAGCGACAGCAGCGACAGATATTCGCCCAGTCCCGCCCCCGGCACCCGCCGGCTGCGCTGCATCAGCCATAGCGGCACCCGCCCCGGGCTTGGCCGGATCACCCAGCGCTCGCCGCCGGCGAGATCGACGAACGGGAACATCGACACCCCCGGCCCGCCCATCGTCGCCGTCGCGCCGATCTGTTCCAGATAGGCCATCGCCGCCACGTTGCCCGACAGCAGCAGGTGGTTGCCGTTATCGATCCGGCATTCCAGCCCACGGTCATAATACGACCGGCATCGCCCGCCCAAAGCCGGCCCGGCCTCGTAGACGGTCACCTGCCGCCCCGCCTGGGTCAGCGAGAGCGCCGCCGCCAGCCCGGCCAACCCACCGCCGATGACATGCGCCTGACTCATGAGATGTAATGCCGCACCAACACACCCAACTTTGCCCATGGCGACAGCCGCACCCGCCGCGTCAGGTCGCGCCAGCCCTCCCGCTCAACTGCGGCCAAAATCGCCGCATAGGTATTGCCCATCAGCCGCGCCGGCCGCATCGCCGTCTTGTCACAGCGCCGCATCGCCCGCGCGGCGGCCGCGAAATGTCCGTGCGCGTCCGCCGCCAGCCGCTTGGCCACCTTCGGCAACCCGGCATGGCGCACCGCCGCCGCCGGGTCCGCCGGCACTCCCTCGTCCGCCAGATAGGGCGCGGGGAGATACAGCCGGCCCCGCTGCGCATCCTCGGCGATATCGCGCAGGATATTGGTCAGCTGCAACGCGCGGCCGAGATGAAACGCCACCTCATCGGCATCCGCCGAGGCGTCGCCGAACGCCCGCACCGACAGCCGCCCCACCGACGCCGCCACTCGGTCGCAGTAAAGATCCAGCGTCGCCAGATCCGGCGCCACGATGGCCTCGGCATCCATCCGCATGCCGTCGATCACGTCGATGAAATCCTGCCGCCGCAGCCCGAACGCCGTCACCGCCTGCCGGAGTTCGCGCGTGACCGCGTCATGCGCCTGTCCGGCATACAGCCCGTCGATCCGCCCCCGCCAGGCATCCAGCAGCGGCTCGCGATCGGCCAGCGGCGTCGCATCGTCATCGGCGATATCATCGACGATGCGGCAGAACGCGTAGATCGCGTACATCGCCGCCCGACGGTCCGCCGGCAGCACGGCCATGCCACGATAAAAGCTGGTTCCCGCCGCCAGCACGATGGCCTCAACCTCGGCACGATCGCTCACAGCAACGCCCCCAGGCTGCCAAGCACGCTGAACACCGCATCCGTCTTGGTCAGCTTCACCCGCCCCGCCACCGGATCGCCTGCCCTGAGCCGCCGCGCCAGCCGCCGCGCCAGACCGACAATCACGGCTGTTTCCAGCCTCAACCGCAGATCGCGGGTCCGCCGCGGCAGGAACACCGCCGTCTCGATCATCTGGTCGCACTCGTCCAGCAACACCGAGAAACAGCCGCGCAGCCCTGGCGTCTCCGCTGCCCCGTGCAAATCCTCCACCCGTCCGCCGAACCGTTCCAACAGGTCCCGCGGCAGATAGCAGCGATCCAGCGCGGCGAGATCCTTGCTGCCGTCCTGCAGATGGTTCAGCACCTGCAACACCGCGCACAGCGCGTCCGACGGCACCCAGGTCTCCCGCGCCTCGCCGTGCAGGTCCAGCACATGACGCCCCACCGGCATCGCCGAATACCGGCAGTAATCCAGCAACTCGTCCCAGGTCGCGTAACGCTGCTTCGTCGCGTCGCGGCGAAACGCCACCAGCAATTCGCAGCCATGCACCGGCGTTACCCCTGTCGCCGCCAGGCTGGCTCGCAACCGTGTCGCACTCGGGCTGCCGTCCTCGCGCCGGCCCAGCAGCACATCCTCCATCGCATCCAGCCGCGCGACCTTCTCCTCAGGCGCCAGTTCCGGGCTGTCGGCGATATCGTCGCCGTTGCGCGCGAAGGCGTAGAAGGCATGGATATGCGGCCGCAGCCGCGGCGCGATCAGCACTGAGCCGACGGGGAAATTCTCGTCCCCGCGATCCTTGCCGGACCAGGTCTCAACCGAACCGCTCACGACCCGGCTCCGGGATAGGCACGGCTTTTCCAGATCACGCCGCGCCCGGTGTGATGGTCGATCGCCGCCGCGATCGTCGCGGCCATGTAGAACAAAGCGATCGCCGGCAGCACCACGCCCCACACCCAATTTCGGCCATAGCGCGTCAAGGTCGGCTGAAACGACCAGCCCATCCCCACCCAGCACGCCAGCCCGGCCCAACATGCCAGCCCGCTGCCATGCACCACGTACCAGGGCGGTGCGACAAACATCACCGCCATCCCCAGCACCGTGCCCAGCAGCAGCAGCGGCGAATAACGCAGCTGCACATAGGCGGAGCGCGTCACCATCCGCCAGATATCGCCCGCCTCGGGATAGGGCCGGATTGATTGCGCCAGCCCGGAATGCCCCAGCCAGATCCGCCCGCCGCGCTTGACCTTCGCCGCCAACGCGCAATCGTCGATCAACGCGCCGCTGATCGCCTCGATCCCGCCGATCCGGCCCAGCGCCCGCCTGCGGATCAGCATCGTGCCCCCCGCCGCCCCGGCGGTGGCGCTCAACGGGTCATTCACCCAGGCGAAGGGGTAAAGCATCTGGAAGAAATACACGAAAGCCGGCACCAGCGCCTGCTCGGCTGGGCTGTCGCAGGTCAGCCGCACCATCTCGCTGACCAGATCAACACCCGAGGCCTCGGCCTTGGCCACCAGCGTCGCCAGATGCCGCGGATCATGTGTGATGTCGGCATCGGTCAGCAGCACGTATTCCGCATGCGTCTGCGCCAAGCCCTGCTGCATCGCCCAGGTCTTGCCCGCCCAGCCCGCCGGCCGCGGCGCGCCGCCGACCACCTCGAGAATTTCGCCCCCCGGCAGCGCACGGGCGATATCGCCGGTGCCATCGGTGCTGTTGTCATCCACCAGCACGATCCGGAACCGCCCCGGGTAGTCCTGCGCCAGCAGGCTCGAAACGCTCGCCGCGATCACCCCCGCCTCGTCGCGCGCCGGCACCACGATCGCCACATCCGGCGCCCGCGCCGGCAGCGCCGGGGCCAGCTCCGGCTCCGACTGCCAGAACCGGCCATGCCAGAACAGCAGCACCACCCAAATCAGCAGCGACAGGAAGGCGATCATCGCACCATCCCCTTTGCCCGGAACCAGGCCACCGCATCCTCCACCGCCGCCCGCGCCGGGCGCGGCGCATAGCCCAGTTCGGTGATCGCCTTGGCCGAGGTGAAGAACATCTTCTTGCGCGCCATCCGCAAATGGTCCCGCGTCACCATCGGCTCGATGCCGAAGCCGCGCGCCAGCGCCTCGCATACCACGGCGACCGGCCAGACCATGCCCACCGGCAACCCGATCCGCGGCGGCCGCTTGCCCGCCACTTCGGCCACCAGCCCCAGCAGATCGCGCAGCAACAGATTTTCCGAGCCCAGAATATACCGCTCACCTGCCCGCCCGCGCTCCAGCGCCAGCACATGCCCGATCGCGACGTCATCGACATGGACGATGTTCAGCCCGGTATCGACATAGGCCGGCAACCGCCCGGCCGCCGCATCGGCGATCATCCGCCCGGTCGGCGTCGGCTTGATGTCGCGCGGCCCCACCGGCCCGGCGGGATTGACGATCACCGCATCCAGCCCGTGCTCGCGCACCTGCGCCAGCACCGCCTGCTCGGCCCAATATTTCGATTTCTTGTACAGCCCGGCGATCTTCGCCTCGTCCACCGGCGTGGTCTCATCGGCCGGCGTGCCATCGGTGGTCAGCCCCAGGGCGGCGACGCTGCTGCAATACACCACCCGCTCCACCCCCGCCTCGCGGCAGGCGATCATCATGCTGCGTGTGCCCTCGACATTGGCCGCCAGCATCGCTGCTTCGTCGGGAACCCAGATCCGGTAATCGGCGGCGACATGCAGCACATAGCGACAGCCCTGCACCGCGCGGCGCAGGCTGGCCGCATCGGTCAGGTCACCCTCGACGATCTCGGCATCGAGCCCGGCCAGATTGCGCCGGTCGCTCCCCCGCCGCGCCAGCAGCCGCAGCCGGTGGCCCCTCGCGGCCAGCGCACGCGCGACGGCCGAGCCGACAAAGCCAGTGGCGCCGGTGACCAGGGTCGGGTCAGTGTTCATGTTGCCCGATGTATCCCGCTCTGCCGGTTCGGCCAAGCGGGGCAATTCCAATAGTCACGCAAACGTCTGCTAGGCTTGCGGTTCCACAGGGAGAGCGCGTCATGAAAGTCGGTGTCATCGGGTTGGGCAGCATGGGCATGGGCGCCGCCCTCAGCCTGGTCAAGGCGGGCCACACCGTCACCGGCTGCGAACTACGCGAGGCCGTGCGTGCCGAGCTGATCGCCGCCGGCGGCGCCGCGGTCGGCAGCCCGGCCGCCCTGCCCGCCGATCTCGACGCGCTTATCGTCTTCGTCGTCAACGCCGCCCAGGTCGAACAGGTGCTGTTTGGCGCCGAGGGCTGTGCCGGCCAACTGCCACAAGGCGCCGTGGTGCTGTGCTGCACCACCGTCGCCCCGGAATACGCCCGCAGCCTGGCCACCACGCTTGCCGAGCGCGGTCTGCTGCTGCTCGACGCCCCGGTTTCCGGCGGCGCTACCGCCGCGCGCGGCGGCACGATGACGGTGATGGCTTCCGGCAGCGCCGAGGCCTTCGCCAAGGCCGACCCGGTGCTGGACGCCATCGCCGCCAAGATCTGGCGCCTCGGCGACGCTGCCGGCGTCGGCAGCACGGTGAAAATGGTCAACCAGTTGCTCGCCGGCGTGCACATCGCCACCGCCGCCGAGGCGATGGCTCTCGGCATCCGCGCTGGCGCCGACCCGCAGACCCTGTTCGACGTAATCTCCACCTCCGCCGGCAGTTCCTGGATGTTCCAGAACCGAGTGCCGCACATCCTGGCCGGCGACGATACCCCGCTCTCCGCGGTCAACATCTTCGTCAAGGATCTCGGCATCGTGCTCGACCAGGCCCGCGCCTTGACCTTCCCGCTGCCGATGGCCTCGGCCGCGCACCAGCTGTTCCTCGCCGCCGCCGCCGCCGGCCATGGCGCCCGCGACGACAGCTTCGTCATCCGCGTCTGGGAAGCGCTGGCCGGGATCGAGTTGCCGAAGCCGAAATAGTCAGCCCCTGGCCGCGATCGCCGCCTCGACCCCGGCGGCGATCGCGAACAG
>CAIRTN010000232.1 GCA_903881515.1 uncultured Rhodospirillales bacterium | reverse complement strand
CTCCGCTGAGCGATGATCCCATCGTCAGAATGCCAGCAATGGCGAGCTGACCGTGTAGCCAGCGCTGCTCAGGAACACCGCTCCTACACCACGCCGTGGGGCACGATCGGCGTCACACGGTTTGGGTCGAGCACGCGGGTGATATCTGTAGCGGTGCTGCCACGCAGTTTTCGTCCGATCCGCTGCAGATGTCGTCGTACACTTGCCGCAAACGCTGCTTTTCCATTGACGAGCAAATCCTCGCGCACCCAGGCCGGCAAGTTGGTCAGGAAGTGCCAAGCGGCAAACGGTAGTCGGGTCCGCGGCACCCGATAGCCGCTGGGTGGCGCATCGATCATTACCAGGCACCGCACCTGGCATCCCGAGCGCACCAATTGCTGCGCGATCTCGAAGGCGATGGTCACACCAAACGAGTACCCGCCTACCAGATAGGGCCCATCGGGATGTTCCCGGCGAATGGCTGCGACATAGCGTGTCGCGAGGGTTTCGATACTCTCCGCCTCGGCAGCCGCTTCATCCCAACCGCCTTGCAGCGCCAGGAACGGACGGTCAGCGCCCATGACCCGTGCCAGCGCATAGTAGTTGAGTGGATTGCCGCCAATGCCATGCACCCCGAAGAACGGCGCACCGACCCCGTTCGGCTGCAGCTTCAGCGCGCGGCTCTCACCCAGTCCGCGGTCACGCCGCCCGAGATATTCCGCCAGCCGTCGGACGGTGATCCCCTCGGTGATCACATCGACCGGCACTTGCGTGGCGCAACTTGATCTCGATCTCGGCGAACAGCAGCACAGCGATCAGCGAGTCACCGCCCAGATCGAACAAATCGTCGTCGATACCGAAATTGCCGTTACGAATCTCAGGCACGTCGATCACATCGCGCCAGAGATCGAATAGCGCGCGCTGCATCTGGGTTGTGGGACCGCGGCGTGTCACGCGGCTTGCGGCTGCAGTCGGAGCGGGCAGGGCGGCGCGATCGAGTTTGCCGCTTACCGTTACCGGCAGCGCCGATAGCATAACAAAGGCTGTTGGTATCATCGCCGATGGCAGCGCGCGCCCGAGTTCGAGCCGCAAGGCCTCCTGGGTGGGCTCGGGCCCGTCAGGCACAATCCAGGCGACGAGCCGTTTTGCGTCGGCCTCACCATGCAGTCCGACAGCGGCGGCTGCGACGCTCGGCAGGGCACGTAGCGCGGCTTCGACCTCGCCCACCTCGATGCGCACGCCATGCAGCTTTACCTGTCCATCGGCGCGACCGAGATACCCAACCTGCTTGTCATCACGCCATTCCGCCCGGTCGCCCGTTCGGTACAGCCGACCTTCGCCAAACGGGTTGGAGATGAACCGCTCTGCGGTCAGGTCCGCCCGGTTGAGGTATCCCTCTGCGACCCCCGCGCCTCCCAGATGCAATTCACCAGCAACCCCCGGTGGCAGCAACCGGGCGTGGCGGTCGAGGACGTAGAGCGCCATGTTTGGCAGAGCCGTCCCGATCGGAACCGGCCCTGAATCGCCGGGCCGGATCTCGGCCGAGGACGCATAAACCGTTGCTTCGGTCGGCCCATAGGCATTGACAAGGCGCAGCCCTGGCCTTGCGGCAAACAGCCGTTCCGCCAAGTCACGCGACAAGGCCTCACCTGCCGGTACAACAACCCGAACGCCTTCGGGAATGCCCCCCGCGCGAAGCAATGCCTCCAGGATCGTCGGCACACCGCTGATGACGCGGACGTCATTGCGCAACGCGAATCCGGGCAGCGCCAGCAGATTCGCTGCAACCAGAACCCTTCCGCCGCCGACCAATGGAGCGAAGAGTTCGAACATGGAAACGTCGAATACCAAGGGGGTGGAGAACAGCATCCCCGCCAGCGCGTCGGCATCGAGCAGGTTTGATCCCCACAGGGCCAGATTGGCGATGCTGCGCTGCGCCACCATCACTGCCTTCGGCCGCCCGGTGGAGCCCGAGGTGTAGAGCACATAGGCCAGGTCGTCAGGACCGGGAGGGACCGGAACGCCGCGCGGCCCGTCTAGCGCGGAATCGAAGTAAAGCTTGGGGATGTCGCCTGGCAAATGGCCCGCCATTTCACGGGTGGTCAGCGCCAGGCAGGCCGCAGCGTCCGCAAGCATCCATGCGATCCGATCCGCAGGGTGCTCTGGATCGATCGGCAGGAACGCCGCACCAGCCTGCTGCACCGCCAACACCGCAACGACGAGCCCGACACCGCGAGGCAAGGCCAGGGCAACGATCTTGCCCGATCCGACGCCGGCACCGGTCAACACAGCTGCGAGATCGACAACCCGCGCCATCAACGCGTCATAGTTCAGGGAGTTGATGGCATCCTGAACCGCCACTGCCGCGGGGCATCGGCTGGCCTGAGCTGCGATCAGCGATGTCAGCACGGCTGGCCCGGGCATTGCCATTACCGTCCCGTTTGCCTGCTCTAGCAGCATCGCTTCCTGCTCTGGGGCGAGGATGCGCAGTTGTCCGATCGGAATATCCAGCGCCTGGGCGCAATCCTGCAGCAGGCAGCGCAGTGCATTACTCACCGCGCTAGCCAGCGCCGTCGGTATCAGCGTGGCGTCATAGAACACCTGAACGAAGTAGCCATCGCCGTCGGGGCTGTCGCGCAGATCGATTTTCCATGGCTGGAAGAAACCTGAGGCATAGAAGTCCGACCACCCAGCGATGCCGCCGAAATCGACATGGGAGATCGCGGGCACGTAGTTGACGCTGGCATCGACCCCGGTTGTTCCGAGCAAGCCACGCAGCACGCGCGGCCGTGTCCGGCGGTGGGCGCGGTCTTGCGACAGCGTCCTGTCCACCTGCTTGATCGCCTGCAACAGGCTTGCCGATGGAGCGAAATCGGCCAGGAACGGAATCCGACCGGCCAAATTGGCATCGGAGTGCTGCAACGCTGCTGCGTCTCGGTTATGCACATGCACATCGACCGTTACGGCGTCGCGGTCATGCACCCGCAGCAGCGCTATCGTCGCGAGCGTCAGGATGACCCGAAACGGTGCGACCTCAAGCTGCGCCGCCGCCTGCTCCACCTGAGCGCGGGCGGGGACGATATCGCGTAGCACAGCCTCGCGCCCATGCCGGCCCCGTACGCCATCGCGCGGTCCGGCATCGACAAGCGGCACCGGCAATTCCGCCAATCTTGCGCGCCAGTAATCGTGATCTGTCTCGGCGGCTGAGGAGGCGCGATACGCCGTCTCATCTGCCAGGACATCCAGGATAGGCTTGGACGGGGGCAGCGGCTCGGGCCGGACACGGTCGGCCGCGTAATGTGCCCCGGTTCGGCGAACGACGCGCGACGAGATCGCGCCATCGGTAAGTAGATGGGAGTAGGTCAGCAGCAGGACATGCCGGTCGGCAGCCAGCCGCAACAGCGCGATGCGGAACAATGTGTCGGCTTCGAGCGGGAACACCTCGCGCGCCGCTTCATCCATATACGATCGCGCGGTCGCCTGGGGGTCGGCATCACCGGACAGATCGATGAGCGGCACAGGCACATCCAGCCGTTCGCGCAGGCTCTGCCGAACTTCGTTGCCGACGACATGGAAGCGGCGGCGCCAAGCGGCAATTTCAGCGATCGCGGCATTCACCGCGCGATGCATCCGCTCTGCATCGATCGGGGCATCCAGCCGCACCGCGTTGGCGAGGGTGTTCGTGGGCGCATGGGGATGCAGCAGCGCATCCAGCGCCATGTCCTCCTGCGCCGCCAGCAGAGCAAACGTCTCTTCGCCCGCCTGCGGCATGCCGCTCATGGCACCAGCACGGTCGCGACAGCCTGGGCTGCGATACCCTCCATCCGGCCGGTGAAGCCCAGCCGTTCGGTCGTCGTCGCTTTCACCGAGACGCGGCCGACCTCGATGCCCAGCAGGTCGGCCAGCCTTGCCATCATCGCCCCGGCATGCGGCGAGATCTTCGGGCGTTCGCAGATCAGGGTGACATCGACATTGGCGATCATTCCGCCGCGCTCGGCTACCCGGCCTGCGGCGTGGCGCAGGAAGTCGGCGCTGTCCTGGTCCTTGTGTTTCATGTCGGTGGGCGGGAAATGCCGGCCGATATCGCCGTCGGCCAGCGCGCCGTAGATCGCGTCGCACAGCGCGTGAATGCCGACATCGGCGTCGGAATGGCCGGACAGGCCTTTCTCGTGCGGCACCTCGACCCCGCACAGGATCAGCTTCCGGCCGGCTTCCAGCACATGCACATCGAAGCCGGTGCCCACACGCGGCAGCAGGGCAGGGGAGAGAACGCGCGCCATCCGAACCAGGTCCTCCGCGTAGGTCAGCTTGATATTATCCTCGTGCCCGGCCACCAGCGCCACCGGATATCCGGCCGCCTCCAGGATCGAGGCATCGTCGGTGGCGCCGTCGGTGGCGCCGCGATGCAGGTGCAGCAGCAGGTCGAAGCGGAACGCCTGGGGCGTTTGCGCCCGGAACAGCCCCTCGCGCGGCACCGTCGCGCCGATCAGACCATCGGCGCCGCGTTTCAGCGTATCGGCCACCGGCACCGCCGGGATCGCGCCGGGATGGGTCTGTAATGCGGCGACCAGGGAAGCGACGGTTCCGGCCGGCACAAACGGGCGCGCGCCATCATGCACAAGCACGATATCGGGCGCATGCGGGGCCAGAGCCTCCAGCCCGGCGCGCACACTTTCCTGCCGGCTGGCGCCGCCTGGCACCGGCGGCAGATAACTCATGCCGCGCAGCGCGGTATCGATCGCCTCCGCGTCGCCCACGGGCTGGATCAGGTCCACCCCGGCAAGCGCTTCGGCGGCCCAGCGCAGCACGGGCTGGCCCGCGAGTGGCAGGAACTGTTTTGGGGTCGCGGCGCCGAACCGCGAACCGGTGCCGGCTGCCACCAGAACGACGGCGATCTTGGAACGGTCTGTCATGCGCCGCACCCTCGCCGCGACACCCCCCCTTCGTCAACGTCTGGCGATTGCGCGGCGCGAAATCGCAGACTAGATTGCCCAAATGATGGGCAACATTACCGGCATCAGGCACAGCCTGCCTCCAATCGATCTCGGTGGTGGGGTCATTATTCATACACCTGTCATCGTTGCTCCGATGTCGGGGGTGACGGATTTGCCGTTTCGCCGTCTGGCGCGCGAGCTTGGCGCGGGGATGGTGGTGTCCGAGATGATCGCCTCCTGGGCGATGATCCGGGAGAACCAGGCGACGCTGCGGATGTCGGAAGTCGACGGCAAGCCGGCCTCGATCCAGCTTGCCGGCTGCGAACCCGCGGCGATGGCCGAGGCCGCGCGCATCGCGGTGAGTCGTGGCGCCGATATCATCGACATCAATTTCGGCTGCCCGGTGAAAAAGGTCGCGGTCGGGCAGATGGCCGGGTCCGCCCTGATGCGCGACGAGATCGCCGCTGGCCGCATACTGGAGGCCACCGTGCGCGCCGTGCCGGTGCCGGTGACGCTGAAGATGCGCATGGGCTGGGATCACACCTCCCTGAATGCGCCCAAGCTGGCGCGCATCGCCGAGGACAGCGGCATCCGCATGGTCACCGTGCATGGTCGGACCCGGCAGCAATTCTACACCGGCACGGCCGACTGGGATTTCATCGCCCAGGTGAAGCAGGCCGTGCGCATCCCCGTCATCGCCAACGGCGACATCATCACCGAGGACGCGGCGGCCGAGGCATTACAGCGCTCGGGCGCCGATGGGGTGATGATCGGCCGCGGCTGCTACGGCCGGCCGTGGTTTCCCACCCAGGTCGCGCATTTTCTGCGCACCGGCGAACGGCTGCCCGGCCCAGACGCACAGGCGCGGCATCAGATTGTTTTAAGGCATTACCATCACATGCTCTCTCATTTCGGCACCGAACCCGGGCTGCGCCTCGCGCGCAAGCATCTTGCCTGGTACTCGCACGGCATGCGCGGCGCGGCGGATTACCGCGCCACGATCACCCGGCTTGACCGGGTGGACGCTGTCATCGCCCTGATCGACAGCTTCTTCGGCAGCGATGCCGCCTACGCCGAGGCCGCATGAGGGAGGCGATGAAGCGCAGCGTTCTGCGCGTGGTCGGCCGGCGCGATACGCCGCGTCCGCCGGACAGTGCCGCGATCCTCGCCGCGATGCCGATCCCGGTGGTGGTGCTGGATGCCGAGGACCGTTTCCGTTTCGCCAATGACGCGGCCGAGCAGTTCCTGGGGATCTCCTCGGCTAGCCTGGCCAACCTTCGGCTGATCGATCTGGTGCCCGACGACAATCCGATCTTCCTGCTGATCCGGCAGATCCGCGCGGCCGAGGTCACGATCTCCGAGCACGATCTTAGCATCGAAAGCCCGCGATTGAAAAAGCACGGTATCACTGTGCAGGGCTCACCCTTGGCCGGAGAACCAGGCTCTGTCTTGCTGATTTTGCAGGATGTTTCCGCTGCCCGGCAGCTCGATCGCCAGATGTCCTTCCGCTCCGCCGCCCGTTCGGTCGCAGGCATGGCGGCGGTGCTGGCGCATGAGGTGAAAAACCCGCTTTCCGGGATTCGCGGCGCGGCGCAATTGCTGGAGACGTCGGTCAACGATCAGGATCGCGAACTCACCGATCTGATTCGCGACGAGGCCGACCGCATCACCGCCCTGGTCGATCGCATGGAAGCGTTCGGCGAGAAGCCGGTGGATCGCGGCGCGGTGAACATCCATCGTGTGCTCGAACATGTCCGCAGATTGGCCAAATCCGGCTTTGCCGCTGATCTGCGCATCACCGAGAACTACGACCCGTCGCTGCCACATGTGAACGGCAATCGCGATCAGCTGGTACAGGTGCTGCTGAACCTGGTGAAGAACGCCGCCGAGTCGCTCACCTTCGGCAACACGCCGTTTGGCGAGATCACGCTGACCACCTCGTTCCAGCATGGCGTGCGCCTGTCGGTGCCCGGCAGCGACCAGCGCCTGCATCTGCCGCTGGCGGTTACCGTGCGCGACAACGGCCCCGGCATTCCGGAGGATATCCGGGACAACCTGTTCGATGCCTTCGTGTCGTCCAAGCCCTCCGGCAGCGGGCTGGGGCTCGCCTTGGTCGCCAAGATTGTGGCCGACCATGGCGGCCTGATCGAGGTCGACAGCCGGCCCGGCCGTACCGAGTTCCGGCTGTTCCTGCCGATGCTTTCCGAGACGCCGTGACCCCCCAAGGCGAATAAAATGACATTGCCCACGATTCTTGTTGCCGATGATGACCGTTCCATCCGCACGGTCCTCACCCAGGCGCTCGGCCGCTCCGGTTACCAGGTGCGCACCACCGGCAACGCCGCCACGCTGTGGCGCTGGGTTGAGGAAGGCGAGGGGGATCTGGTGATCACCGATGTGGTGATGCCGGATGAAAACGGGCTCGACCTGATCCCGCGCATCCGCCGGGTGCGCCCGGATCTACGGGTGATCGTGATGAGCGCGCAATCGACGCTGATGACGGCGGTGAAGGCGACACAGCGCGGCGCGTTCGAATATTTGCCTAAGCCCTTCGACCTCAAGGAATTGCTCGCGATCGTCGACCGCGCGCTCGCCGCCCCGTCGGAGGCCGCGCCGCACACGCCGCAGGCCCCGCGCGACAGCGAGGAACGGCTGCCGCTGATCGGCCGCTCGGCGGCGATGCAGGAGATCTATCGCACCATCGCCCGGCTCACCACCGCCGACCTCACCGTGATGATCAATGGCGAGAGCGGCACCGGCAAGGAGTTGGTCGCCCGCGCGCTGCACGATTACGGCCGCCGCCGCGCCGGCCCCTTCGTCGCCATCAACATGGCCGCCATCCCGCGCGAACTGATCGAAAGCGAACTGTTCGGCCATGAGCGCGGCGCATTTACCGGCGCGACCAACCGCAGCCAGGGCCGCTTCGAACAGGCGCATGGCGGCACGCTGTTCCTCGATGAGATCGGCGACATGCCGCCCGAGGCGCAGACCCGCCTGCTGCGCGTGCTGCAGGAGGGCGAGTTCACTTCGGTCGGCGGGCGCCAGCCGATCCGCGCCAATGTGCGCATCATCGCCGCCACCCATCGCGACCTGCGCGCGGCGATCCGCCAGGGGCAGTTCCGCGAGGATCTGTTCTATCGCCTGAACGTGGTGCCGATCCGCCTGCCGCCGCTGCGCGAGCGGGTGGAGGACATCCCCGATCTCGCACGGCATTTTCTCGAACGCGCCCGCTCTGACGGCTTGCCGTCCAAATCGCTCGATCAGGGCGCAATCGAGGCGATGGCCTCGCATCGCTGGCCGGGCAATGTGCGCGAGCTTGAGAACATGATGAACCGCCTTGCCGCTTTGTGTCCGGACGAGGTGATCGGCGCCGGCGCGGTGCGGGCTGAGTTCTTCGATCAAAGTCCGGTCGATCAGGAACCGGTCGTCGACGCGGGCGGCAGCAATGGCCCGGAACCGCTGGCGCGCGCGGTGGAACGCCATATCCGCCAGTTCCTCGCTGCCCATCGCGATGGGCTGGCAACCTCCGATATCTATGACCGCGTGCTGGCCGAGGTGGAGCGCCCGCTGATCCAGATGACGCTCGCGGCCACCCGCGGCAATCAGATCAAGGCCGCCGCGATGCTGGGGCTGAACCGCAACACGTTGCGCAAGAAGATCCGCGATCTGGAAATTCCCGTGATCCGTGGCATCGGCTAAGGCGCAGGCGTTGCCAAACCGGCTGCCTCGGTGAAGACGATGCCGCAACCTGCAACGCCCGTCGCCAGCCGTCTGCGCCGGCTGGTTACCCGCACCGGCGGCATCCTCGTCAGCCCCGGCGCGACCTTCGTGCTGGCCTTCGCGGCCCTTGGATTGGGCATCGCGACCTTCATCCAGCTCACCCGTGGTGTGCCCGGCCCGCGCCAGTCCGCGGCGCTGGTGATCGCCAATCTGTCGGTGCTGCTGCTGCTCGGCACCGTGGTGGCGGCGCGGCTGACCCGGATGTGGATGGAACGCCGGCGCGGTGCCGCCGGCGCGCGGCTTCATGTGCGGCTCGTGCTGCTGTTCGGCGTCGTCGCGGTCACGCCCACCATCATGGTCGGCGCGTTTTCCACCGCGTTCTTCTCCATCGGCATCCAGGCCTGGTTCAGCGAGCCGGTGCAGGACGCCCTGCATGAGAGCCTGCTGGTGGCCCAGGGCTACGCCAACGAGCACCGCAACAATATCCGTGCCGACGCGCTGGGAATGGCCAACGACCTGTCCCGCGCTGGCCGCATGCTGTCGACCGACCCCAACGCCTTCGCCGACTTCCTCGCCACCCAGACCGCGTTGCGCGGCCTGACCGATGCGGTGATCTTCGAGCCGGTCACCGGCCAGATCGTCGCCACCGCGGGGATGACCACGATCGCCGACAACGCCACCCCGCCGGCCTGGGCGGTCGATGTCGCGCGGCAGGGCGATGTCGCCGTGCTCGGCACTGAGGACCAGACCCGCGTGCGCGCTGTCGTCGCGCTGGACGCCACCCCCGCGCTGATGCTGGCGATCGCCCGGCCGATCGATCCGGAAATCCTCGCCCATCTCACCCGCGCCGGTCAGGCGGTGGCCGATTACGACCGGCTCGCCGCCAGCCGTACCGGTCTGCAGGTCACTTTCGCGATGATCTTCGTCGTCGTCGCCCTGCTGGTGCTGGCCGCCGCGATCCTGATCGGCCTGGCGATGGCCACCCGCATCGCGCGGCCGGTCGGCGGGCTGATCACCGCAACCGAGCGGGTGCGCGCCGGCGACCTCAGCGTGCGGGTGCACGAGCCCGATGCCGAGGACGAGATCGCCGGCCTCGCCCGCGCCTTCAACCGGATGACCGGTCAGTTGGGCGCCCAGCGTCAGGAACTGATGGGCGCCTACAGCCAGATTGACGAACGCCGCCGCTTTACCGAAGCGGTGCTGGCCGGCGTTTCCGCCGGGGTGATCGGCCTGGACGAGGCCGGGCGGATCGAATTGCCCAACCGCGCCGCGGCCGATCTGCTGGGCATCGACCTGCTTGGCGCCATCGGCAGGCCGCTGGCGGAGATCGTGCCGCAATTTGCCCCGTTGCTGGAACAGGCCCGGCAGAACCCGGGCCGCGCCCATACCGCCGAGGTGCAGATCGGTCCGCCGAGCAATCGCCGCACCCTGCTGCTGCGCGTCGGTGCCGACCGCGGTCAGCCGCCGGAGGACGCCGAAGACGCGCCGCGCGCCCCGGAGTTCCATTTCGTCGCCACCTTCGACGATATCACCGCCCTGCAATCCGCCCAGCGTCAGGCCGCCTGGGCCGACGTCGCCCGGCGCATCGCCCACGAGATCAAGAACCCGCTGACCCCGATCCAGCTTTCCGCCGAACGGCTGAAACGCCGCTTCGCCCGCGAAATCACGTCGGACCCGGAAACCTTCATCCAGTGCGCCGACACCATCGTGCGCAGCGTCGGCGATATCGGCCGCATGGTCTCCGAATTCTCTGACTTCGCCCGCATGCCGCAGCCGGTGATCCGCCTCGAGGATGCCGGGCGCATCGCCCGCGAGGCGCTGATTCTGCAAAAAACCGCGCATTCCGATATCGACTGGGTAGTCGATATCCCCGCCTCCGGTCCGCAGGCGGCCTGCGACCGCCGGCTGATCGGGCAGGCGCTGACCAACCTGCTGCAGAATGCGGTCGACGGACTGCGCATGCGCGGGCCGGGCGGACGAATCGCCATGACGGTGGCAACCGACTCCGAAGATGTGCGCATCTCCATCGCCGATGACGGGATCGGGCTGCCGAACGCCGACCGCGCGCGGCTCACCGAACCCTATGTGACGCACAAGCCGAAGGGCACCGGGCTGGGATTGGCGATCGTGAAGAAGATCATGGAAGACCATGGCGGGCGCATCGTGCTTGCCGACCGCATTGCCACCGACGCCTGGCCCGGCGGCGGCGCCGAGGTCTCGCTGATCTGGCCGCGCAAGGGCATCGTCTAGGCATGGCCCAGGAAATCCTGATCGTCGACGACGAACCCGACATCCGCATGCTGGTGGATGGTATCCTGTCCGACGAGGGCTACGAGACCCGTCAGGCCGCCAATGCCGACGAGGCGATCGCCGCCTTCCGCGCCCGCCGCCCGGCATTGGTGATCCTCGATGTCTGGTTGCAGGGCTCTTCGCTCGACGGCCTGGGCATCCTCGCCGCCTTGCAGGCCGAGGAGCCGCAGGTGCCGGTGGTGATGATCTCCGGACACGGCAACATTGAAACCGCAGTCACCGCCATCCAGCACGGCGCGTACGACTTTCTCGAAAAGCCGTTTCAGTCCGACCGCCTGCTGCTGATCACCCGCCGCGCGCTGGAAGCCGCCAAGCTGGCGCGCGAAAACGCCGAACTGCGCCTGCGCGCCGGCGCTGACGCGGAACTCACCGGCGACAGCGCCGCCATCGCCCTGCTGCGCAACGCCATCGACCGCGTCGCCCCCACCGGCTCACGGGTGCTGATCTCGGGCGCCGCCGGCAGCGGCAAGGAAGTCGCTGCCCGGATGATCCACGCCCGCTCGCGGCGTGCGTCAGGCCCCTTCGTCGGCCTGAACTGCGCCACGCTGAACCCCTCACGCTTCGAGGAGGAGCTGTTCGGCGTCGAACAGGGCGCCGACAGCAACGCCCAGCCGCGCCGCGCCGGCGTGCTGGAGCGGGCGCATGGCGGCACCCTGCTGCTTGACGAAGTCTCCGACATGCCGCTGGAAACCCAGGGCAAGATCGTCCGCGCCTTGCAGGAACAGGCGTTCGAACGCATCGGCGGGTCCGCGCGGGTCAAAGTCGATGTCCGCGTGCTTTCCACCACCAACAAGGACCTGCAGGCCGAGATCGGCGCCGGCCGCTTTCGTGAGGATCTGTTCTACCGCCTCGCCGTCGTGCCGCTGCGGATGCCCGCCTTGCGTGAGCGCCGCGAGGATATCCCCGCCCTCGCGCGGCAGTTCCTGCTCCGCTCCGCCGAGACCGCCGGCATGGCCCCGCGCGAACTGTCGACCGACGCGATCACCGCGCTGCAGGCCTATGACTGGCCCGGCAATGTGCGCCAGTTGCGCAACCTGATGGACTGGCTGCTGATTATGGCCCCCGGTGGCCACGCCGACGCGATCCGCGCCGACATGCTGCCGCCCGAAATCGGCGCGGCCGCTCCGGCGGTGTTCAACTCCGACCCTTCGGCCGACATCATGACCCTGCCGTTGCGCGAGGCGCGCGACCTGTTCGAGACCCAGTACCTCCAGGCCCAGTTGCTGCGTTTCGGCGGCAATATCAGCCGCACCGCGAGCTTCATCGGCATGGAGCGCAGCGCGTTGCACCGCAAGCTGAAACAGCTGGGCCTCGGCGGCGAAGATCGCGGCGCCTGAGTTTCAGAGGGAAGGCAAGGCCAGGGCTCGGCCCTGGACCCGGGAGGGGACTCAGTCCCCTGCACCCCACATGCCTTCGCATAGGCACCCACATATGTGTGGTGGCGAATCCCGAAGAGTCCTGACGGCTCCGCCGCTCGACGCCCAATGCCGAGCGAAACCGCACAAAGGAATGGGTTTCCAAAGCCCCTGGCCTTGCCTTCCCTCCAGTCACAGGATCGTGTCGCCACGGCTCAGACTTGCACGCTATAATAGGCCGCGCGACAGCAGGAGGCAGTCATGCCCATCGTCCCCGCCGGATTTGAAGCGCCGCTCTTCCAGGGCAGCTATTTCCGGGACCTGCAGACCCAGATAGCCGGCGCGGTCAGCGGCGGCGCCTCGCAGCAGACCATCCTGATTGCGATGGATGCCGGCATGCACCCGTTCGATGTCGATTTCCTCAGCCGCTACACCGCTGGTGTTGGCCTGGTGATCATCATCCGCGCACCCAAGCAGGCCGCCTTCGCTTATCAGGGCCATCTGCCCGGCAAGCCTGGCGCCTGGTACGACGTGAAATCCGGCGCTGATGGCATCGTCCACCGCAACGGCAAGCAAGCGGGGTCGGACTACGACATGATGAGCATCTGGGAGCGCGTCGGCAACGGTCTGCGCAAGATCGTCGTCGGCGCCGCCACCTGGGATGGCGTGGCCACCGGCGCCAAGACCGGCGCTTATACCGGCCGCGCGATTCTGCTGCTGCGCGAGATGAACAAGATCCTGAAAGCCAAGTTGCAGCACGGCTGCCAGGACGACTTCGCCAGCCCGAAGAACCCCGGGGTGAAGAACGCCGACCGCTTCATCGCCTTCAAGCTGGGGCAGGCGATTTACCTGCCGAATTGCCAGGCTTGCCGTAGCTTCTACCTGATGCATGGGCTGCCCTGGCTGTACTCCGATGCCGAGGAGGACGGCGTCTACAAGTATATTGGCCCGATCGGGGCGCTCGCCGGACACTGAGGCTGCGCTGCCGGCCTGGGTAGTTGCCGGTGCTTGCGCGGACTTGGCCGGGAGTGGGATAGTCAGCCGTCGGCGAAGCAACGTGCATGCGCGCCGGCAGGAAGGCCTGACCGAATGACCGAAACGACACCGGCGCCACCGCGGGCGCGCCGCACGATGATCAGTGGCTTGGGCATCACAGCCTGGGCGCGTAAATGGACCGTATTGTGCACCCTGGTGGTGCTGGTTCTGGCGAGTTGGCAGGGCGCGCGATACTTCAACGGCGTCAGCGTGCCCACCGATCGCGTCGCGCGCGGCGATCTGATCGAGACCGTTGTGGTCAGCGGGCATGTCGAGACGCCATTTCGCGTCGATATCGGCAGTCAGATCACAGGCACGGTGAAATCGGTGCTGGTGAATGAAGGTCAGCGTGTGACCAAAGGCCAGGAACTGATCGCGCTCGAGGCGGGCGAATTGCAGGCCGCCGTGGCCCAGGCCCAGGGTGTGGCCGCCCAGGCCGAGGCACGGATCCGCCAGTTGGAGGAACTCACCCTACCATCGGCGCGCGCCACGCTTTCCGAGGCGAAGGCGACGTGGCTCAACGCCCAGCAGAGCTTTGACCGGGCCGCCGAACTGTCGCGCACCGGGGCTGGGACGAAGGTCGCGCTCGATGCCGCGCGCAAGGATCTCGACATCGCCCGCACCCAGGTCCGTACCGCCGAGTTGCAGGTATTCACCGCCAGTCCCGGCGGCAGCGACTATGTGATGGCGCAGACCCAGCTCAATCAGGCCGGTGCCAGCCTGGACACGGCCAATGCACGCCTGGGTTACGCCAGCATCGCCGCGCCGCGCGACGGCGTTCTGATCACCCGGTCGGTTGAACAGGGCAGTGTGGTGCAGGCCGGCAAGGTGCTGCTGGTGCTGGCGCCCGCCGGCGATACCCAACTCGTGCTGCAGATCGACGAGCGCAATCTCAGCAAGCTCGCGCTGGGGCAGAAGGCCGTGGCATCGGCTGACGCCTATGCCGACAAGCGGATGAATGCCGTGGTGTCGTATATCAACCCGGCCGTCGACATCACGCGTGCCTCGGTCCAGGTCAAGCTCACGGTGGCCGACCCGCCAGACTATCTGCGTCAGGACATGACCGTCTCGGTCGACATCGAGGTGGCGCGCAGCAACGCCACGCTAGTCCTGCCGGTCCGCGCCGTACGCGACGCGCTGTCGCCAAAGCCTTGGGTGCTTGCCATTCGCAACCGCCGCGCCACCCGGCTGCCGGTCCGCCTGGGCTTGCAGGGCACCACACAGTTCGAGATTCTTGATGGGATTGCCGAGGGCGAATACGTCATCCCCGCCATCGCCGGCGTGGCGGATGGTGACCGCGTCAGGCCGTCCACGCCATGAACCGCGTGCTTCCGTTCGAATGGGTCGCCGCCGTACGGTTCCTGCGCGAGGGCCATATGCAGACCATGTTCATCATTACCGGCATCGCGATCGGCGTTGGTGTGATCGTGTTCATGTCGGCGCTGTTGACGGGGTTGCAGGCGAATTTCCTCAAGCGCGTGCTGACCTCGCAGGCGCAGATCCAATTGCTGCCGCCCGATCAGGTCGCCCGTCCGTTGCGCTTTGGCCCGGGGGTGATCGAAAGCGCATCGATCCAGCGCCCCAGCCAGCGCGTGGTTTCTATCGACCAATGGCCGAAAATCCGCGACCGCATGCTGGCCATGCCTGAGGTCACCGGCGTCTCGCCGACGATGTCAGGCTCGGCGCTGGCGGTGCGCGGCGATGCCAACCGGGCGATCTCGGTTTCCGGCGTCGAGCCGGTGACGTATTTTCGCATCGTGCGGATCCCCGACTACATCGTGTCGGGCGAAGCGCGGCTGAGCAGCACCGATATCCTGATCGGCACCGAGCTTGCCAAGGATCTCGGCGCCACTTTGGGCGACAAGCTGAACATCCAGGCCGCGTCCGGCGCCTCGGTGGTACTGACCATCACCGGCCTGTTCGACCTCGGCAACAAAGGTGCCAACGAGCGCAACACCTACGTCGCGCTGCGCACGGCACAGTCGCTGCTGGGTAATGTCGGCGGGGTTTCGACGATCGAGATAACGGTCAACGACATCTATGCCGCCGAGGTGCTGGCACAGCAGATTCAGGCGGCGAACCGGGTGCAGGCCGATAGCTGGATCAAGACCAACGCGCAATTCTTCACCGCGGTGCAGGCACAGCAGACCTCCAACACGCTGATCCGCGCCTTCGTCGGCCTGTCCGTCGCATTCGGCATTGCCGCCGTGCTGGTGGTCTCGGTGATCCAGCGCTCGAAGGATATCGGCATCCTGCGCGCGATGGGCGCCTCGCGCGGGCAGATCCTGCGCATTTTCCTGATCCAGGGCGGGCTGCTCGGCTTCGCCGGCTCCCTGGTTGGCGCAGCGCTGGGGGCAGGGGGGCTGGTCTACTGGCATTCGATGGTGCTGCAGGCCGACGGCACCGAGCTGTTCCCGCTGATCCTGGAGCGCCAGCTGTTCGTCACCACCGCCGTTCTGGCGACGCTGACCGGCCTGCTCGCCGCGATGGCCCCGGCTCTGCGGGCCGCCCAGCTCGACCCCGTGGTGGCAATCCGTGGCTGAGGAAGTGCTGCGGCTGGAGAAGGTCTGCAAGGTCTACAACCAAGGCGAACCCTCCGAGACCGAAGTGCTGCACGACGTCGACCTGCGGCTGGAAAAAGGCGAGTTCCTCGCCCTGATGGGCCCCTCCGGTTCCGGCAAAAGCACGCTGCTCAACATCGTCGGCCTGCTCGACCGCCCTACCTCCGGCAGGATGACCATCAAGGGCGAGGAAACCGACCTGCTCGACGACACCGAGATCACCCGCCTGCGCGGCCACACCATCGGCTTCGTGTTCCAGGACCACCATCTGATCTCGGCCTTCACCGCGCTGGAAAACGTCATGATGCCGCTGCTGCTGGACCGCGGCTTCCCCAGCCCCGCGATCCGGCAACGCGCGCTTGATCTGATGACCCGTGTCGGACTGGAGAAAGTGGCCAACAACATGGCCACCAACATGTCGGGCGGCCAGCAGCAGCGCGTCGCCATCGCCCGCGCCCTGGCGATGAATCCCGACCTGATCCTGGCCGACGAACCCACCGGCAACCTCGACAGCAAATCCGCCGACAGCGTGTTCGACCTGATGCGCGAAGTGAACCGCGAAAGCCACACCAGCTTCCTGATCGTCACCCACAACCTCGATCTGGCCAAACGCTGCGACCGCATCATCGACCTGGTGGACGGCCGCATCGCCGGCTGAGCCGGCTGGGTATGTTCCGATCCTGCCAGAGCGCCGCCGCCGGGCCGTAATCTGCCGCCTGCCGTTGAGAAACGGCCCCACGCAGAAAGGATCATGCCATGCTGTTGGTCATATCGGCCCTCAAGGGCTACGCCATCGCGGCCAAGGACGGTCATATCGGCACTGTCAGCGACGTCCTGTTCGACGACACCACCTGGAAAATGCGCTGGCTGGTGGTCGATACCGGCGACTGGCTGCCCGGCCGCCAGGTGCTGATCCACCCCACCGCCCTCGGTCAGGTCGACTGGAAGCGCGAAGTATTGCCCGTGCACCTCACCAAGAAACAGGTGGAAGACAGCCCCGACGTCGCACAGGACCTGCCGGTCTCGCGGCAGATGGAGGACACGCTCTACAACTACTACGGCTGGGATCGCTCCTGGGGCAGCGACAGCTATATCGGCATGGGCGCGATGGGCGCGCCAATGGCCGGCGCACCCTATTTCGGCGGATCGCTGGCCGAGGAACGCGAACTGGCCGGCATCGCGATGAACGCCGGCGACCCGCATCTGCGCAGCGCCGATACCGTCACCGGCTACGACATCCACGCCACCGACGGTGATATCGGCCATGTCGAGAACCTGCTGATGGACAGCAACAGCCTCACCATCCGCTACCTCATCGTTGACACCAGCAACTGGTGGTTCGGCCAGCACGTGCTGATCTCGCCCTATGCGGTGAGCGAGATCGACTGGTCCGCCGGCAAGGTCGGCGTCAACGTCACCTGCGCGCAGGTAAAGGCCAGCCCCGCCTGGGACCCGTTGGCCGAAATCGACGAAGCCTACGAGCGCCGCCTGCACACCCATTACGGCTGGCCCGGCTACGGCTGGTGACCGCCGGGGCTGGGCCACAGGTCCAGCCCCGTTCCGCCGGCCCCCCATGCGTAGTTTCCGACCCTGCGGCACCCGGCCGCAGCCTCGCTATGATCCGCATCCGCATCGCAAGGCTGCCCCGTGGACGATCCCTACAAGACCCTCGGCGTTGCACGCGACGCCACCCAGGCGCAGATCCGCCGCGCCTATCTCAAGCTCGCCAAACAGCATCACCCAGACCTCAACCCCGGCAACACCAAGGCCGAAGAGCATTTCAAAACCGTCTCCGCCGCCAACGACGTCCTGTCCGACCCTGAAACCCGCGGCAAGTTCGACCGCGGCGAGATCGACGCCGCCGGCCACGAACGCGCCCCCAAACCGAGCTACCGCGACTACGCCGATAGCGAAACCGGCCGCCGCTACGCCCAGGACGGCGCGCAACAAGGCGGCTGGAGCCACGATGACCTCAACGACGTCTTCGGCTCGATGTTCGGCGAGGGCAGGCGCCCCGGCAACGCCGGCCCCGCGCGCGGCCAGGACGCCCGCTACACCCTCACCACCGCCTTCCTCGACGGCGTCAACGGCGCCACACGCCGCCTGACCCTGCCCGACGGCCAAAGCCTCGACGTCAAAATCCCGCCCGGCACCGAAGACGGCCAGGTCCTGCGCCTGCGCGGCAAAGGCGGCGAGGGCTGGAAGGGCGGCCCCCCCGGCGACGCGCTGATCGAAATCCACCTCGCCCCGCACGCCTTCTACACCCGCGAAGGCGCCGAAATCCGCCTTACCCTGCCGGTCACCCTCGCCGAAGCCGTCCTCGGCGGCCCCGTCGATATCCCCACCCCCGCCGGCACCGTGCGCATGCGTATCCCGCCGCATTCCGACAGCGGCACCATCCTGCGCCTGCGCGGCCGCGGCGTCCCCGCCCACGGCGGCCACGGCGCCGGCGACCTGCTGGCCACCCTGCACGTCGTCCTCGGCCCGCCCGACGCCGCGCTCGACGCCTTCCTGCGCGACTGGAAACCCGAACACCCGCTCAACCCGCGACAGGCGATGGAGCAGGAACCATGAACAGCATCGACATCCTGCTCGCCCGGCTCGACGGCTTGTCCCGCAATGACCTCGAACACTGGATCGCCCAAAACTGGGTCCGCCCCGATCACGTCGCCGGCGAACCCGTGTTCCGCGAAATCGACATCGCCCGCGTCCAACTCATCCTCGAACTGCGCACCGAGATGGACATCGACGAAGCCGCCCTGCCGGTCATCCTCTCCCTGCTCGATCAAGTCTACGACCTCCGCCGCCGCATGCGCGAACTCGCCGCCGCGCTGGAGCAGGCTGCGCCGGAGCCGGTGCGCCAGAACCTGCTGGCCCTGTTGGCGCGCGCGGCGGATTAACCCAGAACCGCCTCTGCCTCCATCGCCAGTGCCCCGCTTTGATGCTGCGCCCAAAGCCGAACCCTGCCGTCCTCGCCGGGAATGCCGCAGGCCGCGAACGGCGTGGTATCAAAAATCGGCGCCAAGGCACGGAAGCTGAACGATTTTATCGGCGCATCCGTCTGCCGGCCCAAGAGGTCCAGCAGCAGCGTCGCCAGCAGCGGTCCATGCACCACCAGCCCCGGATATCCCGCAACATCAGTGGTGTAGCGCCGGTCGTAATGGATGCGGTAGCCGTTGAAGGTCAGCGCGGAGTAGCGGAACAGCAGCACGTCGTCAGCGGTGATGTCGCGGCGCCAGACTGCCCCCTCGGGCGCGGGGCGGGGCGGGGGCGGGGCTTCGCCGGGGGCGGCGGCGGGGCGGTAGACGATGTCGTGTTCTTCCGTGATCGCAAGGCCTTGCGGGCCGCTGATGTCATGGCGGACGACGACGAACACCAGATCCCCCGCCCGGCCGGATTTCAGCGTGACATCCGCGATGGTGGAGGTACGGCTGATCGCGTCGCCCGTGCGCAGGGGCGCGTGGAAGCTGAAGCGGCCGCCGGCCCACATCCGCCGCGGCAAAGGCACCGGCGGCAGGAAGCCGCCGCGTTTGGCGTGCCCGTCCGGCCCCAGCTCGCTCTGCGGCACCACCGGCAGGAAGTAGAGCCAGTGCCAGAGCGGCGGCAGCGGGCCGGCGGGAACCGGACGGTCCAGCGTCGCGGCCAGCCCGGCGATGGGGAAGGCGGTGACGGTGTCGTCCAGCCGCTCCTGCCGCCCGACCCAGGATTTCAGCAGCACGAGATCCATCAGATCCCCCGCGCCAGCACCCGGTCCACCATCTCACCCGACAGCCCGGTATAGTTCGCCGGATCGAGGAATCCCGCCAGCACATGGCGCCCCATATGCGGCCTGATTTCCGGATGCTCCGCCAGCAGGTCCAGGAACGTGCCCCGCCCCGCGATCACCTCGCGGCAGATGTCGTACACCAGGTCATGCGCCCGCTGCCGCCCCAGCACCGGCCCCAGCCCCATCATCACCGCCTCCGACTGCGTCAGCCCGCCGGTGATGTCCAGATTGGCCCGCATCCGCGCCACGTTCACCTGCATCCCGCTCACCAGAAACCGCGCCTGATTGAGCGCGCCCGCCGACAACAGGAATATCTCCGGCACCGCCAGCCACTCGATCTGCCAGGTCCCGGTGGCCCGCTCATGGTCCTCCACCATCGCCTCCAGCAGCGCCGCGACATTCTGCCGCACCATCGACACGCAGCCCTGAATATACGCGGACGAAATCGGATTGCGCTTCTGCGGCATGGTCGACGACGAACCGCGCCCCTCATGGAACGGTTCGAACACCTCCTCCACCTCGGTCTGCATCATCAGCTTCACATCCATGCTGATCTTGCCCAGCGTCCCGGTCACCAGCCCCAGGAAACACCCAACCTCGGCAATCCGGTCGCGCATGGTGTGCCAGGCAATCTCCGGCTGCCCCAGCCCCAGCTCGATCATCAAGCCTTCCTGCACCTTCAGCCCGTCCGCGCCCAACGACGCCAACGTCCCCGTCGCGCCGCCGAACTCACCCACCAGCACCCGCGGCCGCAACTCCTTCAGCCGCTCCAGATGCCGCTGAAACCCCGCCAGCAGCACCGCGCACTTGTAGCCAAAGGTGATCGGCGTCGCCTGCTGCAGGTTCGACCGCCCGGCCATCGGCGTGTCCCGATGCTCCTTGGCGTGGCGCGCCAGCGCCGCGGCAATCGCCCGGATCTCCGCCTCGACAATCTCCAGCGCGTCGCGGATCTGCAAAATGCACGCGGTATCGGTAATATCCTGCGTCGTAGCCCCCCAATGGCACCACTCGCCCAGCCCATCGCGGCACTTGGCCACGATCTGCTGCACCACCGGCAACACCGGATAGCCAATCCGCTCCGTCGCAGCCTTCAGAATATCCAGGTCATAATCCGCCGCATCGCAATGCTTGCAGATCTCCTCCGCCGCCTCGGCCGGAATAATCCCCATCCTGGCCTGCACCCGCGCCAGCGCCGCCTCAATGTCGAGGAACTTCTGCACCCTGGTCTCGTCAGACCACACCTTGCGCATGGCCGGCGTGGTGAAAATGTCGCGAAAAACCCGGCTGTCGAGCGTGGAGGCGATCATGGCGTGTTCCTGGACGTTGCGTTGGGGGTGGAATCACACAAGCGAGGCAAGAAAGGCAAGGCCAGGGCTCTGAGGCTGTGAAGCAATTCCGCGGTTTCGCGGGTTTGGTGCGTTTTTTGCGTGCCGAGCTCGCCGCGGAGCGATGCGTGCGCGCAGCGTTTCGGGCGGATGCCTGCTGGCACTGCCGTGGGGCTGACTGCTTACGCCGGCTGCGGCCATGCGAGGCGCAGAGCGGACAGCCGTCGCAGGTTGTGCGCCAGGGCGTGCCACAAGGCCAGCGCGCGCGCCTTTGTCAGCCCCCTGACATTGACCACGTAGAACCCGTCATTGCTCACCCTGGCGTTGACCCACTCGATGGTGCGGGCGCGCCAGCGATACAGGGCCTTCGCGTCCTCGGTCTGCATCCGCGTCCGCCACGCATCCAGTGCCCGACTGGCGCGTTTCAACAACGCCCCCACCGGCAGGCACGGCGCGGTGCCATGCGCACTCAGGCGCTCGATCCCCTCCTGCGAGACGTAGCCGCCATCGGCGAGCCAGTTCGGCACCGCCCGGCCATATGCCGCCATCACCGCGGCATGCATCGGCACTAGTTCGTCCTGATCGGCACCCGAGTTGCCAATGCCAACGCCGACCACCAGCCCGAGCTTCGTCTCAGCGCAATACTGCACGTTGAAGGCCGGGCGAAAGCCGCCATCCGGCAGCTTCATCACCCGCGCCTGCGCATCGGTGCTCGACACCCGCGCCTCGGCGGGATCGCCCTTGTTCTGCTTCTTGCGCTGCTGCGCCTGATACCAACCCGCTTTGATGTTGAGCCATGAAGAATGGGTCAACGCGGGTCGGTATCAGAGTCTTGTTTGGCGCGCGGCCGCCCCGCCAACCCCGCGCGCGATACCAACCCGCGCAATGCGCGGAAGAGTCACGCATTGCGCGGGTTGGTATGAGGCATCGCCGCAAGGGCGGCCTCAAGGCGGTCCAGCCGCTCCTGCGCCGCCCGCGCCTGCGCCGCCTCGCGCCGCGTGCGCGCCGCCTTCGGATCGGCCGCAACCTCCGCCTTCAGCCGCGCCACCCGCTCGCGCGCGATCCGCGCGAACTCCTCCAGGCGAGGCTTGCGACGAAACGAGCTCTTCCCCGCCGCCGCGCGCACGCGCAGTCCGTCCTGCGCCACCGTGTGCAGATCGATACTGCCGGCGGCGAGCAGCGCGGCGATGCTGCGGACGAGTTCGCCGTCGAGCCAGGCGGTATGCGCGACGCGGAAATCCGACAGCGTGTGGTGGTTGACCGAGACGACACCGCACAGCCAGCGATAGGCGGCGTGCTGTTCGCACAGGCGCTCGAGTTCGCGGGCGCTGCCGACGCCGTCGAGAGTGGCGTAGAGCCAGAGCGAGACCAGGATCCGCGGATCGGTCTGGGGGTGTCCCGGCCGGCCCTCGCGCGCGTCGATGGCGTCCAGCAGCAGGGTGAGGTCGAAACGGCCCACCATGTCCCACACCAGGCGGGCCAGATGGTCGGGGCCGATCAGTTCATCGAGGGTGATCGCACGCAACTCAGTCTGCCGCCGCTCCGCCTCGCGCAGCCGCGCCGCACCGCGCCGCACCGCGACCCGCCGCGCGTGCCGCCACAGGCGTGCAAGCCAGATCCTCGAACAACTCCGACATCCTGCGTCTCCTCGGAGAAAGATTGCCGGCCCAGTTGAACCGCAAATGTCGCAATGATGGAACCCACGGTAGAAAGATTCACTGCCTCTCTGCCCTGGACCCGCAAGGGGACCACGGGAATCGCATGAGGAATCTGGCCGATGTGTTGCGGCGCGGCCACGTGATTGATTCTGTTGTCGGCTCTTCTGCAAGGAGGGTGCGATGGCATGGTTTGCGAGTTGTTTCACGGAGTTGTCTGACCCTCGAACGGGCAACGCTAGGCGCCATAAGCTTTTGGATATCCTCACAATTGCCCTG
>CAIRTN010000231.1 GCA_903881515.1 uncultured Rhodospirillales bacterium | reverse complement strand
GCTATCTCAAGCAACTCCGAAAGAGACTCCGATCAAACCCGAGACGACGAAAATGCCACGAGGCTCAGCTCAGATATGCTTGAGTTCGCGCCTATGGGGCGGAGCCCTGGCCTTGCTTGGCTTGGCTTGGCTTGGCTTGGCTTGGCTTGGCTTGTGGCGGATGGGTTGTGGCGGCCGGGATGGTGCCGGCGTCTCGCGGGCGTGGGGTAGAGGGGTGGTGGGGTGCGGAAGGGCACCCCACCCTACTGCGGCGCGGAGCCTTGGCCTTGCCTTCCTTGGCTTCGCTTCGCATGCTCCGGGTAACCCAGGGAGTCCGACGCCATGCGATTGCTGCTCGCCACTATGTCCCACGAGACCAACACGTTTTCGCCGGTGCCGACGAAGCTGGCGCGGTTTTGCCGGGATGGGGTGACGCTGCTGAAGGGGCAGGCGGCGATTGAGTATTACCGCAATACCGGGACGTGCATGGGCGGGTTTCTCAACGTCGCGGCGGAGGCTGGGGCGGAGGTGGTGGTGCCGGTGTGTGCGTCGGCGCCGCCGAGCGGGCGGGTGGATGCGGGGGCGTTTGAGACGTTCTGTTCGCTGATCTGCGACGAGGTGCGCAAGGGCGGGTTCGATGGGATCATGCTCGACCTGCACGGGGCGATGGCGGCGGAGGGGTTCGAGGATGGCGAGGGGGAGTTGCTGCGGCGGGTGCGGGCGATCGATGCGGTGACGCCGGTGGCGGTGGCGTATGACATGCATGCCAATGTGTTCGACGACATGGTGCGGCTGGCGACTGTGGTGGCGGGGTATCACACCTATCCGCATGTCGATATGCGGCAGACGGCGGAGCGGGCGGGGCGGGTGTTGTTGCGGGCGATGCGCGGCGAGGTGCGGCCGGTGAGCGCGTGGGGGTCGGCGCCGATGTTGCCGCATGTGATGGCGCAGGGGACTCATATGTTCCCGAACAAGGATCTGCAGGCGATGTGCGCGGGGTGGGAAGCCTCGGGGCGGGCGTTGGCGGCGAGTTTGTTTGTGGGGTTTCCGCATGCCGATGTGTCGATGGCGGGGCTGTCGGCGGTGGTGGTGACGGATGGCGATGCGGCGGACGCGCAAGTGATGGTGGACGAGTTGATCGGGTTTGCCTGGAAGGCGCGGCGGGAGTTCATGTTTGCGATTGCGCCGCTGGAAGAGAGCGTGGCGCGGGCGAAGAACGCGGTTGTGGATGGGCCGGTGTTTTTGCTGGACCATTATGACAACTGCGCCTCGGGCGGGACGATGGATACCACCGAGGTGTTGGCGGAGATTTTGCGGCAGGGGCTGGAGGATGTGGTGTTCTTCGGGATTTACGACCCCGAGGCGGTGGAGGCGTGCGTGGCGGCGGGGGTTGGGGCGGAGGTGAGCCTCGATGTGGGGGCGAAGCTGCCGATGCCGTTGCTGCCGGTGCTGGGCATTGATGCGAGCAAGAAGAAATACGTCGCGATCAAGAGCCGGGTGCATTGGCGGGCGGATCTGGGGCAGTTGGCGAAGGAGATCGTGGAGTGTGCCGGGGTGGGGGTGTGTACTTCGGATTATGCGCAACTGACGTTCAGGAATGTGCGGCGGCCGATTTTTCCACTTGAACCGGAGCTGGGTTGGAACATGCCGGCATGAGCGCGCTGTCCTGCCAGAGGGCGATGTTCGATATCCCTGCGGGGGTGACCTATCTGAACGCGGCGGCGATGAGCCCGATTCCGAAGGCGGGGCGGCTCGCCGGGGAGGCCGGGGTTTTTGCCAAGGTGCAGCCCTGGGCGATCGATCGCAACGAGGGGCTGGTGCGGACCGAGCGGGTGCGCGGGCTGGTGGCGGGGTTGATCGGGGCGGCGGCGGATGACATCGCGCTGACGGGGGCGACGAGTTACGGGGTTTCGACGGCGGCGCTGAATGTGCCGGTGGCGGCGGGGTCGCGGATATTGGTGCTGGCGGGGGAGCATCCGTCGCAGGTGTTGCCGTGGCGGGAGCGGGCGACATGGGCCGGGGCCGTGGTGGAGGAGATCGCGCGGCCGGGGGATGACGACTGGGCGGCGGCGATTATCGCGGCGGTGCGGCGGGAGGGGGCGGGGCCGGTTGCGGTGGCGGCGCTGAGCCCGTCGCATTGGACGGATGGGTCGGTGGTGGATCTGGACCTGATCGCGCCGGTGTTGCGGGAGGTTGGTGCTGCGCTGGTGATCGATGCGACGCAGGGGGTGGGGGTGCTGGACCTGGATGTCGGGCGGTTGCGGCCGGATTTCATGGCGTTTCCGACGTATAAGTGGATTCTGGGGCCGTATTCGTTCGGGTTTCTGTATGTGGCGCCGTGGCGGCAGGATGGGGTGCCGCTGGAGCAGCATGAGAACAGCCGGGTGAAGGGCGCGTTCATGCCCGGCGCGCGGCGGTACGATCTGGGGGAACGGAACAATCTGATTTTGCTCCCGATCGCCGAAGCGGGGCTGGAGCTGGTTTCGGGCTGGGGCGTGACAGCGATTGCGGCGCGGTGCCGGATGCTGACGGACCGGATTGCGGCCGGGGCGGCGGGGTTGGGCATCGGGACGGCGGCGAACCGGGTGCCGCATGCGGTGGGGCTGCGGTTTGCCGGCGGGATTCCAGCGGGGCTGCTGGACCGGCTGGCGGCGCAGGGGATCTATGTCGCCGAGCGCGGCGGGTTTCTGCGGGTTTCGCCGCATGTCTATAACGACGCGGCCGATGTGGATCGGTTGCTGACGGCGTTGGGCGCCGGCTGATGCGCGCGGTGCTGGGGGCAGCGATGGCGTGTGTGGTGGCGGGATCGGCGCTGGCGGCGGATCGGGGGCTGACGCGCAATCGCGACGCGTTCTACTGGACGGGGGAGATCAACAAGGCCTCGACGGTGATGACGGTGAAGACCGGGATCGTGCCGCCGGTGCTGGGGGCGGTGATCGCGAAGGCGGTGGCGCAGGTGATCGCCGATGCGGAGAAACCGGGGGCGGCAAGGCCCGCGGATTACCTGCTGCATGAGCCGCTGATCATCGCGATTGCCGGGCCGGAGGCGACGCGGATGCATTCGGGGCGATCGCGGCAGGATATCAACCCGACCTTTCATCGCGCGATGCAGCGGGACCGGCTGCTGGACCTGGCGGCGCGGTTGAACGTGGTGCGCGCGAGCGTGCTGCGGATCGCCGGGGAAAACATGGCTACGATCGTGCCGGCCTATACCAACGGGGTGCAGGCGCAGCCGACCACGTATGGGCATTATCTGCTGGCGTTCGCGGCGGCGTATGAGCGGGACCTGGCGCGGCTGCGCGAGGCGTATGCGCGGCTGAATCTGTGTCCGCTGGGCTCGGCGGCGCTGGGGACGTCAAGCTTTCCGGTGGATCGGGGGATGCTGGCCGATCTGCTGGGGTTCGATGCGCCGGTGGAGAATTCGTACGATGCCGGGCAGACCTCGCCGCTGGATGTGGGGGTGGAACTCGCGGGGGTGGTGCAGACGCTGGCGATCAGCGTCGGCGCGATGATGCAGGATATGCACACGCAATATCACCAGACCTCGCCGTGGATCATGCTGCGGGAGGGCGATCTGACCGGGCCGTCGTCGATCATGCCGCAGAAGCGCAACCCGTATGGCATCCAGAACGTGCGGGGGATGGCGAGCGATGCGGTGTCGGCGGCGCAGGCGGTGGTGATGGCGGCGCATAACCTCAATCCGGGGATGGGCGACTACAAGCGGATGCATGTGGAGACGGCGCTGGAGGTGATGGAGCGGACGCTGGCGGGGTTGACCTCGGTGCTGGACAGCCTGGCGATCGATGCGCCGCGGGCGCTGGCGGAGGTGGAGGCGGATTATTCGACGACGACCGAGCTGGCGGACACGTTGCAGCGCGAGGCGAATGTGCCGTTCAGGATCGGGCACCATTTTGCCTCGGAACTGGTGACATATGGGCGGGCGAACAAGCTGAAGCCGGCGGAATTGCCGTTTGCCGAGGTACTGCGGATCTATGCGGCGGCCTCGGGCGGGGCGGTGCTGCCGTTGAGCGAGGCGGTGTTCCGGCGGTCGCTGTCAGCGCGGGGGATGGTGGAGGCGGCGAAGGGACTGGGCGGGCCGCAGCCGGCCGAAGTGGCGCGGATGCTGGCCGCACGCAAGGCGGCGCTGACGGCCGATATGGCCTGGGTGGAGGCGCGGCATGCGGCACTGAGGGCGGCGCAGGGGCGGCTGGATCAGGCCTTTGCTGCGGTCGGGAAGTGACCGGTTGCTGGCGGCGCTTGCAGGTTAGGGTTCCTCGCCGCTGACCCAGTTCCAGCCGACGCAGGGCTGGTCGATCAGGGTGGGGACGGCACCGCCGGTGGTGGCGTCGGTGCAGATGCGTTCGGTGTAGCTGTTTTCGGTCATGCGGCCGGACGGGTCGAAGCGGACGAGGCGGCGGCGGTAGCGGACCTGCTCGAACACCGCGCCGGCACCGGGGGTGGGCGTCATCAGGATGTAGCCGAGGCCGCCGGGTGCGCCGGCGCCGGTCCAGGCCAGCCAGGACTCCTGGGGACCGGCACCGTCGGGCTCGCCGAGGGCGAGCAGGAAATCGGCGCGGCGGGGGTTGGCGGGCAGGGTCATGATTTGCGGCGGGTCGTCGCGGAATTGCAGCCGGTGCGGGATGATCGGGATCGGCACGCAGGCGGCGAGGCCGAGCAGTGCGGCGAGGGCGAGCGGGGCGGGGTTCATGGGCGGAATTTCAGCGGCACGAGGGCGTGGCGTTGCAGGATGCCGTCGGGGCCGAACACCAGCACCAGACTGAAATCGGCGTTGACGAAAAGGCGGGAGTTGTCGGTCTGCACGGCGTAGCCGTGATCGGCCCTGGCGATGCGCCAGGTCAGGATGCGCTGCTGCTCGAAGCTGTTGCTCGGCGCGCCGAGGCGCAGGACGGCGTCCTGCTTGCGGGTGCTGTTGTCGACGAGGAAGTCGAGCAGGTCGGCGCGGCCGATGCCCTCGCCGCAGCCGATGAGCGCGAGCAGGAGTAGGAGGGCGGCACGACGCATGGCGGCACCGGAGCGGCCGGGATGGCCCAGCTATGCAGGCTGGGCCATTGGCGGGGGCGCCGCATTGACGGACGTCAAGGCGGCCGGTGGTCAGAAGCTGAGTTGGACCTTCATCGCCTTGGAGCGGTCCGACGCCAGGGTGAAGGCGCGGATGGCGTCGTCGATCGGGATGATCTCGGTGAGCAAAGGCGCGACGTCGATGCGGCCGCTGGCGAGCAGGGCGACGGCCTGTTCGAACTCGTGGTGGAAGCGGAAGGTGCCGCGGTAGGTGATTTCCTTGGCGACGATGGTGTTGAGCGGAACCGGGGTTTCGGCGGGGCCCATGCCGACCTGGATCAGGGTGCCGCCGGGGCGGATCGCGGTGAGCGCGCCGGCCAGCGCGATGCCGCTGCCGGAGGCTTCGAACACGGTGTCGAAGGTGCCCTTGTTGGCGGTGTAGGGGGCGAGCGCGTCGGGGTTGGTGCGCATGTCGAGCGCGTGGTCGGCGCCGAGGCGGCGGGCCATGGCCAGGGGCTCGGGGGTGAGGTCGGTGGCGACGATCTCGGCGGCGCCGTTGTTGCGGGCGACGAGGATCAGCAATTGGCCGATCGGACCGGCGCCGGTGATCAGCACGCGCTGGCCGGCGAGGTTGCCGGCCTGATGCGCGGCGTGCAGGCAGACGGCGAGCGGTTCGGCGAAGGCGGCGCGTTCGACCGGCATGTCGGCGGGGACGGCCTGGATTTCCTCGCAGACCAGGGTCTCGGAGAAGCCGCCCTGGATGTGCGGAAAGCGCATGGCGCTGCCGTAGAAGCGCATGTCCAGGCAATGCTGCTGCTGGCCTGCGAGGCAGAAGCGGCAGGCGTTGCAGGGCAGGCTGGGGTTGACGGCGACGGACTGGCCGAGCTTGACGCGGGTGACGCCCTCGCCGACGGCGGAGACGGTGCCGGCGATCTCATGGCCCAGGGTCATCGGCTGCTTGATGCGCACGGTGCCGAAGCCGCCCTGTTGATAATAGTGCAGGTCGGAGCCGCAGATGCCGCCGGCGCGGATGCGGACCTGCACCTGACCGGGGCCGGCGACCGGGGTCTGACGGTCTTCGACGCGGAGGTCGTGCGGGGCGTGGATGATGACGGCCTTCATGGGGGGGCTCCTTTGGCGCGTGCCGGTATGAGGCGGGTGATGCGGGCAGCGGGGCCGATTGTCCAGCCTTGCACGATGAGGGACACCAATACGATGACGAAGGCCACGGCGAAACCGAGGCGGGCGAGCTTCAGCCCCTCCAGCATCGGCACCAAAGCGAGGAAGATCGGCACCGCGCCGCGCAGGCCGACCCAGGCGATGAAGCCGGTCTCGCCCCAGCCATAGCCGAGCGGCTTCAGGCACAGCAGGGTGGCCAGCGGGCGGGCGACGAGGATCAGCACCAGGGCGAGCACGGTGCCGGTGCCGGCGAGCGGCAGCAGTTCGTGCGGCGTCACCAGCAGGCCGAGCATCAGGAACAGGCCGATCTGCGCCAGCCAGGCGAAGGCCTCGAACGCGGTTTCCAGGGCCTGGGCGTGCACGATGCGGGCGCCGGCGATGACCCCGGCGATGTAGACGGCGAGGAAGCCGGAGGCGTGCAGCGCCTGGGCGCCGGCGAAAATGGTGATGGCGATGGCCAGCGCGAGCACGGGCAGCGTGGTGTGATCGGCGCGCAGGCGGCGGGCGAGCCAGACCAGGGCGGCGCCGCCGGCGAGGCCGAGCAGGACGCCGCCGGCCATCTCCCAGGCGAACAGCAGGGCGGCGGGGGCGATGGCGAAGGCGGCGGGGAGGTGCACGGCCTCGACCAGCACCACGGTGAGGAAGACCGCCATCGGGTCGTTCAGGCCGGACTCGACCTCGAGCACGGCGTTGACGCGTTCGGGCAGGCGGACGGTGCTGGCGCGCAGCAGGCCGGCGACTGCGGCGGCATCGGTGGGGGCGACGAGGGCGCCGAGCAGCAGGCCGGCGGGCCAGGAGATGCCGGTGAGCCAGACCGCGGCGGCGCCGACGATGGCCGCGGTGACCGCGACACCGACGGTGGCCAGCGCCAAGGCGGGTGCGATCGCCAGACGCAGCATGCGCGGCGAGGTCTTCAGGCCGCCTTCGAACAGGATGATGGCCAGCGCGATGGCGCCGAGCAGGTAGGTGGTTTCGACATCGTCGAAATTGATGCCGCCGGGGCCGTCTTCGCCGGCGAGCATGCCGAGCACGAGGAAAACGAGCAGGACCGGGGTGCCGTGACGCTGGGCGAGAATGCCGGCGAGAACGGCCAGCAGGGTCAGCGCGCCGCCGACGAGGAGAATGAGGTGCGCCTGATCCATGCTGCAGAGGTTAGGGGAGAATCCCCCCGGAGGTGGAAAAATCTGCGTGGCGCCATCGCGGGATGGCGCCACGCAGGGGGATTACTTCTTCACGACCCAGCGCATCGGGAAGGAGTTGTCGGCGGGCTGGGTGAGCTCGACGTTGTCGCGGCTGGCCCAGGTGATGCGCTGCTGGTGCAGCGGGATGAAGCCGACCTCGTCCTGGACGATCTTGATCACTTCGTCGATGTAGGCCTGACGCTTCTTCGGGTCGAGCTCCTGGGAGATCAGGGGTTCGAGCTGGTCGACGCGCTTGTTGGCATAGCCGGAGGCGTTACCGAGGCCGAGTTTCATGTCGCGCGAGGCGATGTGGTCGCGGATCACGTTGTCGGCGTCGTAGGTGCTGGGGGTCCAGCCCAGCAGATAGAAGCTGGTTTTGTAGCCGGCGGTGGCGGCGATGTCGGCGAAGTATTTCACCTTGGTGCGGGCGAAGACTTCGACCTTGACCCCGACGCGCGCCATCATCGAGGCGATGGCGGTGCAGGTGCCTTCGTCGGCGATGTAGCGGTCATTCGGGCAGTCCAGCGTGACGGTGAAGCCGTTGGGGTAGCCGGCTTCGGCGAGCAGCGCCTTGGATTTGGCGAGATCGACCTTCGGGCGGACGTTCAGCGCCGGGTTGTAGCCGTTGACGCCGGGAGCCCACATCTCCCACAGCGGCACGCCCTGGCCGCGCATGACGCGGCTGGTGATGGCATCGGTATCGATGGCCAGAGCGAAGGCCTGGCGGACCCGCTTGTCCTTGAACGGGTTCTTGCCCTTCACGTCGGAGAACAGCAACTCGTCGCGCGCCTGGTCCATGCCGAGATAGATCGTGCGCAGCTCGGGGCCCTGGATGATCTTGATGCCCGGGGAGGATTTCAGCCGGTCGATATCCTGCGGCGGGACGGAGTAGATCATGTCCATCTCGCCCGAGAGCAGGGCGGCGACGCGGGTGGAGGCGGCCGAGATCACGTTGAATTCGACGCGATCCAGGTTGTGCTCCGGCTTGTCCCACCAGTCGGGGTTCTTCACCAGGACGTTCTTGCGATCGGGCTCGCGCGAGGCGAGGCGGAAGGCGCCGGTGCCCATGGTGTTGCGGTGGGCGAAGCTGTCGCCGTTGCCGACGACCAGCGGTTCCTCGGACTTGTTGGCGATCATCCAGGCCATCGGCAGGATCGGCCAGTTGGTGAATTCCTGCGGCAGGATCGGGTCGGGTTCCTTGGTGTCGAACTCGACGGTCAGGTCGTTGATTTTGCGCACGGCGGCGACGGAGCCGACATTGCCGGAGGTGGCCGAGGTCTTGGCGGTGATGCGTTTGTAGCTGAACAGCACGTCATCGGCGGTGAATTTGCTGCCGTCCTGCCATTTCACGTTCGGGCGCAGGTGAAAGCGCCAGACGGTCGGCGCGGTGCTTTCCCACGAGGTGGCGAGCGCGGGGTCGAGCCCGAGCTGTTTGTTACGGCGGACCAGCGGCTCGTAGATGTTGCCGAGGAACGAGTTCTGCACCGTCTCGTCGATGGTGTACGGGTCCATCGAACGGACATCGCCGTCATTGGCCCATTTGAACACTGTCTCGGCATAGGCGGGAAGCGCGGCCATGAGGCCGGCGGCGACGGCAAGGCCGATGAGATGTCGCGACTGCATTTTTCTACTCCCTGTAGCGTTGGCGGCAGGATTGGTCAGCTGTGGCAGGCTGGCAAGCGATCTTACGCGATAAAACAATTACGGAACGGTTTACATGCGTTATCCAAGCGCGGCCGTGGCGCGGAGATCGCCGACATGGATGCCGTTCCAGTTGTGCAGCTCCGGAGCGGTCAGCGCCTTGAGCCCGGGCGGCACCTCGCCGTTGTTGGGCAGCAGGCGGACGATCAGGGCGGCGGTGGCGACCTCGGCGGCGCGGCCGGCGCCGTCGTCGCATTTGATCGCGATGCCCAGGCCTAGCTCCGGCAGGGCCGCGCAATAGACGCCTTCGGCACCTGACTTGGCGAAGACGCGGGCGCCCATTTCGGTCATCAGCCTGGTGCAGAACCGGCCGGTGCCGGCGATCATCATCGGGTGCGCGGCGGCGGCGGCGCGGATGCGTTTGGCGGCGGCGGCGCGGGCGGGGGCGAGGCCCTGGCCGGTGCCCATGCGGGCGAAGGCCAGCGCCAATGCGTTCAGCGGAATGGCGAAGGTAGGGATCGAGCAGCCATCGACGGCGATGTTGTGCTCGCCGAGTTCGGTGGAGGTCAGCGCGGCCAGGGCGGCGGTGATCTCGCGCATCGTCGGGTGTTCGGGCTTCACGTAGCCGGTGGGGTCGTCGCCCCGGTCGCAGGCCAGGCAGACAAAGCCGGAATGCTTGCCCGAGCAGTTGTTGTGCAGGGCGTTGGGCACGCCGCCGGAGCGGGCGAGGGCCTGGGCGGCCGCGGCGTTGCCGGGCCAATGGGTGCCGCATTCCAGCGTGGCGAAGGAACGGCCGGCCTTGCCGAGCATCGAAGCGGCGGCCTCGACATGCACCGGCTCGCCGGAATGCGACGAGCAGGCCAGCGCGATTTCTGCCTCGGTCAGACGCAGACGGTCGGCGGCGCCGGTTTCGACCAGCGGCAGGGCGAGGATCGATTTCACCGCCGAGCGGGGATAGACGGGCTGGGTGACATCGCCGACGGCAAACACCGTGCCGCCATCGGCATCGACCACCACGGCGGCGCCGCTATGGCTGCTTTCGACGCGATTGCCGCGGGTGACTTCGACCAGAACCGGATCCATGCATTCCTCCAAAAGGCGATTTGGCGGCATAGGAGGATGGTTGGCGCCGTGCCGCAACCCCTGCCCTGCCCGCTTGCGGGTTTGCGGTTCGCCGCTAGGATTTGGCGATGACCGCACCGCCACCGCTTCATGGTATGATCTATCGCAGCCGCAGCGCGCTGACGGGAACCCCGAGAGAGGTTGCCTCGGCACTCGGCGGCATTCTGGACGTGTCGCGGCGGCGGAACGCAGAGGACGGGGTAACGGGGGCGCTGCTGCTGCGCGAGTCGGTGTTCGCGCAGGTGCTGGAAGGGCCGGCGGCGGCCGTTGCCGAGACTTTCGCGCGGATTTCCGCCGATCCGCGGCACTCTGCGATCACCGTGCTGGAGGATACGCCGGCGACGACACAGATATTCGCCCAGTGGTCGATGGCCTATGCGGGGGACGGCGGCATGCCGGATATTCCGCTGACCTTCGGGCTGGACGATACGCGTTTTTCGGCCGAGCAGGCCGCAATCATGGACCGGTTGCGCAGTTACGCCGGCACGCTCTGAAGCAGACAACACAGGAAACGCTCATGCTCGATGCAGCCACCCGCGCGGCGATTGCCGCCTCCCACGACGAACTGACCGCGATCCGCCGCGACATCCATGCGCACCCGGAAATGGGCCTGGAGGAAGTGCGCACCGCCGCCTTGGTGGCGGAAAAGCTGCGCGGCTGGGGCATCGAGGTGACCGAAGGGGTCGGCAAGACCGGGGTGGTCGGCGTGGTGCGCGGCAAGCTGCCGGGGCAACGCTCGATCGGGCTGCGCGCCGACATGGATGCGCTGGCGATCCCGGAGCAGACCGGGCTCGGCTATGCCTCGGCTAACCCGGGGGTGATGCATGCGTGCGGACATGACGGGCACACCACAATGCTGCTGGGGGCGGCGAAGTATCTGGCCGCGAACCGTAATTTCTCTGGCACGGTGAACCTGATCTTCCAGCCGGCCGAGGAAGGCCGAGGCGGGGCGAAGGCGATGCTGGCCGACGGGCTGTTCGACCGGTTCCCCTGCGATGCGATCTACGGCATGCACAACATGCCGGGCATCCCGGTGGGCAAGTTCGCGTTACGCAAGGGCCCGCTGCTGGCGGCCGGCGGGCGCTGGGTGGTGACGTTCCGCGGCACTGGCGGGCATGGTGGGGCGACGCCGCATCTGGCGACCGATGTGACCGTGGCGCAGGCGCAGTACATTATGGCGATCCAGACCATCGTGGCGCGCAGCGTGGCGCCGCTGGAGGCCGCGGTGGTCAGCGTTGGTTCGGTGCATGGCGGGTCCAACCAGTCTTCCAACGTGATGCCGTCGGAAATCGAGATCACCGGGACGATGCGCTGCTTCAACCAAAAGACGCAGGACATCATTTCCACCCGCATGGAGCAATTGGCCAACGCGGTGGCCGCCGGAACCGGATGCAACGTGGAGGTCGCGCTCAGCTGGGGCTTCCACGCGCTGGTTAACCATCCGGAGCAGACCGATGTGGCCATCGGGGCGGCCTCTGCGTTGGTGGGGGCGGAGAATGTGGACGGCAATACACCGCCGTTCACCGGCGGCGAGGACTTCGCGTTCATGATGGAGGAGCGGCCTGGCTCGTTCATCTTCGTCGGCAACGGGGTGAACGCCGACGGGCCGACGCATGCGGTGCATACGCCGCATTACGATTTCAACGATGCGATCATTCCGCTGGGCGTTGAGTACTGGGTGTCGGTGGTGCAGCAGGAGCTTGCGCTGTCCGCCTGACCGGTTGATCGGCGCTGGAGAACTTCAATTGTGCGGAAACGCACAATTGAAGTGCGACCTTCTGGAAGTGCAGTGCGAAAGCGGCGGGCCTATCTCCTGGTCATGCCGGATGAGCCGGCACCAATCAGGAGTGACCACAATGAAGACCATGCTGTTCGCCGCCGCCGCGCTTGTCGCCGTCGTTCTCTCGCAGGCGGAAGGCACTCGCTTCGCGCAGGCCGAAGGCCCGCGTTTCGCGCAGGCGGAAACCGGTGTGCGTGTGGCGCAGGCCGAGGGGCCGCGCTTTGCCCAGGCTGAAGGCCCGCGGTTCGCCGAGGCCGAAGGCGGCGTGACGGTCGTCTGACCGTCGTCGCTCGGACTTGCGAGCTGAATCGCGCGCTCCCCAGCCAGGGGGCGCGCGATCCTGTTTTGGGCTGGGCAGCATAGCGGCGCCGCTGTAGAGCGGGCGGCTTGCGGAGAATGAGCGGTTTGATGATCGAGTTGATCTGTCTGGGGCACGCGGCGCTGGACCATGTCTATCTGGTCGAGCGGTTCCCCAGCGGCGCGGTCAAGATGCGGGCACACCGGGCAGTGGAAGCCGGCGGCGGCATGGCGGCCTCGGCCAGCGTGGCCGCAGCCCGGCTGGGCGGGGCGGTCGCGTTCTGGGGCCGGGTTGGCGATGACAGCGCCGGGGCAACGATCCGTGCGGAATTGCGGCGCGAAGGGGTCGAGGTCTCCGGCCTGCTGGAGTGCGCCGGGGGTGTGTCGTCCAGCTCGGCGATTCTGGTGGATGCGGCGGGTGACCGGATCATCGTCAATCATCGCGGCGAGGGGCTGGCCGAGGCGCCGGATTTTCTGCCGCTGGAGCGGGTGCGGCAGGCGCGGGCCGTTTTGGTCGATGTGCGCTGGCCGCAGGGTTCGGTGGCGCTGATGGCGCGAGCGCGGGCGGACGGGGTGGCGACGGTGGTGGATCTGGATGTCGGCAATGCCGAGCACGCCGGCGATCTGCTGCCGTTGGCGGACCATGCGGTGTTCTCGCAGCCGGGCCTGGCCGAATTCTCGCCGGATCTGCCGGTGGAGGACGGGTTGCGACGGGCGCGGGCGATGGGGGCCGGGATCGTCGGCGTGACGCTGGGCGAGCACGGTTATCGCTGGCTGGACCACGATGGCGTGCTGCGGATACAGACGGGCTTCGCGGTCGAGGTGGTGGATACCACCGGGGCAGGCGACGCGTTTCATGGCGCCTACGCGCTGGGCGTGGCGCGCGGCATGTCCGACAGCGCCTGTGCGCGGCTGGCTTCTGCGGCGGCGGCGTTGAAATGCACCCATCCCGGCGCGCGGGCCGGGCTGCCGCGCATGGATGCGGTTGTGGCTTTCCTGGGAGATTAACCCAGCACGGACTCGATGGCGGCCTCGTCCTCGGGCGAAAGGCCCAGGTGCCTCGTCGCATCCAGCGTGCCGTCAAGCTGCGCCACGGTGCGGGCACCGATGATCGCGGTGCTGACACGGGGGTCGCGCAGCAGCCAAACCAGGGCCAACTGCGCCAGCGTGCGGCCACGGGCACGGGCGATGGCGTCGAGTTGCAGCAGCTTGTCGCGCACGGCGTCGGTCAGGCGCGAGGCGGGCAGCGAGCCACCCTTGGCCATGCGGGCGTCGGCGGGAATGCCGTCGAGGTATTTGTCGGTCAGCAGCCCCTGCGCCAGCGAGGAGAACGTGGCACAGCCGATGCCTTCGTCTTCCAGCGCTTCGAGCAGGCCACCCTCGGCGGTGCGGTCCAGCATGGAGTAGCGCGGCTGGTGGATCAGGCAGGGGGTGCCGAGATCGCGCAGGATGGCGGCGGCCTCGCGGGTGAGGTCGGGCGGGTAGTTCGACAGGCCGGCATAGAGCGCCTTGCCCTGGCGCACGGCATGAGCAAGGGCGCCCATGGATTCGGCCAGCGGGGTCTGCGGGTCCGGCCGGTGGTGATAGAAAATGTCGACATAGTCCAGCCGCATGCGGCGCAGGGACTGGTCGAGGCTGGCGGTGAGGTATTTGCGCGAGCCGTAATCGCCGTAGGGGCCGGGCCACATGGTGTAGCCGGCCTTGGTGGCGATGATCATCTCGTCGCGATGCGCGGCGAGGTCGGCTTCCAGCACCTGTCCGAACACGGTTTCGGCCGAGCCGGGGGGTGGGCCGTAATTGTTGGCCAGGTCGAAATGGGTAACGCCGCGCTCGAAGGCGCGGCGGATCATGGCGCGCGCGGTCTCGTAGACATCGTTGCCGCCGAAATTCTGCCACAGGCCGAGGGAGATCGGCGGCAGCCGGATGCCGCTCTGGCCGCAGCGTCGATAGGCAACGCTGTCGTAGCGTGCGGGGTTGGCGGTCATCGGCGGGACTCCGTGGGGATCGGATAGGGGGCGGCGAAATGGCAGGCGGCGGTGTGACCCGGCGCGACCTGCTGGTTGGGGGGAGTCTGCGCGCGGCAGATGTCTTGCGCCAGGGGGCAGCGGGTATGAAAGCGGCAGCCGGGGGGGATGGCGCGCGGGCTGGGGATTTCGCCCTGCAGGATGATGCGGTTGCGCACCGCGCCGGGCTCGGGCTCGGGGGCGGCGGAGAGCAGGGCCTGGGTATAGGGATGATGCGGGGCTGCGAACAACCGGTCAGCGGGTGCGGTCTCGACGATAACGCCGAGATACATCACCGCGACGCGATGGGCGATATGGCGGACGACGGCGAGGTCGTGCGCGACGAACAGATAGGACAGGCCGAGCTGTTCCTGCAGGTCTTGCAGCAGGTTGACGACCTGGCCTTGCAGCGAGACGTCGAGCGCCGAAACCGGTTCGTCGGCAACGACCAGGCTGGGGTTAGGGCCGATGGCGCGCGCGATGCCGATGCGCTGGCGCTGGCCGCCGGAGAACTGGCGCGGGTAGCGGGCGGCGGCGTCGGGCGGCAGCCCGACGCGGTCGAGCAGTTCGGCGACGCGGGCCTGCATCGCAGCCCGGGTCGGGGCCAGGCCGTGCACGCGCAAGGGTTCGGCGATGATCTCGCCGATGGTCATGCGCGGGTTCAGCGAGGCGTAGGGGTCCTGAAATACGATCTGCATGTCGCGCCGGCGGCGGCGCAGGGCGGCGGGGGAGAGAGTGCGCAGGTCCTCGCCGTTGAAGCGGATGCTGCCGGTGGTGGGCTCCAGCAGGCGCAGCGCGAGGCGGGAGGTGGTGGATTTGCCACAGCCGGACTCGCCGACCAGGGCGAGGGTTTCGCCTGGGGCGATGTGAAACGAGATGCCGTCCACCGCGCGGACGCCTCCGGGGAAATGCTTGGACAGGTTCTCGATGTCGAGCAGTGCGGTCATGGTCTGGCGAACCCGGTGTGCTTCCAGCAGGCGGCGGACTGGCTGGGGGACAGCGCGATCTCGGGCGGGACATGCTCGGTGCAGATCGGGCGGGCCTCGGCACAGCGCGGGGCGAAGCGGCAGCCGGGGGGGAAGCGGGTCGGCGGCGGCACGTTGCCGGGGATCTGGTAAAGCCGGCGCTGCACGTCGTGCAGGCGCGGCACCGCGCGCAGCAGGCCGGTAGTGTAGGGGTGGCCGGGGTTGCGGAACAGGCTGGCGACATCGGCGCGCTCCACGACGCGGCCGGCATACATCACCACGACGGACTCGACGAATTCGGCGATCACGCCGAGGTCGTGGGTGATCAGCACGATGGCGGTGCCAAGCTCGGCACGCATGCGACGCAGGATGTCGAGGATCTGCGCCTGAATGGTGACATCGAGCGCCGTGGTGGGTTCATCGGCGATCAGCAGGCGGGGGCGGCAAACCAGGGCACCGGCAATCATCACCCGTTGGCGCATGCCGCCGGACATCTGATGCGGGTAGTCCTGCGCGCGGCGTTCGGGGTCTGACAGGCCGACGCGGCGCAGCATGTCGATGGCGCGCGCGCGGGCCTCGGCGGGCGGGCAGATATTGTGCAGGGTGAGGCTTTCGGCGACCTGATCGCCGACGCGCAGCACCGGGTTCAGCGAGGTCATCGGTTCCTGAAACACCATGCCGATGTCGCGGCCGCGGACCGAAGTCATGCCGGCGGTGGCGAGATCGGTGCCGTCGAAAAGGATGCGGCCGGTCTCGATGCGCGCGGTGTCGGGCAGCAGGCGCAGGATGGACAAGGCGGTGACGCTCTTGCCGCTGCCGGACTCGCCGACGATGCCGAGCGCGCCGCCCTGGGCGACGCTGAAGGAGACGTCCTGCACCGGTCGGATCAGAGCGCCACCGGCGCGGAAGGCGGTGGTCAGGCCTTCGACCTGGAGCAGGGGGTTATTCACGGTAATCGGGGTCCAGCGCGTCGCGCACGGCGTCACCGACGATGTTGAAGGCCAGCACGCACAGCGTCAGGGTAAAGCCGGCGGTGACCACGGGCCAGGGCGAACCGAGGATGTTGGTGAGGCCGTCGCGGATGATGTTGCCCCAGGACGGTGCGGGCGGCTGCACGCCGAGTCCGATGAAGGACAAGGTGGCCTCGATGCGGATGGCGGTCGCGATCCACAAGGTGCCGACGACGATGACCGGACCGGAGATGTTGGGCAGCACATGGCGCAACACGATGCGCAGCGGGTGCTCGCCGGCGGCGAAGCTGGCCTCGACATAGGGCTCGCTGCGCACGGCCAGCGTGGAAGCGCGGGCAACGCGGATGAAGCGCGGCAGGAAGGCGAAGGCGACGGCGGCGATCAGGTTGCCGAAGCCCGGGCCAAGCGCTGCGGCGAGTAGGATTCCCAGCAGCAGCGAGGGGAACGCCATCAGCAGATCGGCGACGCGCCCGGCAATGCGGTCGAACCAGCCACCGTAGAAGCCGGCGAAGGCGCCGATCAGCGTGCCCAGCGTGCCGGCGATCAACGGCGCGGCGAGGCCGAGCAGCAGCGACCAGCGGGTGCCGAGCAGGACGCGGGCGAACACGTCGCGGCCATAGCGGTCGGTGCCGAACCAGTGCGCGGCGGAGGGCGGTTTCAGCCGGGCGATGAAGCTCTGCGCCAGCGGGTCCTGCGGCAGGATCAACGGGCCGAACGCGGCAATGGCGACGAAGGCGACGACGATCGCCAGGCAGATCAGGGTGACGGGATGGCGCATCAGAGGGCTTCGACACGGATGCGGGGGTCGATCAGGGCGTAGAGCACGTCCATCGTCAGGTTCACCACGACAACGCAGAGGGCGAAGACGACGAGACCTGCCTGCACCACCGGGTAGTCGCGGGCGAGGATGCCGCTGACCAGCACGGTGCCGAGGCCGGGACGGGCGAAGACCAGCTCGATGGAGATCGAGCCCGACAGCATAGTGAGGATGTAGATGCCGAAGCCGGTCACCACCGGGATCAGCGCGTTGCGCAGCGCGTGCCGCCAGACCACGACGCGCTCGGGCGCGCCGCGGGCGCGGGCGGTGCGGATGTAGTCGCGCCGCAGGACTTCGAGCAGCGAGGACCGGGTGAGCCGCGCGGTGAACGCGGCCATGACGATGCCGAGCGTGACGGCGGGGAGCACGAGGTGGTTGAGGCGGTCGAGGAACCCGGCGCCGCCGCCCATGATCGGGAACAGGTCGAGGCGCAGGGCAAATACGATCAGCAGCAGCGCGCCGAGGTAGAATTCGGGGATGCACAACCCGAGGAGCGACAGCAGCCGGGCGATATAATCGGCGCTGCGGCCACGGTTGGTGGCGGCGACGACGCCGGCGGGAATGCCAATGGCGGCGCCTACCAGCATGGCGGCGAAGGCGAGTTGCAGCGTGTAGGGCAAGGCGCCCGCGAGCAGCGCGCCGATACGGTCGCCGGTGCGGAACGAGGTGCCGAAATCCAGCCGCAGCATGTCCCACAGAAAATGCACGTATTGCAGCGGCAGCGGATCGTTCAGCCCCATCAGCGCGCGGAACGCTTCGAGCTGGTCCGAACTGGCCTGATCTCCAAGCGCGGCCACCGCGGGGTCCCCGGGCAGCACACGCATGGCGAAGAACACCAGCGTCAGCACCAGCCAGACGGTCAGCAGCGCGTCGACCGCGCGGTTGGTGATGTAGCGGCGCATCAGGCGGTCAGACGCGCCTTGGCGAGGGTGAAATAAGCGTAGCTCGCCTTTATCGCATAGCCGAGATCGACGCGCGCATTGCGGGCGTAGACCCAGTGCAGCGACAACGCGTTGAAGGCCGGCATGTCGCGCAGGATCTTGAGCTCGGCCTCGCGTGTCAGCGCCTGGCGTTTGGTGAGATCGGGCTCGTCGAGGATGCGGTTGATCAGCGCGTCCATGTTGGTGGTGTGGCTGTAGTTGCGGCCGCCCTTGCCGTCTTTGCGGACCTCGTTGGCGCTGCTGAAATAGGTTTGCAGCAGCGACGTGCCGACCGGGGCGGTGGTCTCCGAATTCATCGGGAAGATGTTCTGATCGCGCAGATTGTCGGTGTGATAGGCGGTGTGGTCGACGGTGCGGATTTGCATGTCGATGCCGACGGTACGCAGCATTTCCTGGATCATCAGCATCACAGACTGATAGTCCTCGCGGGCGGAGACGGCGGTCTCGAAGCTGAAGCCTTTCGGGAAGCCGGCCTCGGCCAGCAGGCGCTTCGCCTTCGCGGGGTCGTAGTCGTATTGCAGGTCTTCCGGCAGTTCGCCCTTCTGGAACGCGCCGGGGTATTCCGGCGGATTGACTGCCCAGATATCGCCGTAGAGTTCGCCGAAGGCCTGCTGGAACACGTTGCGGTCGATGGCAAAGCGGATCGCGCGGCGGACACGGATATCGTCGAACGGCTTGCGGGTGGTGTTGAAGGCGATGATGTTCTGGCTGCCCGGGCGGGTGAAATCGAACTTCGCCTTGGGTGCCTGGGTATGGATTTCGTCGAGCCAGCCGGGCAGGCGGATGCCCTCGATGATATCGAGCTGTCCCTTCAGGAAGCCCAGCGTGCGGGCGGTGGAATCCGGCACATAGCGGAATTCGATGCCGCCGATCTGCGGCTTGGCGCCGTGATATTCGGCAAACGGCTTGAGGATGACGCCGCGATCATTGTCGAAGGCCTCGAACTCGAACGGGCCGCTGCCGACTGGGGTGCGGCGGTAGGCCTGGCCGAGTTTCTCCACTGCTTTGCGCGAGACCATCAATGCGCCGCGGGCGATCATACCGGTGGCGTAAAAGGTCGGATCGGGCCGGCTCAGCGAGATGCGGAAGCGGTATTTGTCGAGAACCGTGACGTCGCTCACCCCCTGGTAGAACACGCGATACTGCGAGCCGCCGGCGGGGTCGCGCAGGCGGTCGAAGGTGAACTTGGCGTCGTCGGCGGTGGCCTCGCCGTAGCCTTTGTGGAACAGCATGCCCTCGCGCAGCTTGACTGTGAGCGTCGTGCTGTCGGGCGACATTTCCCAAGCCTCGGCGGCCTCGCCGACCAGGCCCTTCGGATCGAGATCGAAGGTGCCATAGGGCGGATCGACGAAGGCATCGAACACCTGGCGGGTGACGTGATTATCCGCGCCCTGGATGCCCAGGGCAGGGTCGAGCGAAGCCGGTTTCTCGACCGAGACGCCGAAGCGCAGAATCGGATCGGGCGCAGCCCATGCGTCCTTCGTCGCAGCCACGGCCGCGCTGGCGATGCCAGCTTTCAGGACGGCACGCCGGGAGGCAGTGAGGACAGGACGCATGGGTTTATCCCTTCTTGCTGTCTTGATCAGGCGACTTCGATGCGGCGCTTGGACACTTCCGCCTCGATCGTCTCGATGCCCAGGCCCGGCGCGGTCGGCAGGTGGAACAGGCCATCGATCGGCTTCGGCGGATTGGAGAATATCACATGCCGGCGCGCCGAGGGATCGTCGAGTTCGACCGGCTTGGTGCCATGCAACTGCGACGCGGCGACATGCATGTTGGCAAGATGGCCGACCGTGGGCTGCGTCTGGTGCGGCACCAGTTCGGCGCCGTGCGCCTGGCACAAGGCGGCGCAGCGCATCAGGCCAGTGATGCCGCCCATCTTGACGATATCCGGCTGCACCATGCGCACGCCGGCGTTGATCAGATCCGCCACACCCGCGGTGGTATAGGTCTGCTCGCCGGCAGACACGGTGATATCGAGATGCCGCGCCAGGCTGCCAAGCTCGCTGACATGGTAGTGCTGCAACGGCTCCTCGAACCACCAGAAGCCGAGGTCTTCCAGGGCGCGGCCCATGCGGATGGCGCCGCCCATGGTGAAGCCGTTATTGGCGTCGAAGGCGAGCGGGAAATCGTCGCCGCACAGCTTGCGCACGGCCTTGGCCTTGGCGATGTCACCCGCAATATCGTGATCGAGCTTGGTGCGCTCGTTATCGAAGCGGATCTTGATCGCGCTCGGCTTATCCTTCAGCCGCTGCTCGACGACGCGGAGCACTTCGTCGACTGTGCGCACGCCATTATTGCCGATCGAGGCATAGAACGGCAGCTTCGTGGTCCAGGCGCCGCCCAACAGCTTACAGACCGGTTGGCCCAGCAGCTTGCCCTTGAGGTCCCACAGCGCGATGTCCAACGCGGCGAGCGCGCCACCCAACGCGCCCTCGGGGCCGAGCTTGACCAGCTTGTGCAGCATGCGGTCATGGATCACCGCATGGTCGAGCGGATCGGCGCCGATCAGGTCTGGCGCCATGTGGTGCTTGAGGATGGTCAGCGAAGCAAGCCCGCCTTGCATCGGCGAGGCCTCGCCGATGCCGACGGTGCCGTCATCGGCGTACACGCGGATGAAGGCGCCGCGCTTCTCGGGCGCCTCACCCGGCACCCATTCGATCTGGAACAGCTCGATCTTGGCGATTTTCATTGGTGACGTTTCCTCGGCAAGGGTGGAATCAAGGGGGTGCGGCAATGCCGCGTTCAGCCATCTGCAAGACGAATTCGCTGTATCTGCCTCGGGATTCGCCACCCCAGGCGGTATAGGCCAGCATCAGCGCGCGATGCCTCTCCTCGGACAGGTCGAGGCTGGGCGGGAACAGCCACACATCGGCGTGCCGCTTGAACGGCATCAGGTCCCACGCTTCGGCGAGCGGGCGCACCGCCGGCGTGCCGCTGAAGAACAGCCGCCTGGCATTCTCGTGCCGGAACGCCTGCAACGCACGCGCCGGGGGATCCAGCCGCAACACCCAGTCGCGGGTGGAGGCGAAGCTTTCATTGCGCCATAGCGCCACTGGCCACTCGCTGCCCCACAGAATGCGCGACCAGCCGATGCGCGCCACCAAGGCCCTGGCCCAGGCTTCCAATGGGGTATGGCCCAGCGCGCCGTGCCGGGTGAAGGCGACGTGAAAGCGGGGATTGGCGTAGAGCCGGCTTAGCGCGGGGTCGCTGTCCAGCCGCGCGGGGTCGGTCGGTCCGGCAAAATGCCCGCCGATGGCGAAGCGGTTCGGCGCCGCCTCCAGATAGTCGGCCAGCACGCTGGCCGCGACGGCCAGCCCGCCCTCCCCCACCACCAACGGAAATGCGCCGGCGGCGGCTATGATGTCGAGAATGTCAGGGTTGGCGGCAAGGAAGGCCGCTGGCAGGCGAATGCCAGAAAATCCGCTGTCGAGTTGTGCGCGGATCCCGTCGCGCAGATGCGCCGGCGAGGCACCGAGCGGCATGCCGATGGCTCGAAACCGGTCGGGATGAGCGACCAGCGCACGGGAAATCCCCAGCGTATCCGGGCAGGTTTCTGCCGTGCTCAACACCGCGGCCTCGATGCCGTTTGTATCCATCAGCCGCAACATGTCGTCCAGCGACAGGAAGCGCGGCAGCGCGACATGGGCATAGGCATCGATCAGCGCCATCAGCTTGATTCCTTCAAGCGTGCCCTGCGCAAGCGTTCCGTCGCGGGTTTCCAGGTATCGAGCAACGCATGGGCAGCCAATTCGGCGGCCACCGGATCACGGTCGCGGATGGCATCAAGCACCGAGCGGTGGAACGGCAGCGACATCTGCTGGCCGCGCACCACGGCCGGTGTTGCCGCGACTGCGTTGGCGTAGATGGCGATGGCAATGACGTCGATCATCCGGGCGAGGATGAAGTTGTGCGACGCTTCGAAAATCGCGGCATGGAAGGCACGGTCGGCCTCGCTGTGCGCCTTCGGATGGCCAATCGTGTTGCACATCTCCTGGTAGGCGCTGGCGATTTTGGCAATCTCCGCCTCCGTCGCCTCACTGGCAGCACGGTTGGCGGCAGCGGGCTCGACAATGCGGCGGATGTCCCGCAGCGCTGTCAGCAGCGCCTCGCTCGGGCCGGTCTCGTAGTGCCAGACCATCACGTCGGGGTCAGTGTGATGCCAATGGCATTGCTCGCGCACCCTGGTCCCGGTCTTCGGCCTGATCTCGACCAGCGATTTCGACGCCAGCGTCTTCATCGCCTCACGGAAGGTGGTGCGGCTGACCTTCAGGCTGGCAACCAGTTCATCCTCGTTCGGCATCGTGCTGCCGGGCGGATACTCGCCGCCGACGATGCGCCGGCCCAGCGTATGCACCAGCATGCCGAACACCCCACGGCGCGGCGTGGCGCCATAGCGGGCGACGAACTCATCGAAGGGGGAAGAAACCAGCACCGGTATCGGACGTCCTCTGCGCTGCCCCTTGCCGGAGCGTTGATTGATATTTTCATATGATGATTGACACCGCAACCCCACCGGCCGAATGATTGACCTGAAGGCGGCAAAGCCCGCCACAAGGAGGAGCACGGCCAATGACCGGATACGGAACGACACGACGCGCGATGCTGCTCGGCGCGATGACGATGGGCCTGCCGATGGCGGCCAGTGCCGCGCCTCCTCCCCCGCCGGCACAGAAAATGAACCTGCGTTTCGGTACCAATTATGCCGGAGTGCATCCGATGGCGAAGGTGGTGCGCGGCCTGCTCGACGATTTCATGAAAGATTACCCGACCATCTCCATCTCGGTGGAGGAAACGCCGGGCAACGACCATCAGACCAAAATCAAGTTGGATGCCAGCAGCGACCGGTTGCCGGATCTGTTCAACTACTGGCGCTTGGACCCGGGCTTTGGGCTCGACCAGATCGCCCGCGCAGGAAAGCTGGCGGATCTCACGGCCTGGACACAGGGAGACACGGATTTCAAAGGGCTGTTCGACAGCTACGCCTGGCAGACCGCCACGCTCGACGGCAAGGTCTATGGCGTGCCGATCATCATGTTCTATGTCGTGTTCCTGGCGAACAAGGCGGTATTCGAGCGCGCTGGCGTGGCGTTGCCAACAGATTGGGCGAGCCTGCTGTCGTCGGTAAAAGCGCTGTCGGCAAAAGGCGAGTTGCCATGGGCGATCTCCATCGGCAACGACAGCCAGGGCGGGCGGATCTACAATTATGTGGTCAACCGCATGGTCGGCAATCCGCGGGCGATGCGCATGCATGCCGGGCTGGAGCCGATCAACGTGCCAGAGATGGTCACCGCCGCGCGGCATCTGCGCGAGCTGGTGGTGGGCCATATTCCGGCCGACGCGATCTCGATCAACAATGACGCGGTCTACGCCAAATACGTCAACGCCGGCCGCGGGGCGCTGATCATGGATGGCGCCTGGGTCACCCCGACGATCAAGCCCGAGGTGCAGTCCTCGCTCGCGGTGCTGAACTTCCCGCTGATCCCAGGCGGCGCGCAGACCGAGCAGAACATCGAGCGCGATCTGACCTCGCTGTGGTACTGCAGCGCGAAGTCGATGCGCGACGACGCCAAGCGGCCCTATATCCAGGAACTGGTGAAGCGCCTTTCCTCGCGGACAGCCGAGAAGCGCTATGTCGAGGATGCCAACCAGATGAGCCCGGCGCTGGGGCTTGAGGTGAACGAAAGCCGCATCGGGCGCGTGGCGCTGCAGGCGCAAACGCTGGCGCTGAGCGTGCCGGCGAACAAATGGATCCCCTCGGTGATGAAACCGGCGCAACGCTCGAAGTTCGAGCCGCTGCTGGGCGAGTTCCTGTCGGGCAACCATGAGCCGGACGCGTTCGTGGCGCGGCTGGCGACGATCTTCGGCACCTGATTGGGCACGCTGCGCTTCCGCCCGGCGGTGCTGCTGTGCATGCTGCCGGCGTTCGTTCTGTATGGGCTGTTCTTCGTGGTGCCCTTCGCACGTACGGTGTTTAACAGCCTGTACGAGTGGAACGGCATGGACGAGGGGGTGTTCGTCGGGCTGGCGAACTACACCGAACTGGCGCGCGACGCGCTGTTCCGTACCGGCTTCCTGCGCGTCGGCCTGTGGGCCGCTTTGGCCGTGGTGTTGAAGGTCGGCGCCGCCCTGCTGCTGGCCAATCTGCTGCGCGACAAATTACGCTTCGGGCGGTTCTTCGAGGGCGCGTTCTTCGTGCCGGTGGTGATTTCCTCCGCAGCCATCAGCCTGCTGTTCACCCTGCTGTATGATCCCGATATCGGGCCGCTCAACGTCATGCTGCGCACGGTGGGTCTGGGCAGTCTGACGCGCGCCTGGCTGGGCAATACCGACACCGCGTTGCTCGCGGTGATCGCGGTGCCGATCTGGCACACGATTGGCTATTTCTTCGTCATCCTGCTGGCGGCCATGCGTAACATCCCGCGCGAACTCTACGAAGCCGCGCGGATCGATGGCGCCGGTGCGCGGGTCACCTTCACCCATATCACCGTGCCGCTGCTGGTGCCGGTGCTGCAGGTCTGCTGCGTGCTGGCAATCACGGCGGCGCTGAAAAGCTTCGACTACGTGTTCCTGATGACCCGCGGCGGCCCAGGCACGGCCACCGAGGTGCCGGTGACGACGATGTACAAAACCATCTTCGTCAATCTGCAACTGGGCTACGGCACCGCGATGGCGACCGTGATCTTCCTGGTCGCCCTGCTTGCAACCCTGATCGTCCGGCGCGTGGCGCGGGCATGAAGGCGTCACGCGGCATCGTCTATCTCGTGCTGTGCGGTCACGCGGTGCTGACTCTGTTCCCGTTCGCCTGGGTGCTGAGCAATTCCTTTCGCGACAGCGATGCGATCCTGACCAGCATGCGGCTGTGGCCGGAGCATTTCTCCACCCGCAATTTCGCCAACCTGCTGGAAGCGACGAACATCCCGCGCGCCTTCGCCAACTCAGTGAGCATCACCGCGGTAAGCCTGGCGCTGTTGCTGGCTACCGCCGTGCCGCTGGCTTTCGCCATCGCCCGGTTCCGTTTCAAGTTCGCTGAATATGTCTACATCTTCTTCGCGCTCGCGGTGTTGGTACCCGGCGTCTCAGTGCTGCCGATGACCTTCAGGCTGTTCAACGATCTCGGCCTGCTCGGCACGAAGTTCGGTATCTGCCTGGTGTATGCGACCGAGCAGTTGCCGGTGTCGGTGTTCCTGCTGGTGAGCTTCATGCGCGCAATTCCGCACGAGCTGGACGAGGCCGCGCTGATCGATGGCTGTGGCATCGCCGATCTGTTCCTGCGGGTGATCGTGCCGCTCAGCCGCAACGGCATCGTCACCGTGGTAATCCTGGCCTTTGTGGCGATCTGGAACGACTACCTGACCGCGCTGGTGCTGTTGCCGGACCAGGAGAACCGTACTCTGTCGGTCGCTCTCGCCTACGCCAAGGACGAATATCGGGTGGATTACGGCATGATGTCGGCTGCGATCGTGTTCGCGATCACGCCGATGCTGGTGCTGTATTTCGTGTTGAAGGACCGAATCACCACCGGCATGGCCGCCGGGGCGGTGAAGGGATGAAAAGGGACCGACCATGCTGACCAGTGTCTTCACGCCGACCGGCGCCGAGGTGACCAAGCTCGGCTATGGTGGGGCAGCGATCGGACTGACCAACTATCTCGAGGTCTACGACGCCCGCGCCCGGCGCGCCGAATCGGTCGCCGCGGTGCGGCTCGCGGTCGAGCAGGGCGTGACGTATTTCGATTCCGCTCCCGGCTACGGCAATGGCCTATCGGAGGAGATCTTCGGCGAGGCGCTTGACGGCGTCTTGGGAATCACCCTGGCCACCAAGGTGAAGGCAGAGCCGGGGATCGACGTGCGCGCCTCGCTGGAAGCGAGCCTGAAGCGGTTACGGCGTGACCGGATCGACCTGTTGCAGATCCACGGCACCTCGATCGATCCCGACACCTGCCGCGCGATCCTGGCGCCGGGCGGCATCCTGGCGCAGATGAGCAAACTGCGCGACGAGGGCCTGGTGGCCGCGATCGGCTTCACCTCGGAAGACAACAACGCCGCGGTCTACAACCTGATCGACTCAGGCGGCTTTGATACGATGCAGGTCGCCTACAACCTGCTGCTGCAACATCCCTACGAGCCCACCCGCCCGTTCGGCAGCCTGTTCGCGGCCAAGGCGAAGGGCATGTTCACCATCGCCATGCGCACGATCACCTCGAGCATTTTTCAGCGCTGGGTGAAAATGGCCAACCCGACGAACGATTTCGACTATACCGCCGCGCTGATCCAGTTCGTGCTGTCGAACAAGCTGATCGATGTCGGGCTGGTCGGCATGCGCACGGCGTCGGACGTGCACTCCAGTGTAGCGACGTGGCGCGATACCGCGGGGCGGATCGACGTTGAGGCGCTCTGGGGACGTTACATCCTGTAATCCAGGCATTGGTGACGCGGAACAGTTGATCTGCTATTGGAATCTGAAACAAATCGGCCTGCGCATCATGTCACATCGTATTCAGATTACCCTTTTACCCCTGTTAGCTGTGGCACTGTGCTGCCTGACCGACGGTAGCTTCGGGACCGCACGCGCGCAGACCGCGCCAGCCAGCAATGGCCCGGCCCAACCCGCGCCGGCAACCGCCGATGGGCCGAAATGGACGGCCGCGATAACTGCAACCATGTCCCCGTTCTTCTCGGCGGTGCAGCACGGCCAGGGCTCGTTCGATCCGTCCGCCAGCACCAAACTCAACATTAACGAGACATCAGACTGGATCGACCTCGCCACGCAGATCAAACTGAAGCGTAACGAGAGTCAGGGCGTTCTGAAGGACAACCCCGCCACGCTGATTACGCCAGCGGGGGCGTATGTGCCGTTGGCCTGGGCAAACCTGCACCCAGCGCCGTGGCTCAGCTTTTACGCCGGCAAGATCCACTCGCGTTTCGGCATCGCCGCAACCGTCGAGGCCGGCATTTTCACCGGATTCGGCGAGGACTACGAGCAAGCCGAGCGTGTCGGCGGCGGTGTGGAGGTCACCCTGCCCACCCTGCCGCTGTTGGGCGAGATGCGGCTCGCGGCTGAGAGTTTCTATGCCGACTACAGTTCGTTCGCCTCGGGCGCCCGCAATGTGCCTTACAACTCGGAATCCGGGCCGAATTACCTGCAGTGGCGCAAAGGATTCGGACCGGCTTCTACCGGCAAGCTCGACAGCAATGTCATAGCGCTCCGCTCAGGCAGTCCCGAAAGTGGGTTGTTCTGGCAAGTCTCCGTGACCAACGAACGCACCGGCGATCCGCTTGGGCGCAGCGAACAGGGCCGCTCGGCCTCTATCCGCTACGACGGCTGGACTGTAGCCGGCGCACAACTGGCGCCTTATGCCGAATTTGCCCGGATCAATAACTTCAACGGCGTCGCGGGGTTGACCTATCAGGGGGTGAACGCCGGAATGGATGCGACGTTCGAGCCTTGGACGCTGTCATTCGGGGATGTCCCGTCTGCTGTTGAAAAGCGCTCGGGCGGCGTGGCTCTTTGATGAGGCTATGCAGCGTTTCGGGCTGGGTCAAGATCACCGCCGAGGGCGAACTTGGCCTGATGCGCGACAAGCGCGGCGCGCAGGCTCGG
>CAIRTN010000230.1 GCA_903881515.1 uncultured Rhodospirillales bacterium | reverse complement strand
GACTTCTCGGTGCTGGAGGATGTCTTCGTCGTGGACCGGCGGGAAGTGAACCCATAGCGCGTCATGATCTTCAATCTTGTTGTCATCGTCCTGCTGGCGCTCTCCCTCATCGCGGAGGAGTTCCTGCCCGCCATCGAGATCGCCCAAAATGCCCGGCTCTTCATCGGCCCGGTGTTTTTCTTCGCCGCGTCTGTTTCCGTGCCCTTCCCGGTGATGCTAATGATGGCCTTTGGCACCGGGATCCTGTGGGATGCCCGCTACCTGCCGTTCGTGGCGCAGGATTCGGGCGCCGAAAAGCTTGCCGAACTGGCGAACGGCAACGGCATCGCGGCCTTCAGCGCCGGCATGAGCTCCGGCGCCGACCTGGGATTCGGCTATTCGATCCTGCTGTTCGGCGTGCTCGGCGGTCTGATGCAGGGCATTCGCCCCTTGTTCCGGAAAGGCCGGCTTGAATTGCCCGTTCTCATGGTGGGTTTCGTAACTGCCACCTGGCTCCTGATGCAGTATCTTCTCATCTCATTCCTTCGTGGCAGCGTGTATTTTCCCCATGAGATCTGGACCAAACTCGTGACGGATACGCTGCTCGCCATGCTCGCTTCGCCGGTTATTTTTCTCGTTCTGCATACTTTGGCGAAGACGACCCACTACGAAATCAAGTATGAAGGTCTGAGGTATCGCTTCGATGGTCGTTAAATATCGCTTCCGCTTATATCTGTTCAGCCTCCTGGTCATGGTGGCTTTCCTGACGCTTGTCTATCGGCTGTACTATTTGCAGATCGAGCGCAATGACGAGTTCCGCGGCAGGCTGCCAACCACCAAGCACCTGCGCGCCCGTGTGCCCGGCGTGCGCGGCGAGATCAAGGACCGCAACGGCATCGTGCTGGTGAGCAACAAGCCTTCGTTAGAAGTGCGCATCAACCTTCAGGACGTGGTCGACGCCAAAGTCCGGGCGATGAAAATCGAATCGCACGGCAAGCCCGTCACCCTCCCCAAGGTGGAGTACAAAAAGCTCGAGAACGGCTTCGAACGCACCGTGAAGGAGACCGACATCGTCGCCGTGCTTGACGAGATGGTGATTGAACCCCTGCGCAAAATGGGACTCGCCAAGAGCGAGTCCGATGCGGAAAAACAGCGTTCCCAGGACAACCTGCGCACCCACTTCCGCACCAATGGCGGCGCGGTGCCCTGGGTGTACCGCAGCGACCTCACCTTTGAAGAGTTCAGCAAGTTCGCCGAGCACAATCTGCAACTGCCGGGCGTATTCCCCGAGGTGCGCCCCACGCGCCAATACTTGTACAACGCCCTCGCCTGCCATGTCCTGGGCTATGTCCGCCTCCCTGATGAATCGCTGATCCCCCTCTCTGAACAGCGGAAGTGGAAATACTCCGTGTGGGACGATTTTGGGTACGCCGGTGTCGAGAAGACCATGGACAGCTACCTGCGCGGCGTGCCGGGCGTGCGTGTGATGCTGCGCAACGAGAAGGGCAACATGGTAGGCGAACTGCCCAAGGAGTACGTGCCGCCGAAAAAAGGCAATGACGTATGGCTGACGCTGGATGCGCGCATCCAGTACATCACCGAAAAGGCCCTGCGCGACGCCAACCTGGGCCGCGCTGCGGCCGTGGTCATCGATCCCAATTCGGGCGAGGTGCTGGCCATGGCCTCCGTGCCCTGCTATGACCCCAATAAATGGGTGCCTAAAATCAATGAAGAGGACCTGAAAGCGTATCTCACCAATCCCGCCAACCCCCTGGTCAACATGGCCATCAAGCGCTATGCGCCAGGTTC
>CAIRTN010000229.1 GCA_903881515.1 uncultured Rhodospirillales bacterium | reverse complement strand
TGGAACAGGTTAAGCACGCCGCGCTGGCTGACCATAGTGTTGTAATTGAGGTCCTGTTCCAGGCCCTCCCACAACTGCATCGACCATTCGTAGAACCGCTCGTTCTCTGGCAGCAGGTAGTTGGAGCGGATAATCGTGGTGTTGCGCCCGGCATTGCCACCGCCGATCCAGCCCTTCTCCAGCACCGCGACGTTGGTGATGCCGTGCTCGCGGGCGAGGTAATGCGCCGTCGCCAGGCCATGGCCGCCGCCGCCGACGATGATCACATCATAGCGCGGTTTCGGCGCCGCATCCCGCCAGGCCGGCTGCCAGCCGCGATGGCCGCGCAACGCCTCGCGCGCCAGGGAAAACACCGAATATCGCATGCCGACGACTCCTGAACGGCGGCACCATAGACCCGTTACGGGCGCGCGTCATGGCAGCGGCGCGGCATGGCTTTGTGGTGAAATGTTTTTTGCTTCTTTTTTGCAAAAAAGAAGTCTCTGCTATCGTCCAGAAAAGCCCACCGGAGACCCCGCATGCGCGTGCTGATCATCGAAAATGCCCCCTCGGCGCCGGCCGGCCTGTTCGGCCAATGGCTTGCCGACCAGGGCGCGGACATTACCACCATCTCGCCGGAAGCTCTGCCGGCAAGCCCGGCGGGCTACGACCTGACGGTGACGCTCGGCTCGCCGCGCGGCGCCTACGAGGATCTGCCCTGGATTCACGCCCAGCGGGATTGGCTTTCGCGTGCGATCGCCGCCGAGCATCCGGTGATCGGCATCTGCTTCGGCGCACAGATCATCGCCGAGGCCATCGGCGGCAAGTCCGCGCCAAACACCGAACGCCATGCCGGCTGGATCGAGATCACCGACGCCGCCGACCCGGTGTTCGCCGGCCCCTGGCCGCGCTGGCATGGCGACCACATCATCCTGCCGCCCGGCACCACCCCGCTCGCCACCTCGCGCAACACGGTCCAGGCGTTCCAGCACGGCAGCGCCGTCGCCCTGCAATTCCATCCCGAGGCTGATGAGGCGATCCTGTCCAGCTGGGCCGCGAAGGCGCCGGACTGGCTGGTGGAGAACGACACAGACCCCACGCGGCTCGCCGCGCAATCCGCGCATCTGGTGCCAACCCGCGCCGAGGCGCGCGACGCGCTGTTCCGCAACATCCTCGCCCGCGCCCTTGGCGCCGCCGTCCAGGAGAAAGCCGCATGATCACCCGTCGTATTCTGACCGGCGCCGCGCTGGCCACCCCGTTCATCCGCCCGGCCCGCGCCGACCAGACCACGGTCACCCTGGCCGCCTACTCCGGCATTTTCCAGGACAACTACGTCCCCGCCGTGGTCGAGCCGTTCGAGCGCGCCAATCCGGACATCAAGATCCAGTACTACCCCGCCGGCTCATCGGCGGCGACGCTGGGCCTGCTGCGCGCGCAGAAGGCCGCGCCGCAGCTTGATGTCGTGATCATCGACGCCTCGGTGGCCAAGGCCGGGTCCGACGAAGGCCTGTTCGAAAAGCCCGATCCGGCCCTCTATAACGACCTGCACCCGACCGCCCGCATCGCCGGCGTCGACGCTCCCGCGGTGCTGTTCGACAATTTCGTGCTGCTCTACTCGCCGCAGCGGGTGCAGCCGGCGCCGACCTCGTGGAAGGTGTTCTGGGACCCGAAATACAAGGACCAGATCGCCTTCGCCGCCGCACCGGATATCGTCGGCCTCAGCTTCACCATTATGGCCAACAAAACCTGGGGCGGCGACAACTACCTCAAGCTCGACACCGGCATCAACAAAGTGGCCGAAATGGCCGCCAACGTGCTGACCTTCGACCCAAAGCCCGACAACTACACCATGATCACCGCTGGCCAGGCCTCGCTCGGAGTCGGCTGGAACGCCCGCGGACAGCTCTATGCCGGTCGCTCCGAAGGAAAGCTGGCCGTCGCCCTGCCCGACGAAGGCTCGCTGTTCCAGATCAACGTGATCGGCGAATCCAAAGGCATCAAGAACCCCGCTGCCACCCGCCGCTTCATCCGCTACGCCCTGGGCGTTGAGGCACAGAAAGCCTTCACCGAACGCATGTTCTACGCCCCGGTGAACGCCAAGGCGGTGATCAGCCCGGAAGCCATCGCCCGCACCGCGTCCACACCCGATCGCCAGTCAAAAATGTTGCCGGTCGACTGGGTGGAGATCGCCAAAATCCGCGACGGCGTCACCGAGCAATGGCGCCGCAAGATTCTCACGCGCCGCTGATCCCAACCGGGGCCATTTACAGGCGTTCCCGAACCGATATGGTATACAATCCCATACGGTAACTGCGCATGCATGGTATCCTGCACATCAGCCTGGCGGTTGGACTCTGCGTCTTTGCCGCCACGGTGCTGCTCGATTTCCTGCATGTGCTCTTCGTGGTCTTCATCGTCTCCGGCCGCCGTGTCCTGACCGCCACAACCAGCATGCTGTGGCGTGTGGTGACGATGTTGCTGATCACCGTCTATCTGCACAGCCTGCTCTACCTCGGCTTCGCCGCCGCCGGCATCCGGACCGGCGCCTTTCTCGGCATGAAGTTCCGCAAAGCCCGCGAAACCTTGCCGCCTGCTGCACACGATGCCAGCGGCGTATGTTGATTTTCTCTATCAAACCCGGCTGCACGTTGCTAGTCGTCATGACATTGCTTGTTCAATACCGAACGCTCTGACACGCGAACCACGACAGACGACTCTAAATAGCCGATCCGAAATTTGCCGTGCCGTTCCACACCGCAATTGTAGGAAGCCAAGAATGAGCGACGATAAACTCGCCCTGCTGATCTTCGTCGTATTGACGATCACAGCACCCGTCATATTCGTTTATCTAACCCATAGCTCGCCGTGGTCTGCTTCGATCAAGTCTTGTAATGGCCTGGCCGGCCCGTTTCTCAGCAGCGTATTTCTGGTCTTTGGTCTCAATCTGGTGTTTCTCGCGAACGAGGTCTGGGGTGCGCATGACCGCGCGCGTGCCGCCGCCGCCCTCGAGGGTGACACGCTGCGCAACATCGCGCGCGCGGCCTCCGGCCTGAAATCGTCGGTCGGCCGCAGTATCGTCGAGGCTCTCAATCGCTACGATCTTTACACAATAAACGAGGACTGGTCACAACTCGGCCGCCCCAACCGCACTTACGGCGAAGGCGGCAGCTTGGCCGACGTCACAGTGCTGATCGGCTCCGCGGACTTCGCAGCACTCACCGCACCGACGGTGCAATCGCAGTTGCTAAATCAAATTAACAATCTCCGCTCGGCTCGAAACATTAGATATGCGTTAGCGGAAGATCAACTCAACCCTGTAAAATGGTATTTTGCCTATTTTATTGACATAGTTGCCATATTGACGGTTGGATTCGGTCATTTGCAGGGAAGGCGACCCCAAATTGTCGCGTTCGTTCTCTTTTTTACCGTCTCAACCCCAACGCTCGTCCTGCTGAATACCCAGGCCAACCCCTTCCGCGGCTTGGTTCCGGTTGCACCGACGGCCATCCAGCTTGCGCTCGACCATTCCAACACCCTGCTTAAGCGATAGAGCCTATGCGTCCCACCGTCCCTACCAGGAGGATCGACCACGCCCCGCACCCAGACCTTCGCCATTCTCGCCCTGCTCGCATCGGCATCGATCGCTCAGGCCACCCCGCCGCCCATCACCCCCAACCAGCCGCCAACCCTGCGCCCGCCGATGCCGGCAACTGCCAGCGAACCCCCTGCGATGGCCGGCCTGCTCGCCGCCCATAACCGCGCCCGCCGTGCCCTCGGCCTGCCAGACCTGCAATGGTCCGCCGAACTCGCCACCACCGCCCAAAACTGGGCCAGACACCTGCAAGCCGAAAACTGCGCCATGCGCCACAGCGGCGCCCACGGCTTCGGCGAAAACCTCGCCTGGGCCTCGGGCCAACACCTCACACCGTCCGCCGTAGCCGCGATGTGGATCAACGAATCCCGCGCCTACAACGCAGCCGCCAACACCTGCGCCCCTGGCGCAATCTGCGGTCACTACACGCAGATCGTCTGGCGCAACACCAAAACCGTCGGCTGCGCCATGAGCAGCTGCGGCAACGCCGAAATCTGGGTCTGCAACTATGCGCCGCCGGGCAATTACGTCGGCGAGCGGCCTTACTGAACCGCCGAAAACCGCCGGCCCCGCCCCCGCCTCAGAATTTCACCCGGTTCGCTTTCGCCGCCTGAAATCCCTCCACGCCGTCGAGCGTGGTCTTCTTATGCCTGCTCTTGCGGATCTGTTCGGGGCTGGCGTTCAGCGCGCCCTTGTAGCCTTAGACCGTGACTTTCTTTCGGCCCAACTTCTTCAGCCAGGACTTCAACTGCCCCGCCACCGCCTCATGGCCGTTCCGCACTTCACCGCTGTGGCAAGCCCAGAGCCGCAACTCGAAGCTCTTGTCCGGCATATACAAGTCATTCACCAGTTTCTTCGCGAGTGCCTCGACAGAGATCTGATGCGTCGTTGTTTCCTTCTTCTTCAGGGTCGTGGTTGTGCCGTAAAAGGTCTCCTCGACTTCGACCTCCGTGTCCTCCTCCCAGCCCAACGTGCCCGCGCCGCCATGCAGGATCACGTACAGCCGCTCGGAGTCACCGACACCCGCCAGGTCAGTCACCAGCCTGTGCTTCCGAACCCAGTCCATTTCGTTTTTCTTTTTCACCACCGCGTCGGCAAACGCCTTCGCGCCCGTGTCGTTGTAAGGCAGCAGATAATAGCTCACCCTAGCCATGGCCTGCCCCCGTTATTGCCAGTCCGCCGCAGCCGTCCGCCGCGCAGACCTGAACCTCTGATCCGCAGCTTAATTATAACAATACGAAACCATCTTCCGCATCCCAAAACCCCTTCCCCCCCGCTCCCTCTGTCCCGCATGATCCCCCCATGCCGCACCTGACCCTCTCCGCGCTCGAAAAGCGCTACGGCGCCGCCGCCCCGGCCGTCGCCTCACTCAACCTCAAAGTCGCCAAGGGCGAATTGCTCGGCCTGCTCGGCCCCTCCGGCTGCGGCAAAACCACCACCCTGCGCATGATCGGCGGCCTGATCCCGGTCACCTCCGGACAGATCGACGTCGCCGGCCGCGACGTCACCGCCCTGCCCACGCATCAGCGCGACATGGGCATCGTCTTCCAGAACTACGCCCTGTTCCCGCACATGACAGTGGCCGAGAACATCGCCTTCGGCCTGGAAATGCGCCGCACCCCCCGCGCCGAAATCAAGCCCCGCGTGCAACAGGCGCTCGACCTTGTCCGCCTGCCCGATCTCGGGCACCGAAAACCGCGCGAACTCTCCGGCGGCCAGCAGCGGCGCATCGCGCTCGCCCGCGCCCTGGTGATCCGCCCCAGCATCCTGCTGCTCGACGAACCGCTCTCCAACCTCGACGCCAAGCTGCGCGAAGACATGCGCACCGAAATCCGCGACATCCAGCAGCGCCTCGGCATCACCACGATCTTCGTCACCCATGATCAGGTCGAGGCCCTGGCGATGTGCGACCGCATCGCCGTGATGCGCGCTGGCCATCTCGAGCAGCTCGGCACCCCGCACGAAATCTACGAGCAGCCCGCCACCCGCTTCGTCGCCGATTTCGTCGGCCGCGCCAACCAGATCGCCGCAACCCGCGACGCCGACGGCACAATCCGCGCCGGCGCCCTGGTCTTCCGCGGCCCGCCCGGCCCACCTGGCCAGGTCACCGCGCTGATCCGCCCGCACCGCCTCGGCTTCGCCCCCGCCGAGGGCGGCAACACCGCCGCCGGCATCATCACCCGCGTCACCTATGTCGGAGACCTCCTGGCCTGCACCGTCGACTGCGGCGGCGTCAGCCTCACCGTCGAACAGCCCACCCTGCCCGGCCTGCCAACGCCGGCCGTCCGCGACCAGGTCCGGATCTCCTGGCGCATCGAAGACACCCTCGTCTTCCCTGCCGAATGAAACCCCGCACCGCCCTGTTGCTGCTGCTGCCGGCGCTCGCGATCAACCTCGTCGCCTTCCTCGCGCCGATGGCCAACCTCGCCAGCTACGCGTTTCACGGGGTCTCCCCCTCCGGCGCCATCCTGCCCGGCCTCTCGCTGGGCACCTGGGCCGCGCTGTTCGATGACAGTTTCTACGCCGAACTGATCCTCACCAGCGTGCTCACCTCGCTCGGCGTCACCGCGCTCACCCTACTGCTGGCCTACCCGCTGGCGCTGTTCGTGCACCGCGCCGGCCCGCGCACCAAAAATTTGCTGATGGTCGCCTGCCTGTCCCCGCTGCTGATCTCCGCCGTGGTGCGCACCTATGGCTGGCTGGTGATCCTCGGCGATCACGGCGTGATCTACTCCGTGATGCACGCACTCGGCGTCGAACACCCCCCCAAAATGGTGTTCAACCAGACCGGCGTCATCATTGGCCTTGTCCAGATCCTGATGCCCTACATGATCCTCTCGCTGCTCGCCGGCTTCGGCCGACTCGACCCCGCCTTCGAGGAAGCCGCCGCCAGCCTCGGCGCCCCGCCCTGGACCGTGCTGCGCCGCGTCGTACTCCCCCTCTCGCTGCCCGGCATCCTGCTCGGCTTCCTGCTGGTGTTCGTGCTGACCGTCTCCAGCTTCATCACCCCCAAACTGCTCGGCGGCGGCCGCGTCTTCCTGCTCGCCACCGAAATCTACGATCAGGCCATCGTCACCCTGAACTGGCCACTCGCCGCCGCGCTCTCGCTGGTCACGCTGGCGATCTTCGGCGTCACGCTCGGCCTCTATGGTCGTCTCGCTCGCGCGATGGAGCAGGCATGAGGAAGCAAGAGTCTGCTTTTTTGAAAAAAAGCAGCAAAAAACTTTTTCTCATCAAGGCTCTGCGTTTCAACCGCTCAGCGCAAATGGAAGAAAGTCTTTTTGCTTCTTTTTCTTCAGAAGAAGAAGGGTCTTGCCTTACTTTGATTTTTTCAAGGCGCCCGACATGATCCACCGCGCCCTGATCGCCCTGCTCTTCGCCTTCCTCCTGGCGCCCGTGGCCCTCGTCTTCCCGATGAGCTTCTCGGCCGACCGCGTCATCGCCTGGCCGCCCTCCGCCTTCAGCTTCCGCTGGTACATCGCCCTGTTCAACGAGACCGCGCTGCGCCAGGCCGCGCTGAACTCGCTGCTGCTGGCGCTGGGTGTTACCCTCTTGTCGCTCGCCATCGCCCTGCCCGCCGCGCTCGCCATCGCCCGCGGCGGCTTCCGTGGCCGCGACTCACTGATGGCGCTGCTCACCGCGCCGCTGCTGCTGCCCACCATCGTGCTCGGTCTGGCGCTGCTGATTGTGTTCGCCGGCTATGGCCTGATTGGCAGTTGGCTGGGCCTCGCCTTCGCGCATCTGCTGATCACGCTGCCCTACGCGCTGCGCGTGCTGTCCACTGCGCTCGCCACCATCCCCGCCGCCGTCGAGGAAGCCGCCGCCAGCCTCGGTGCCGCCCCCGGCGCCGTCTTCCGCCGCGTCACCCTGCCGCTGATGACCCCCGGCGTGATCGCCGCCGCCGCGATCAGCTTCCTGGTCTCCTTCGACGAGGTGGTGATCAGCCTGTTCGTCGTCGGCCCCAAACTGACCACCCTGCCCGTGGCGATGTACCGCTACGTCGAATCCCGCACCGACCCGCTGGTGGCGGCGGTCTCGGCGCTGCTGGTGCTGTTCTCGCTCGCAATCGTGCTGTTGCTCGACAGAACGGTCTCTTTGCGCAAAGCGATCGGTAAATGAAACAAGGAGAACGCTGAATGTTTGTCGTCAATGACCTGCCCGCGCAGGTAGACCCGCAGTTGATCGAACTGCTCGCCCGCGCCGAGCCCGCGACGATCGGGCACTTCCTGGATTTCGGCTTCGTCGACCCGAAGATCCACGCGCTGTGGCAGGTCCCTCGCGTCGCCGGCACCGCCGTCACCGTGCGCTGCGCCGGCAATGACAGCACCATCGTCCATTACGCCCTCGGCCAGCTCCGCCCCGGCGACGTGCTGGTGATCGACCGCGTCGGTGACGAGCGGCACGCAGCCGTCGGCGGCGGCGTCGCCTTCGCCGCCAAGGCCGCCGGCGCGGTCGGCATCATCATCGACGGCGTCGCCACCGACATCCAGGAAATCCGCGATTATCAGGTTCCGGTCTGGGCCAAGGGCCTGTCGGTGGTCACCACCAAGCGCCCATTCAACAACGGCGAATTCTGCGTCCCGGTCAGCATCGGCGGCGTGCCGGTGCGCCCCGGCGATGCCATCCTCGCCGACGAAAACGGCGTGCTGGTGCTCGACCCCGCACAGATCGCTTCGGCGGCAAAACGCGCCATCGAAATGCAACAGGCCGAGGGTCCCCGCCTCGCCGAGGTGGCAAAAGGCGCCCGGCTGCCCGAATTGAACGGCACAAACGCAAAACTTCGCGAAATTCTCGCCTCACAGAAAGGCTAGCTACCGCGACGAAGCGAACGCACCGCGCTATAGTCGCGCGGGGCGTGTCGCGCGGAAGGGACTGGAATGGCTGATAAACTCGGCAAATACGAAATCAGCGGGATCCTTGGCAAAGGCGCCATGGGCACCGTTTACGATGCCCGCGACCCCGTCATCGACCGCCGTGTCGCCATCAAAACCATCACTCTGCCCGATCCCGACGATCACGAGGCACAGGAAGAGCTTGCCCGCTTCAAGCGCGAAGCCCAGGCCGCCGGCCGCCTGACGCACCCCAACATCGTCGGCGTGTTCGACTACGGCGAGACCGACAAGATCGCCTACATCGTCATGGAATTTGTCGACGGCCCCTCGCTGAAAGGCATGCTCGACAAGAACGAGCGTTTCCCGATCGAGGAAACCGTCCGCATCATGGAAGGTGTGCTGGCCGGCCTGCAGTTCAGCCACGAGCGCGGCGTCGTGCACCGCGACATCAAGCCCGCCAACATCATGCTGACCAAGGGCGGCGAGGTGAAAATCGCCGATTTCGGCATCGCCCGCATCGAAAGCAGCAGCATGACCCAAGCGGGGACCATCATGGGCACCCCCGCCTACATGTCGCCCGAACAGTTCATGGGCCACACCGTCGACGCCCGCACCGACATCTATTCGTCCGGCGTCATGCTGTATCAGATGCTCACCGGCGAACGCCCGTTCGAAGGCAGCATGACCGCGATCATGCACAAGGCGCTGAACACCACGCCGCCGAAGCCCTCCGAGCTGAATTTCAACGCCCCCTCCGCCTTCGACGACGTCGTCGCCCGCGCCATGGGCAAACGTCCCGAGCACCGCTACGAAAACGCCGCCGCCTTCGCCCAGGCGCTCCGCGCCGCCCTCACCGGCGCCCCGCAGCCGGCGATGATCGACAGCGAAGCCACCCTGGTCTCCACCCCGCGCTCTGCCGCCCCGGCGCCCGCACCCGCCCCGGCCCCGGCCGCCGCGGCGAAACCCGCCGCCGCGCCCGCCGGCAAAAGCAAAATGCCGCTGATCGCCGCCGGCGTCGTCGGCCTGCTGGTGGTCGGCGGGGGCGCCGCCTTCATGCTCACCGGTTCGCCAAAGCCGACCCAGGTCGCCGTGGCCCCGGCCACCCCGGCCCTGCCCAGCCCCATCGCCCTGCCGCCCTCGATCGCCCTGCCGCCGCCGCCGGCCGATACCCCTGCCGCCACCGCACCGGCGCCGGCCGTCACCCCGCCCGTCGTCGCCGCCCCAGTGGCCCCGCCGCCTGTGGTCACCCCGCCCCCCCCGCCCCCCGTGGTCGCCAGTCCGGCCCCCGTCGTCACCCCGCCGCCGGCGGTTGCCCCCACACAACCCGCACAGATCGCCAGCGCGGTACCCAACCTCGCCGCGCTGCGCGCCGGCCTGTCCAACGCGCTTGCCGGCGTCACCTGCGCCCAGATCGGCGGCGACATGCCGGATGCCAGCATGGTCAGCCTGTCCGGCATCGTCAGCCGCACCAATGAAAGCCAGATCCGCAGCCTCGTCGCCTCCAACGCCCCCGGCGCCAGCGTCGCCTGGCGGGTCACGCCGTTCGACGGCCCCTACTGCGAAGCCCTGTCCGCGGTCCGCACCATCGGCCCCCGCTTCGCCGCCGGCGGCATCGATCTCGAAGCCGCGCTGAAAGGCCCCGCCCACAAGCTGTCCGACGCCGAAAACATCGTCCCGCGCATCCAGATCGGCGATTTCCCAGCCTACCTCACCGTCACTTACTTCTCCAACGACGGCACCATGGCCCACCTGCACCCCACCGCCGCCGAACGCGGGCTCGACATTCAAGGCAGCGACGGCCGCACCCAACACCTGAAAGTCACCCAGTCCGAAGCCAACCGCCAATTCCCCGCCCGCAGCACCATCACCATCGGCGACGTCGAAACCTGCCGCTGCAAACCCGAAGAAGTCGGCTTCCAGGTCGGCGAACCCTTCGGCACCGACATGATCCTCGTCGTCGCCTCCTCCGCCCCCCTCTTCCCGCAACTCCGCCCCGCCGAAGACACCCCCGCCGCCTACCTGCGAGACCTGCAAGCCGCGGTCGATCAGGCCCAGCGCAAAGGCGTGCGTCTGTCGGCGCGTGGGATCGTGGTGGAGACGCAGGCTAAGTAAGGGAAGGACAAGGCAAGGCCAGGGGCGCCGCCCCTGGACCCCGCAAGGGGACTCAGTCCCCTTGACCCCACTTTCCTACGTGTCTGACTCGACATGCGCTAGGCCGAGACAGCTGGCGTGCTTTTCGAGAACCGGCGCGGAGCGGACGACTGTCCGTGAGCACCGGAAACGCAGAAATGCGCGTCAGATGGCCGGCATAGTAGTATTTTCAGTCAGACACTAAGGGATGGAGGACAGCCGGCGCCCGTTCACTGCGGCTTCCACGGGTTGAGCACGGCAACCCCGGCCCGGACGAAATCCTCAACGTTTCGGGTCACGACGGCGAGGTCATGCACAACGGCGGTAGCCGCGATCAAAGCATCGGGCTGCGAGTAGGTGTAGCGGGATTTCTGGCCGTCGTGGATCAGCCGCCGCCACGCCAAAAGCACACGCCCATCGGCATCAAGGATTCGCGAACCGAACCAGGCCAACACCCCATCCCGCAGCCACGCATCCAGCTCAACCCGAAACGTCGGGTCGGTAACACGCTCGATCCCGAGTTCGATCTCGGCGACCGACACGCGCGACAGGTAGCACGCCGCCGGCGGTATCCCCTCGGCCCAGGCCGCCACATTCCGGTCGCACCGGGCTCCTTTCCGCAATTCTGAAATGACATTGGTATCCAGCAGCCAAGCTCGTGCAGTCGGCTGCCGGTGCCGCCTCTCAGAAGTCGACGGCATCGCGCACCGGCGCCTGCTCGCGCACCAGCCCCTGCTCAAAATCATCCAGCCGCGTGAACGGTCCTGTGCCAAACAACGCCGCAAGCGAGGGTGCGGCCGCAGCTGGCGACAACCTGGCGAAATCCTCAGCCGACAGCACCACAACGGCGTCACGGCCATGCACAGTCACATGCTGAGGCCCAGCCTCGCGCGCCAGCCGCACCACCTCACTGAACCGCGCCTTCGCCTGCTCCAGCCGCCAGGTCTGGCCTGGAGGCTTCGAGGTGGCACGATCGGTGGTAGGCCGGGCTGCGCGGGTCATCGCAGTTTCCTGACTATATTAGTCAGATACAGATACTCTATGGCCCCGAAGATGGCAACGCCGAATTCCTGACGTCCTGACACCAGGCAGAGCAATTCCGTGTGTGTTTCGGCGTCGTACCGTGCCGCCGATCGGCGTCCAAAAATGGCTCTGACTCAATGTTGGTGCAAGCGCGACCGCCGCGTCCCCGGTAAGCTATTGATCAAGCGTGGGAATCACATTGATTGGGCCACCACGCGGTCCGTGCGACGAGGTGGACGTTTCAAACGAAAATTCCTCTAACAAGATCAACAGGATGTCGACCATCGGTGGCAGCGAACAGCACCAACATTGCGTCAGAGCCTCATTTGCGTGCCGATTCACAGGAGCCAACTTAAGCCCAGGGGACGTCGATTCGTATCGTGACTGAACCCACTGGACCCCACGTCCATTATGAATAGGTTTCCAAAGGCCCGCGGCCTTTGGCGGGTCCAGGGCAGAGCCCTGGCCTTGCCTTCCCTAACCTGTATCATCCCCCAAAGCCGAACAGGAAACGCCGATGACCCGCCCCAGCACCACCTATGACCGCTTCGCCGCCATCACCGCCGCCGCCGACACCGTGCCCACCCGCCTTGCCGCGATCGACGCCGCGCTTGCCGCCGGCATCGGCCACAAGCTGTTCACCGTGCTGGTGCTGAACTGGGAGAAGGGCGAGAACCAGCGCTACTACTCCAACCTGCCAGACTCCTATCGCGTCGGCGGCGCCAAGCCGATCAACAAAAGCAGTGCCAGTTCGGTGCTCGAAGGCCAGTGCCGGTTCCTCAACGACTACAACGACATCAAGGCCGCCTTCTTCGATCACGAACTCATCCGCTCGCTGGGCTGCGAAAGCTGCGTCAACGTCCCGGTGCGCTGGAACGGCAAGACCATCGGCATGCTGAACGCGCTGCACGAAGCCGGCTGGTATACGCAAGCCGATGTGCCGGAACTCAGCGCCTACGCAGCACTCGCCGCCCCCGCCTTGCTCGAAATCATCGCCGGGTGGGACAAGCCGTGATGACGCTGGGCGTCGGCGGCTCCACCGCGGAAATCGAACTGGCGAAGCTGCGCTCGGCGCGGGATGTCGTCGCCCCCATCGGCGTCGATGAACGCCGCGCGCGGATTGCCCGCTTGCAGGCGATCATGCGCGAACAGGGCGTCGCGGCCACCTATCTCGACGCCTCCACCACCACCTTCTACTTCACCGGCCTGCGCCTGAAGGGCAGCGAGCGCCTGCACGGCGCCATCATCCCGGCCGAGGGCGAGATCGCTTACATCACCCCGGCGTTCGAGGAAGCCAAGCTCCGCACCATGATCTCCATCGAGGGTCAGGTGCGCTGCTGGCACGAGCACGAAAGCCCGACCGCTCTGGTGATCGAAACCGTCCGCGCGATGGGCTACGCCACCGGCACCCTTGCGATCGACCCGGCCACCCCGTTTTTCACCTTCGACGGCCTGCGCCGCGCCGGCAACGCGTTTGACTTTGTGAACGCCACCGGCGTCACCGCCCCCTGCCGCATGCGCAAAACCCCGGGCGAAATCGCCCTGATGACGCACGCGATGGGCCTGACGTTGGAAGTCCACAAGGCCGCCGCCCGCATCCTGCGCGAAGGCATCACCACCACCGAGGTGGAAAAATTCATCGGCAGCGCCCACACCGCACTCGGCTTCGACATCCCCGCCAGCTTCTGCATCGTGCTGTTCGGCGAAGCCACCGCCTACCCGCACGGCGTGCCCTACCCGCAGACGCTCCAGGACGGCGACACCGTGCTGATCGACATCGGCGCCCCGATGCACGGCTACCAGTCCGACGTCACCCGCACCTATGTCTTCGGCACCCCCAGCCCGCGCCAGCGCGAAGTCTGGGACGTCGAAAAGCGCGCCACCCAGGCGGTGTTCGATGCCGCCCAGCTCGGCGCCCCCTGCGAGGCCCTCGACGCCGCCGCCCGCTTCGTCATCGAAGCCGCCGGCTTCGGCAAGGACTACGCTTTGCCCGGCCTGCCCCACCGCACCGGCCATGGCATCGGCCTCGACGTGCACGAGGAACCCTACATCGTCCGCGGCGACACCACGCTGCTCGCCCCCGGCATGTGCTTCTCCAACGAACCCACCATCTGCATCTACGGCGAGTTCGGCGTCCGTCTGGAAGACCACATCTGGATGGGCGACAACGGCCCCAACTGGTTCACCCCCCCGGCGGAATCGATCGACAACCCGTTCGGCCTCTAGCGAAAAAATGCGGCACCCGCAGCACTTTTTCCTTGCTTTCGGAGTTTTTGTTATATAGAAACACATTTATGGCTATAATGCCCCTGGCCCTTATCGCGTCTGGCCACCTCAAAACCCTCGTCGCCTATGTGCGGCACACCGGGAGCAGTGTGTCCGAAGCGATCCTGTTCTGGCTGACCCTGCGCCAACTCACCGCCGCGCTCGACAACCTGTTCAACGCCTGGCGCAGTGGCACCCTGCCGCCGCCGGCAGCGCCGCAACAGGCTGCCCCCGAACCCCATCCCGTCCCGGCACCCGCACGCGCCAAACCCGCGCCGCGCCGCTGCCGAACCCGCGCGCCGAAACCGCGCCAACCCCGCGCGCCCATCGCCCGCATTAAGCCCCAGCCGCGCCCCGCGCAGCCCCGGCCGCCCACGCCGCACCCGCATCGGGCAATCGCCCCTGCACCCCCCAAATCACGCCTGTCCAAAAATTGCGACAATTCGCCACCCCCGCCGCAACGCGCCGTAATTGTTCCGTTTAATCAACAAAATTCGCCGCCATCCCCTCGCTCCGCGCCGCCTCCGCCAGCATCGCCAGCAGATACGGCGCGAACGACCGCCCAACCTCGATATGCCAACGCTGCTCGCTCACCCGCCACAGCGTCAGATCGGTCTTGCCAAACAGCGTCCGCGTCGTCCCCCCCACCTTCAGACTGTCCAGATCGAGCGGGCACCCGGACGCCAGCAACAGCTCAGCATCCTCCCCCTCCACCACAAACCCCAACTGCCGATCGCTCACATCGACCAGCGAATGCACCGCCCCGATCGCCAGAACGATCGGCGCCGAAGACAGCAACAGAAACTCATCTGGCCCCTGCCACAGCGCCGTCACCGCCCCCGTCGTCATCGCCCGCAGCGCCCCCGGCAACCCGATCCCCGCATCCTCCGCCGGATCGATGCGCAGCACCGCGCGATACAACGTCCCGGCCGCGCTCACCTCAGCCATCGAGGCGCCCTCCCTCGCGGTCATAGAACACGGGCTCGGCAATCACCGCCGGAATGGTGCCGCTGGCCGTGGTGAGATGAACCACCTCGCCCATCCGGCCCCGCCCGCCTTCCACCAGCCCCAAAGCGATCGACCGGTTCAGCGTCGCGCTCGAATAGGCCGAAGTCACATGCCCCAACGCATGACTGCCGACCGCCGGCGCAGCAACCGGCACAATCTGCGCCCCCTCCTCCGGCACCCGCACGGGGTCCACGGTCAGCAACCCCACAAACTGCGGCCGGTCCGCCTTGATCAGATCCTCCCGCAGCAACGAGCGCTTGCCGACAAAATCCGGCTTGCTCCGCCCGATCGCCCATCCCAGCCCGAGATCATCCGGCGTCACCGTCCCATCGGTATCCTGACCCACGATGATGTAGCCCTTCTCCGCCCGCAGCACATGCATCGCCTCGGTGCCATAGGCACAGGCGCCATGCTTCACCGCCTCGGCCCACAACACATCCCAGACACGCTGCGCCTGTCCCGCCGGCACATTCACCTCGAAGCCCAACTCCCCGGTAAAACTCACCCGGAACAACCTGGCGGGAACCCCGGCAACCCGCCCCTCCCGCACGCTCATATGCGGCATCGCCAGATCGATATCGCTGACATGCGGCGCAAGAATCGCCCGCGCCCGAGGTCCCTGCACCGCGATCACCGCCCATTGCTCGGTGGTCGAGGTCAGCCAGACCTTCAACTCCGGAAACTCGGTCTGCAAATAATCTTCCATCTGCGCCAGCACCCGCGGCGCCCCGGTGGTCGTGGTGGTGACATGGAACCGGTCAACGGTCAGCCGCGCCACCACTCCGTCATCCATCACGAAACCCGCCTCCGTCAGCATCAGCCCATACCGGCAGCGCCCGACGGCCAGCTTGCTCCAGCTATTGGTATAAAGCCGGTTGAGAAATTCCGCGGCATCCGGCCCCACCACCTCGACCTTCCCCAGCGTGCTGGCATCGAACAGCCCCGCCGCCTCGCGCACCGTGCGGCACTCCCGCGCGACCGCCGCATGCAGGTCCTCCCCGCCGCGCGGAAACGCCCGGGCGCGTTTCCACAGCCCGACATCCTCGAACACCGCCCCCGCTGCCTGCGCCCAGTCGTGCAGCGGCGCCTGCCGCACCGGATCGAACAGCTCCCCCCGCGCCGCCCCGGCGAACAGCCCCAGCGTCACCGGCGTATAAGGCATCCGAAACGTCGTCAGCCCCACCGACGGCAAGGGCTGCCCCAATTGCTGCGCCGCGATCGCCAGCGCATTCATGTTCGACGTCTTGCCCTGATCGGTCGCCATGCCGGTGGTGGTGTAGCGTTTGACATGCTCGATCGAGCGGAACCCCTCGGCCACCGCCCCCTGAATATCCGACGCCTTCACATCATTCTGGAAATCCACAAACGCCGGCCCCCCGCGCTGACCCGGCACCACGCCGAGGAACCCGCCGCTCTCCGGCAGATCGCCGTTGCAGGCCCCGACACACCGCAGCCCCGGCAGCGGCCCGGCCGGCCGGAAGAACTGCCGCTCCTCGTCGTAGACCAGCTTGCCACGCGCCTGCGAATACAGATGCACCGACGGTGTCCACCCCCCGCTCATCAACACGGCATCACAGGCGATCCTCAGCCCGGCCCCCGTGGTAACGGAACGCACCCGCAGCCGCCCCTGCGTGCCGACGATGCTGCTCGCCGGATACACCGCGATCCCGGCCTCCCGCACCGCCGCGACCTCCGGCCCACCGGGCGAATCACGCAGATCCAGAATGGCCACCACCTGACTGCCCGCCCGATGCAGCGCGACCGCCGCCGCGTAGGCGGTATCACAGGCGGTGAACACCACCACCCGTTTGCCGACCAGCACGCCGTAGCGGTCGAGATAGGTCCGCGCCGCCCCCGCCAGCATGATCCCCGGCCGGTCATTGCCCGCAAACACCAGCGGCCGCTCGATCGCCCCAGTGGCCAGGCTCACCTGCTTCGCCCGCACCTGCCACAGCCGCTCTCGCGCCCGGTCGCCAGGGTCCGCCAGATGGTCGGTCAGCCGCTCGGCAAGGCCCAGAAAGTTGTGCGGAAAATAGCCGAACACCGTGGTGCGCGGCAGGCAGGTAACATTGGCGAAGCCGGCCAGCGTCGCGCTGTCGAAACCGGGATTGTCATCGGCGATGATGATGCGTTGCCCGCTCGGCGCCGCCTCCAGCGCCGCCTGCACCCCCGCCGGTCCACCGCCGGCGATCAGCAGGTCGCAATGCGCATAGCGGTTCGCATAGCGATCCGGGTCCGGCGCAACAGGCGCGCGGCCCAGCCCGGCGGCGTGGCGGATGATCGGCTCGTAGAGTTTGAACCAGGCGCCGCGCGGCGCCATGAAGGTCTTGTAGTAGAACCCCGCCCCCAGCAACGGCGCGCAGACATCGTTGATCGCGCCGAGATCGAAGCCGAGCGAGGGAAACCGGTTCTGGCTGGTCGCCGTCAGCCCCTCATACAGCTCCACCTGCGTCGCCCGCAGATTGGGCGCACTGCGCGCCGCGTCGCGCGCGACGTTGACCAGCGCGTTCGGCTCCTCCGCCCCGGCCGACAGCACACCGCGCGGCCGGTGGTATTTGTAGGATCGCCCCATCAGATGCACGCCATTGGCCAGCAGCGCCGAGGCCAGGGTATCGCCGGCATAACCCACATAAGCGCGGCCATCGAAGCTGAAGCGGACCGGTCGGCTTCGGTCGATCTGCCCGCCCGCCTCCGTACGGAACGGCTGCGTCATGGCGCGGCCTCGCCGGGCTTATATGTCGCCAGGATCGTGTCGCTGACGGTATCGCGCACGCAGTTGAAGAACCGGTTGCAACCCGAGGCATGGCGCCAGCGCTCGGCATGGCGACCCTTGGGATTGCTGCGCAGGAACAGGAATTCGGTCCATTCGGCATCCGAGGTCGCCGACGGGTCCGCCGGCCTGGCGATATGCGCCTGGCCGGCATGGCGGAATTCCAACTCGGGACGCGGGCCGCACCAGGGGCAGGGGATCAGCAGCATGTCGGATGCCTCAATGCGCGACGGCGGCAGCCGCCGCTTCGTCGATCAGCCGGCCGCTGCGGAAGCGGTCGAGCGTGAAGGGTGCGTTGAACTTATGCGGCGCGCCGGTCGCCAGCGTATGCGCGAACACGTGCCCGCTGCCTGGCGTCGCCTTGAACCCGCCCGTGCCCCAGCCGCAGTTGACGTAGAGCCCCGGCACCGGCGTCTTGCCGATGATCGGCGAGCGGTCGGGCGTGACATCGACGATGCCGCCCCAGTTGCGCAGCATCCGCATCCGCCGCACGGCGGGGAACAGCTCGCAGATCGCATCCAGCGTATGTGCCGAAATATGCAGCGCCCCGGTCTGCGAATACGAGGTGTACGCATCGGTCCCGGCGCCGATCACCAACTCGCCCTTGTCGGATTGCGACATATAGGCATGCACCGTGTTGGACATCACGACACAGGACATGATCGGCTTCACCGGCTCGGACACCAGCGCCTGCAACGGATAGGATTCCAGCGGCATCCGCACCCCGGCCATCGCCATCAGCACCGAGGTATGCCCCGCCGCCACCACGCCGATGCGCCGCGCCCGGATCGCCCCGCGCGTGGTCTGCACCCCCGTCACCTCGCCGGACGGCGCACGGTCGATGCCGGTCACCTCGCAGTTCTGGATGATATCCACCCCCAGCGCCGAGGCCCCGCGCGCATAGCCCCAGGCCACCGCATCATGCCGTGCCACCCCGCCGCGGCGCTGCAACGCGGCGCCCAGGATGGGGTAGCGGATATTCGCCTCGATATTCAGCAGCGGGCAGAACGCCTTGGCCTGTTCCGGCGTGATCCACTCATTGTCGATACCGCCCAGCCGGTTGGCATGGATATGCCGCTGGGCAGACTGCACATCGTGCACCGTATGCGCCAGCATCATCACCCCGCGCGGCGAATACATCACGTTGTAGTTCAGCTCCTGCGACAGGGTCTCCCACAGCTTCAGCGCGTGTTCGTAAAGCTTCTGGCTCTCTTCCCACAGGTAGTTGGAGCGGATGATGGTGGTGTTCCGCCCGGTATTGCCGCCGCCGAGCCAGCCCTTTTCCAGCACCGCGATATTGCTGATGCCATGCTCGCGGGCGAGGTAATAGGCGGTGGCCAGCCCGTGCCCGCCAGCGCCGACGATGACGATGTCGTATTCCGGCTTCGGCGCCGCTTCGCGCCATTGCGCCGGCCAGCCCCGGTTGCCGCCGATGGCGTTCCGGACGATCGAGAAAAGGGAGTGTCGCATACCATCAGGCTATTGCATTTCTGCGATATCGGCGCGGGGTTTTTCGGGCTTTCCGCTATCCCAGGCGCGCGCGACCGCCGGGCCGATCAACACCAGGCCGGGCCCGCATTGCCGGCTGGCGGCCAGTGTCGCGCGAGGCATCTCTGCGCCCGGAGAGCCGCCGCGGAAAATGATCGCGGCCGGCATGTCGGCGGCCAGACCATGCGCGGCGAGGCGCGCGCAGAGCGTCGGCGGCAGCGCGGTACCCATGTAGAGCGCCACCGTGGTGGCGGCACCGCAGAGCGCGGCGGGGTCGATATCGCCGTCCATGGTATGGCCGGTGGCCAGGACCAGGGTGCGGGCGGTGCCGCGCTGGGTCAGCGGGATGGCGAACTGCGCGGCGCAGGCCAGCGCCGCGGTAATGCCGGGTTCGACTTCATACCCGATGCCGGCCAGGCGCGGAAACTCATCGGCAGCATCGACACCTCGACTCTCTTGGGCCTGCGCGACCGCGCGTTGATCTCGGTTATGACCTTCGCCTTCGCTGGCATGGACGCAGCCGTCGCCATGCGCGTCATAAACTAGGATATCACACATGATAAAGGACGTTATCATGCGTAATATTCGCAGGAACGGGGCAGGTCGTAACCCCCCCGGGCCAACGCTCCGATAATCGCACAGTCGCGCCGAGCAGGCGCCCCAGACAAAAATAATACAAAGAATTCTTCACTTTTCGCTTGCGCCTCGACGCAATTGCGAATTATTCTTCGCATATGGACATCGCCCCAACCGTTCCCGATCTGCATCGCCGCATTCCGCAGCACCTCGCGCGGCGGTTCGCCCAGATCTGCGCCAGTATGCTGGCCGAAATTCCCGCCCCGTTCGGTGCGCCCGGCTGGCATTTCGCATTGTTGCGGCAAATCCGCGAAACCCCCGATCTGGACCGGAACGGCCATGCCACGGCACTCGGCAGCGATGCGACCAGCACCGGCAAAGCGCTGGAGATGTTCGAAAAGCAGGGCTACGTCCTGCGCACCCCGCGTCCCGGCGACCGACGGGCCAACACCTATGCCATCACCCCAGACGGCGAGGCTCTGTTCCATGAGCTCGCCGGCCCAGTGCGTGCCGTCGCCAGCCGCATCCTGTCGCCGCTGACCGACGCCGAGGCCGATATTCTGCTCGCGCTGCTCACCAAACTGGTCAACGCGCATGAGGAACATGCCCGCCCTGGCGGCGGCCGCCGCAAGCCAAGCCGACCCAAGAAGCCGACCTAATCCCCAATAAGGAAACGCCGATGAAACGTCGCACCCTGCTGCATAGCGCAGCGGCATTCGCGCTTGCACGCCCAGCGATCGCCGCCAACCAGGCCCGCATCCTCCGCTTTGTGCCGCAGGGCAATCTCAACCACCCCGATCCGCTGGTCACCATCGCGCCGGCCGCACGCAATGCCGGGCACATGATCTGGGACCAGCTCTACGGCCAGACCATCACCGGCGCGCCCCGGCCGCAAATGGTCGCCGGGCACGAATTGTCCGCCGATGGCCGAACCTGGCGCTTTAGCTTGCGCGAGGGACTGCGCTTCCATGACGGCGTGCCGGTGCGGGCGAGCGATTGCCTCGCTTCCTTCATGCGCTGGGGTAAGCGTCGGGCGATCGGCCAGAAGCTGCTCGCCGAGCTCGACAGCAGCCGAATCATTGACGATCAGCGCTTCGAGCTCACCACCAAGCGCCCGTTCCCTCGCATGCTCGACATGCTCGCCCGCGACACGTTCTTTTTCGTGATGCCAGAGCGCATGGCAATCACTCCGCCCTTGCAGCAGATCAGCGAATTTGTCGGCAGCGGCCCTTACCGCTTCGCCACCGACGAATGGCAGGCCGGGGTGCGCGCGGTGTTCACCCGATCAGACAGCTACGCGCCACGCTCAGAGGTCGCTGATTTCCTCGCCGGCGGCAAACAGGTTCATTTCGATCGTGTCGAATGGATGGTGCTGCCCGATCCGGCAACGGCGGCCGCCGCCTTGCAACAGGGCGAGGTCGATTGGGTGCAGCGCCCGCATCCCGATCTGCTGGCCTTGTTGCGCACGGCGCGTGGGGTGAACACTGTTTCCGCCGACCCGTTCGGCGCCACCTTGATGCTGCTGTTCAATCATCTGCAACCGCCGTTCAACAACCCGGCCTTGCGGCGTGCGCTGCTGCCGGCGATCGACCAAAAATCCTTCGTCCAGGCCACCCTCGGTGACGATCCCGCAATCGGCCGCACCGGCATCGGCTATTTCACCCCCGGCCTCGGCATGGACAGCACCATCGGGCTCGATGCGTTGACCGGCCCGCGCGACCTCGCCCTCGCCCGCCGCCTGGTGCGCGAAAGCGGTTATAAGGGCGAGAGGATAGTCATCTTGACTGCCACCGAAGTCCCGGAGCAGAACGCGGTGTGCCTGGTGGCCGGCGAGCTGTTCGGCAAAATCGGCCTGGCTGTCGATCTGGTGACGCTCGATCAAGGCGCACTGGAGAAACGCCGGCTGAGCCGCGAGCCGGTGGAAAAAGGCGGCTGGAGCGTCGTGCCGCTCACCTTCGACGGGCTGAGCGGCGCCGATCCGTCGAGCCATCAGACCTTGCGCGGCAACGGCTTGGGCGGCTTTTTCGGCTGGCCGACCAGCCCGGAGCTGGAAGCCTTGCGCGATCAGTGGTTCCTGGCAGAAGACGACAAGACCCAGCGCGCCATCTGTGGCGAGATGCAGCGCATCGCCTTCGCGCAAGTCCCCTACATGCCCCTCGGCCATTGGTTCGCGCCGACTGCCATGCGCGGCAACCTTACTGGTCTCGTGCGCGCGCCATTCCCAATCTTCTGGAACCTCGCCCGTGCCTGACCAGGGGTTCCGGTAGCAACGGAACCGAAAGTTCGATTCAGCTCAAAATCGCAGGTGGTTTTCTGCCCGGAGATAGATGCACGAATTGATGCATGGCTGTAGCCAAAGGACCGGATTTTATTCGTCCCACGTTCCGCCGTTCATCAAAGGTAGGTTTTCTGCGAAAAACTGAGCGTGACGCGCGGAACGAATGGGACCAATCGCACACTTGGTTCCGTTGCTACCGGAACCCCATTCACATCGCGTGCGGCCTAGAGGGTGTTATGCACTGCGCATGATTTCTGCGGCATGCCTGAGCATGTATCCGACGAATGCGATGACGTGGAAGCCGGCGAGTGTTGTGGCGTAGCGCTCGTAGTCCTTGACCAGCCGGCGGCAGCGTGTGGCCCAGGCAAAGGATCGCTCGACAACCCAGCGTCGGGGTAGCAGGACAAAGCCACGCTTTGCTTCCGGCAGTTTGACGACATGCAACGCGATACCCTCGGTTGCGGCGGCATTGGCGGCGATCTCGCCGGTGTAGCCCTGATCGACATAGGCGATGGTGACGCTGTCGCAGGTTGCGTCCTGGATATCGGCGGCGAGCCGCTTCACCGCGGTTCGATCGCCGACATCGGCTGGGGTGACGTGCAGGGCAAGCGGATGGCCGAGCGTGTCCACGGCCATGTGCACCTTCGATCCGCGCTTGCGCTTGGCTCCGTCATAGCCGGCACGGGCGCCACTCTCCGGCGTCGAACGCAGGGTACGGCTGTCGATGATCGCCGCTGTTGGCTCCTCCGCCCGGCCAGCGGCCAAGCGCAGCACGGCCGGCAAATCCTACGCAAGCGCCTCGAAACACCCGGCCGCCAGCCACCGCTGGGACTGCTGATAAACCGCAGCCCAGGGCGGAAAGTCGTTCGGCATGGCCCGCCATGCGATGCCGTAGCGGATGACGTAGCGCAGGGCGTTGAATAACTCCCGCAAGGAATGGTCACGTTGTGGAGCCGCCTCCGTCATCAGAGTGAGATAGGGCACGACCAGCGACCATTCATCGTCGTTGACGTCAGACGGATAGGGTTTGCGATGCGGGGACGGGCACATCTATTCCCGGTAAGCCCGATCCTCACGAAAGTACATAACACCCTCTAAGAAAACCGCATACGAGATGAAAATTCCGGCAATCGTGCCGGATCGCGAGGCGTGGCTTTCAGATTTTCGGACTTAAATTGGGCAAAAGATCATTTGTTGAGCTGTTTGCGCCTGGGGGCCAGCAGGCTGCCGACGGCGATGATGCCGTTGGCGATATCGATCAGGCGGCGGCCCTGCTCCATTGCCATTGAGCGCATGGTGCGGAAGGCCTGTTCCTCGTCCATGCCGCGGGCGCGCATCAGAAGACCCTTGGCGCGCTCGATGACCTTGCGTACCTCCAGCGCGCCGCGGGCCTCGGCAAGCTCGGATTTCAATGCCTGGCGGGCGCGGAAGCGGACGATGGCGACATCGACGACGGCGCGAACGCGGCGGGGGGACAGGCCTTCGATGACATAGGCGGCTACGCCGGCATCCATCGCAGCACCGATCCTGTCGGGGTCGGACTGGTCGACGAACATGACCACCGGACGGGGCTCGTCGCGCTGCAGCCCGCATGCTTTCGATCGCGTCGCGCGACGGGCTGCCGAATTCGCAGACGATGACGTCGGCGGCGGCGCGGCGGACATGCTCGACCATGCTGCTGGCGTCGGGCACGACGGCCACAACCTCGCAGCCGTCGGCCTGCAAGCCGGCGCGCACCGCATCTGCGCGTTCGGCGTTGGCGTCGACGAGCAGGACTCGCAGCTTGGCAGGTTCAGACATCGCAGACCGCACAGCAGGAGTCGGTCCAGAGCCGATGCCGCTGGACCGCGATGGCCTGTTGATGCGCAAATGCGCCGGCAACTACAGGCGGGGTCTGGATATGGCGGTGCATCCTCTTTTGCCGCAATCGGTGGTGCAAGCCGCCGCGGCACGGCGCGGGCGGGCGCATGTCTACGAGCGGTTCGAGGCCGTGAAGACCGCGCTGGTGGTGATCGACCTGCAGCGCGCGTTCATGGAGCCGGGCGCGCCTTCGGAAGTGCCGCAGTCGCGCGAGATCGTGCCGACGGTCAACCGCGTGGCGGCGGCGCTGCGCGCGGCCGGCGGCACGGTGGCCTGGGTGCAGGCGAGTTTCGACAAGAAGGGCTGGCCGAATTTCTTCGACCACATGGTCAACCCGGCGCTGTCGGCGCGCATCCTGGCGGCGTTGCAGCCGGGGGCGGAGCTGCATGGGCTGTGGCCTGAGCTCGACGTGCAGCCGGGCGATATCGTGGTGCCGAAATACCGGCTGTCAGCTTTTCTGCCCGGCGCCAGCCCGCTGCCGCTGATGCTGCGCGACCGCGGGGTGGATACCGTGCTGATCGCCGGCTGCATGACCAATGTCTGCTGCGACAGCTCGGCGCGCGATGCGGTGATGACGGATTTCCGCACAGTGATGATCGAGGACGCCAACGCCGCGCGCACCGACGAAGCGCATCTGGCAACGCTGACAACCTTCCTGCAGGCGTTCGGCGATGTGCGCGGCAGCGCCGAGATGATCGCGGCGTTCGCTACTCCGGGCAGATGATGTCAACCAGGGCCGGGCGGCCCTGCCGCACCACCGCCAACGCCTGATCGAGCACGCCAGGCAGGCCAGCCGGATCGCGGGCGGTGAACCCGGCGACGCCGCAGGCTTCGGCCACGCCGGCATGGCTGGGCGCGGGATTGAGCCGGGTGAGCGGCATGACATTGGCCTTCACCGCGTGGCCATCGGGATACATCGCCCGTGTCGCCCGGCCGACGGCGCCCCAGCCGGCATTGTTGAACACCACGCTGAGCGTAGGGATGCGCTCGGCCGCGGCGATCTGATGGCAGGCGACGGGGTTGGCGAAGATGTGGCTGCCATCCCCGACGGCCGCGATCACCTCGCGCTCGGGGGCGGCGAGCTTGACCCCCATCGCCGCCGGCAGGCCCCAGCCGAGCGCGCCGGCCGGCGAACTGCCGAAAAACGTGCCGGGCTCGGTGACATGCATCACCGGGCGAACCAGCGGGTATTCGTTCACCAGGATGGAACCGGGCGCGCGGGCGCGGTCGAGGCAGGCGCTGGCCCAGGCCATGGTCATCCGCGCCGGCGGGGCCTGCACCGATTGCAGCGCGGCGGCGCGCAGCCTGGCGCATTTCTCAATGCTTTCGGCGGCGGGTCGGGCGGCGGTGCCAAGCTCGTCGAGCAAGGCCTGCAACAGCAGGCGGGGAGCGGCCGGCAAGGTGAGGTCGGCGGGGAAGCCGCGCACGGGGTAGCGGGCGTGCAACGGGTCCTCCCCGGCCTGGATCACCTTCGCCGCCGGGTGCGTGCGGTCACTGGCGGGCATCCAGGGCACGTCGCAGTCCAGCACCAGCACCGCATCTGCCTCGGCCAGCCAGGGCGCGACCTCGAAGCCGCCATGCAGGGGATGTGCGGTGGACAGGTTCATATGCCGCGGCCGGTATTCGACGACGACGGCGCCCAGGCGGGTGGCAAGCTGGCCCAGCAGGGCCGGCACGGCGGGGTCGGCGCCGGCGCGCGCGGTGATGATCAGCGGCCGGGCGGCGGCGGTGAGCAGCTTTGCCGCGGCCACGACACCGGCGGGGTCGGGCGCGGAGGGATTCGCCGCGGCCATCCGGGGGGCAGGGCCGGGTGCCGCGGGCAAGGCCAGCACCTCGCGCGGCAGCGACAGATAGACCGGGCCGCGCGGGGCGGAATGCGCCAGTGCGAGGGCGCGCACGGTCACCGTCGGCATCTGCCTGGGGTCGCGCAATTCGTAGTCCCAGCGCACGGTTTCGCGCACCATGCCGGCCTGATCGAACATTTCCTGCGCCCAGTGGATGTTCAGCGAGCGCGCGCCGGGGGCGCCGGCTTCCAGGATCGGGGTGCGCCCGGCGGCAAGCAGCATCGGGATGTAGTCCCGCTCGGCGTTGATCAGCCCGGCGACGCAGTTCGCGGTGCCGACATTGACATGCACCATCACCGCCTGTGCCCGGCCCGTGACCGCTGCATATCCGTGCGCCATGCTGACGGCGGCGTTCTCGTGCGGCGCGATGATCGGCCGCGGCACGGCGAGGCCCAGTTGCTCGGCGCGGGCAAACGCCTCGACGATGGAGGCGAAATCGGTGCCGGAATTGGCTAACAGATAGTCCACGCCGTGTTCGGCCAGCAGGCGCAGCCATGCCTCGGCGACGGATTGCGGTTCAGCGGTCATGGCGGCCTCGATTGCGCGTTACCGGAAAAGCAATACGATAATCCCGCAAATCCTGCACGGAGGCTGTCTTGCTGACTGGCGCGATCGATATCGTGGTGAACCCGCTGACCGCGCGGATCATCGAATCCCGGCCAGCGTGGACGCGCGAGTTCCATACCACGAAGATCGGCCGCGATGCGGCGGATGTACAGTCGGTCAGCCTGGAGCAGATGCTGGCACAGATGGACGAGGCGGGCATCGCGCACGCGTTCCTGATCTCCTGCAAGCTGGGCCAGCTTGGCACGCCGGGCGCCTGGCACATGCCCGACGAATGGATCGCCGAGGCGGTGGCGCAATATCCCGACCGGTTCAGCGGGCTGGCCGGCGTCGACCCGACCGAGGGGATGGAGGGCGTGCGACGGCTGGAGCGGGCGATCCGCGAATTCGGCTTCATCGGCGCGCACACCTATCCGCACTGGTTCGAACTGGCGCCGAACCATGCGCGCTATTACCCGTTCTATGCCAAATGCGTGGAACTCGGCGTGCCGATCCAGATGCAGGTCGGCCAGTCGCTGATCTATTACAAGAAACGGCCGTTGCGCAGCGTGGCGCGGCCGATCCTGCTCGACGATATCGCCTGCGATTTTCCCGAGTTGAAGCTGGTGGGCATCCATATCGGCATCCCCTGGCACGACGAGATGATCGCCATGGTCTGGAAGCATGAGAACGTGTTCATCGGCACCGATGCGCACAGCCCGAAATACTGGCCGGCGAGCTTCGTGCAGTATCTCAACACCTACGGGCGGAACAAGGTGATGTTCGGCACCGATTTCCCGGTGCTTGCGTTCAAGCGCACGGTGGACGAGATCGAGGCGCTGGGGCTGCGGCCGGAGACGATGACGGCGATGATGCGCGACAATGCGCTGCGAGTTTATGGATTGGGGGGAGACACGTCATGATGCGGGGCATTCGCGCGATCGCGCTGGCAGGGCTGCTGGCGCCGGGGCTGGCGCAGGCGGCCGATACCATCACCTTCGGCATCGTCAGCGCCACCAGCGGGCCGCTGGCGGCAGCCGGGAAGTTTCAGATCAACGGCTTCAACCTGGCGATGGAGAAGCTGAACCGCGATGGCGGGATCGAGGTCGGTGGCAAGAAATACAGTGTGGCGCTGAAGATCTACGATACGCATTGCAGCCCGGCCGAGGGCGCCTCGGCGATGGAGCGGCTGGCCAGCGTCGACAAGGTGCCGGTGGTGCTGGGCGAATTGTGCAGCCCGGTGGCCGCCGCCGAAATGCCGGTGGCGCAGGACAACTCGGTGCCCTTCATCATTACCGTGCCGACGGCGGAAAGCCTGACCGAGCAGGGCAACCCGTGGACCTTCCGGGTGAACGCCGACAACAACCAGCTGAACAAGTCGCTGGGGCAACTGGTGGTGAACAGGGCGATGGCGCCTTTGGCCTTCATCGCCTGGAACAATGATGCCGGGCGCGGCGGCGTCAAAAGCATGCAGGCGCTGCTGCCGGCGGATGTGAAGGTGGCCTATACCGGCTATTTCAATGTCGGCGAGGTCGATTTCTCCGCCCATGTCAGCAACATCCGGCGCAGCGGCGCCAAAGCGGTGATGCTGTTCATGGACGAGGAGCCAGGGGCGCTGGCGATCCGGCAGATCCGCGATGCCGGGCTGGATGTGCAACTGATCGGCACGCTGGCGATGGGCTCCGGCCGGTTCCTGACGCGGCTGAACGCGCAGTATCTGTCGGGCATGGTGCAGTACAACGCGTTCCCGCCGAACGCGCCGCTGCCGCGGATCAAGAGTTTCAACGACGCCTATGTCGCGGCCTTCAAGGATGAGAGCCACGGCTTCGCGGCGCAGAGCTATGACGCGCTGATGGTCGCCGCCGATGCGGTGCATCGCGCCGGCGTGCTGGGCAATGGCGAGGCGGTGCGCAAGGCGCTGGCGGCGACGCGCTATGACGGCGTGATCGGCGAGATCCGCTTCGATGCCAAGGGACAGGCCAACCCGCCCTCCTACGTGACGCAGTGGTGCGACGACGGAACCCGCAAGATCGTGTTTCCCGAAGCGCTGGCCTCGGCCTGCGGAGGCGGCTAGCCGCCTGACATGGCGTTTCTGGAGCAGGCGCTGAACGGGCTGATGATGGGCTCGATCTATGCGCTGTTCGCCGTCGGCATGGTGCTGGTGTTCGGCGTGATGCGGGTGCTGAACTTCGCGCATGGCGTGATCTTCATGGCGGGTGGCTACATGTGCCATGCGGTGATGACGCATGTGGTGGCATTCTACCCGCTGGCGCTGCTGCTGTCGGCCGCGGGCGGTGCGGTGATCGGCGCGGTGCTGGAGCGGCTGGTGTTCCGCCGGCTGCGGGAAAGCCTGCCGATGCAGATCGTCGCGTCGCTGGGCCTGATCCTGATGGTGCAGAACGGCGTGTTGCTGCTGTTCGGGCCGGAGGCGGTGCAGATCTCGGTGCCGGCGATGCGCACCGTGGTGCCGCTGGGGCCGCTGGGGGTCACGTTGCAGCAGGTGCTGATCGTGGTTGTGGTCGGTGTGGCGATGGCGGGGCTGCATCTGTTCCTGACGCGTTCGCGGCTGGGTACGGCGATGCGGGCGGCGAGCCAGGATCTGCAGGCGGCGCGCGTGGTGGGGATCAATCCGGATCGGGTGTTCGCGCTGACCTTCGCGCTGGCCAGCGGGCTGGCGGCGCTGGGCGGGGCGCTGCTGGGGCCGTTGTTTCTGGTGTTCCCGGCGATGGGGGATCTCCCGCTGCTGAAGGGGCTGACGGCGATTGTGCTGGGCGGCATGGGCAGCGTGGGCGGGGCGGTGCTGGGGGGGCTCGCGATCGGCGTGCTGGAGGCGGAATCGACGTTGCTGGCGCCGACGGATTACCGCGATCTGGTGGTGTTCGCGGTGCTGATCCTGGTGCTGCTGGTGCGGCCCTACGGGCTGTTCGGGCGGCGGCTGCGGGGCGAGCCTTGAGGGATCTGCTGGTGCTGCTGGGCCTGGGCGTGGCAGCGGCGTTGTTGCCGGTGCTGGTGCCGGATCAGCCCTATGCGGTGCAGGTGCTGACGTTGAGCCTGTGCAGCGTGGTGCCGGCGGTCGGGCTCAACCTGTTGTTCGGCTACACCGGGCTGGTGTCGCTGGGGCATATGGGGTTCGCCGGCGTGGGGGCTTATGCCGCCGCTTTGCTGATGAAGCAGGCGGGCTGGGGGTTCCTGCCGGCGCTGGTGGCCGGCGCCGGGATGGCGGGGATTGTCGGGCTGCTGGTGGGGATTCCGTGCCTGCGGCTGCGCAGCCATTTTTTCATCATCGTCACGCTCGCGGTGGGGCTGATCCTGGGCACGCTGTTCAACAATCTGGATTGGCTGACCGGCGGGGCCGAGGGGCTGCCGGGGGTGCCACGGCCGCGGCCGCTGTTGATCGGCGAGCTGCGCATCGTTTTGGGTACTGCGGTGGGGTTCTACTGGATGGCCGTGGCGGTGACGGTGGCGGCGTTCGTGGTGCAGTGGGCGGTGGTGCGTTCGCCGTTCGGCAAGTCGCTGGCGGCGATCCGGCAGGACGAGGCGATGGCGGCGGCGCGCGGGGTGAACGTGTTCGCGCATAAGCTGGCGGTGTTCGCGCTGTCAGCGGCGATCGCCGGCGCCGGCGGCGCGCTGCGGGCCTGTTTCCTGCGGGTGGCGGCGCCGTCGAGCTTCGATCTGGGCGAGAGCATCAATCTGGTGGCGGTGGTGATCCTGGGCGGCGCGGGGTTCCAGGCCGGGCCGGCAGTGGGCTCGCTGGTGTTCGTGGCGCTGCCGGAGGTGCTGCGCGTGGCCAGCCAGGCGCGGCTGATGGTGTTCGGCGCGCTGCTGGTGGTGATGGCGCTGTACTCGCCGCGCGGACTGCTGGGCGCGGCCGTGGCGCTGCGGCGAAGGATGCGGCGGGCCGATGCTGTTTGAGGTCGCAGGGATCAGCAAGCGCTTCGGCGGCACCGTCGCCGTCGATGGCGCGAGCTTCGCGGTGCGCGAGGCCGGGATCGTCGGGCTGATCGGCCCGAACGGCGCGGGCAAGACCACGCTGTTCGACATCATCTGCGGCCGGCAGCGCGCCGATGCCGGCGAGGTGCGGTTCGAGGGCCGGCGGGTGGACGGGCTGATGCCGCATCGCCTGGCCCGGCTGGGCTTCGCGCGCAGTTTTCAGGAATGCCGGGTGCTTGCCGAGGAGACCTGCCTGGATAATCTGCTGTTCGCCGCACAGGAAAAGCGGTTGTGGCGGGAGCTGCTGGGCATCGTGGTGCCGCCGCGCCGGGCGCGCGAGAAGGCGCGCGCGCTGCTCGCGATGGCCGGGCTGAGCCGGTTCGAGAATGTGCTGGCGGGGGATCTGTCGTTCGGGCAGCGCCGGCTGGTGGAGATCGTCTCCGCCTTGGTCACCGAGCCGCGGGTGCTGCTGCTGGATGAGCCGGCGTCGGGCGTGAACCCGACTCTATTGGGCACGCTGCACGATGTGCTGGCGGAGACGGTGCCACAGATGGGCGTGCTGCTGTTGCTGATCGAGCACAACATGGAGTTCGTGATGTCACTGGCCGGGCGCGTGGTGGTGATGCACCAGGGAGCGGTGCTGGCCGATGGCACGCCTGAGCTGGTGCAGGCCGATGCGCGGGTGATCGATGCCTATCTTGGGTGAACCCATGCTGAGCATTCGCGGGCTGCGGGCCGGGTATGGCGGGCGGATGATCGTCGATGGCGTCGATCTCGACGTCGCGGCCGGCGAGGTGGTCACCGTGATCGGGCAGAACGGAGCGGGGAAGAGCACGCTGCTGAAGGGCATCGCCAATCTGCTGCGCAACCGCGAGGGTGCGGTGACGCTCGACGGCGAGAACGTGTTCGCGCTGTCGGCGCAGGACCTGCTGGGCCGTGGCCTGGCGTTCATCCCGCAGGGGCGCAGCGTGTTTCCCGGCCTCACCGTGGCGGAGAACCTGCGCATGGGCGGTTTCCTGCTGCGCGATCCCGTGCTGCTGCGTCAGCGGATCGAGGCGCAGCTGGAGGCGTTTCCGGCGCTGGCGAAGCTGCTGGGGCAACTGGCGGCGAACCTGTCGGGCGGGCAGCAGCGGCAGTTGGAACTGGCGCGCACCATGGTGATGCAGCCGAAGGTGATCATGCTCGACGAGCCGTCGATTGGCCTCGCGCCGCAGGTGGTGGAGCAGGTGTTTGCCACGTTGCGAACGCTGGCCGCCGGCGGGCGCGCGGTGCTGATGGTGGAGCAGAATGTGCGCCGGGCGTTGCAGGCGTCGGACCGTGGCATCGTGCTGGAACTGGGCCGGGCCCGGTTGCAGGACAAAGCGGCGGCGCTGCTGGGCGATGAGCGGGTGGCGCGGCTTTACATGGGCAAGCGGTAGCGTCAGGCGACCGGCTGGCGCAGGTCGAGCAGCGGTTTGGCTTTCCAGCCGCGATCGGCGAATACCGGGTCCTCGGGCCCGACGCGCTCGATGATCGGGGTGACGCCGATGGCGAGGCGGACGCGGGCGGGCAGGGCGCTGGCGGCTTCGTCGGTGCAGACGACTTTGATCCGCAGCCGATCCATCGACAGCGCGTCGGCGGGGTCTTCCTTGTCGACGATCGCCTGGCACTCGCGCACGCCGGGTTCGCTCATCACCGCGCCGACCAGGGTGAGCGGGTTCACCAGCATGCCGCGGATCTTCACCAACCCGTCCACCCGATGCGGCACGGTCAACAGCCGCTCGGTCAGCGCGCCGCAATG
>CAIRTN010000228.1 GCA_903881515.1 uncultured Rhodospirillales bacterium | reverse complement strand
GTGTTCGCGGCCGTCGCGCAAACTCGGTCGGTCACGCTTGCCGCTCAGCGACTCGCGCTCAGCCAGCCAGCCGTGAGCCATGCGCTTGGCCGTCTTCGGAAGGCCTTTGATGACCCGCTTTTCGTACGAAGCCGCGAGGGGTGTGCACGGCGGTGACAAAACAGGCCACTGGAGCGTCGGCGATGTGCTGATGCGGGCGGTGTAAAATCCGGCCAGTGGCTAGGCTGTTTCCTTTTGGGGGCGGCCGGGGATGTTTGTCGTGGAAGTTTATGCCGCCGTTCGGCGTTTTGTATTTGTTGATGGGAACAGCCGTCGGGAAGCGGCTCGGGTTTTCGGCCTGAGCCGCGAGACGGTTACGAAGATGTGCCGGTTTTCGCTGCCGCCCGGTTACACGCGGACGATGCCGGTAGTGAAGCCGAAGCTGGGCGCTCTGCTGCCGGTGATCGACGCGATCCTTGAGGCGGACCGGAGCGCGCCGGTGAAGCAGCGCCACACGGCGAAGCGGATTTTCGAGCGGCTTCGAGACGAGCAAGGCTTTGCCGGCGGTTACACGGTGGTGAAGGATTATGTGCGGGTTTGCCGGGCGCGCGGACGCGAGACGTTCGTTCCACTGGCGCATCCGCCGGGGCACGCACAGGTGGACTTCGGTGAAGCGGTCGGCGTAATCGGCGGCGTGCGCCAGAAGATCCATTTTTTCTGCATGGACCTGCCGCAATCGGACGCCTGCTTCGTGAAGGCCTATCCACGGGAGACGACCGAGGCATTTCTTGACGGCCACGTCGCGTCTTTTGCCTTCATCGGCGGCGTGCCGCTGTCGATCCTCTACGACAACCTCAAGATTGCGGTGGCGAAGATATGCGGCGACGGCAAGCGGGAGCGCACACGGACGTTTACCGAGTTGGTCAGCCATTACCTGTTCGCCGATCGCTTCGGTCGTCCCGGCAAGGGCAATGACAAGGGGAAGGTCGAGGGGCTGGTAAAATACGCACGCGCGAACTTTATGACGCCGATCCCGATTGCGGCCAGCTACGACGATCTGAACGCGATGCTGGCCGAGTGCTGCCGCCGGCGTCAGTCCGGACGGGCCGGCCGTCACGCTGAGACCATCGGCGAGCGGCTCGGCGCTGACCTGGCGGCGCTACGCGGTCTTCCCGTCGTGCCGCTGGAACCGTGCGAGAAGCGTGCGGGCCGGGTCTCGTCGACCGCGTTGGTCCGCTACCGCTGCAATGATTACTCGGTGCCGACGGCCTATGGCTTCCAGGACGTCGTCGTGAAGGGCTTCGTCGACGAGGTCGTGATCCTCTGTGCGGGCACCGTTATCGCCCGGCATCCGCGCTCCTATGGTGAGGGCGAGTTCGTGGCCAATCCGCTGCATTATCTTGCGTTGATCGAGACCAAGCCGAATGCCCTCGATCAGGCGGCGGCTCTGCAGGGCTGGGCGCTGCCCGAGATATTCCAGCATCTGCGCCACCTGCTGGAAGCTCGCATGGGCAACCGCGGCAAGCGGGAGTTTATCCAGGTGTTGCGGCTGCTAGAGGCGATGCCGCAGGAGATCGTGGCCACCGCCGTGACCGAGGCGATCCGGCTCGGCGCCATTGGCTTCGATGCGGTCAAGCTGATCGCGCTGGCGCGCATTGAACGGCGACCCGCCCGTCTCGACCTGACGGCCTATCCGCATCTGCCTAGGCTGACGGTGAAGACAACATCGGCGGCCGATTATACGGCGCTGATTCCGGAACTGGCGGCATGACCGGGCTTGACGCGATGCCGGCGGGAACGATGAGCGGTATTCCACAGGTCCTGTTGGCCCATCATCTCAAGCAGCTGAAGCTGCCGACGGTACTGCGCGAGTATGACAAGGTCGCGCGAGAATGCGCGCGTGATGGTGTCGATCATCCCCGCTATCTGCTGCGGCTGATCGAACTCGAGTTGATCGACCGTGAGCGGCGGACGGTCGAGCGGCGTATCGGGGCGGCACGGTTCCCGGCGGTGAAGAGCTTCGACACGTTCGAGTTCACCGCCATCCCCAGCCTCAACAAGATGCTCGTGCTCGAACTTGCGCGCTGCGAGTACATTCTGCGCCGGGAGAACATCATCGCGCTCGGCAACAGCGGCACCGGCAAAACCCATGTCGCGCTCGCGCTGGGCCTGGCAGCCTGCCAGAAGGGCTTCACGGTGACGTTCACAACCGCCGCCTCGCTGGTCAACCAGCTGATGGAAGCGCGTGACGACCGCCGCCTGCTCAAGCTCCAGCGCGATCTGCAGGCGGTGAAGCTGCTCATTATCGACGAACTCGGCTATGTGCCGCTGTCGCGGACCGGCGCCGAACTGTTGTTCGAGACATTCTCGCAGCGCTATGAGCGTGGCGCGACCATAATCACCTCGAACCTGCCATTCGAGGACTGGACCTCGGTGCTGGGCTCCGAGCGGCTTACCGGTGCGCTGCTCGACCGGCTCACCCACCACGTCAGCATCTTGACCATGAACGGCGATAGCTATCGTCTCAAACAATCCGCCGGCCGCCGCCGCGCCCCCGCGGACCAAAACCAAGCCCCTTCCGAGATCGTCGATCCCGACACCGGCGAGATCACCACAAGCTGATCGCAAACGACCTCAATCGAATGCAAAGGGGGCCCGATCGGGCCCCCTTTGCATTGCATCCTGCGGCGCCATCACTGGCCTGCTATTACTCCGCCACGCTGGCCTGGAATCCAACCGCCGTTGACACCTCAGGGCCACCGGCCTGATATTGCTCATACCAGCGGTAAAAAGTGGCTCTGGGAACGCCGATCTGCTCCAGCGTCTTACGCGC
>CAIRTN010000227.1 GCA_903881515.1 uncultured Rhodospirillales bacterium | reverse complement strand
TGCACCAGCGAGTCGAACCCCCGCCGCCCGCGCCACGGCCCCTCATGCCCATAGGCCGACAGCGACACGCACACGATCCCCGGCCGCAGCTTCGCCAGCTCCTCCGGCGCGAAGCCCTGCCCCGCGATCGCCCCCGGCCGGTAGCCCTGCAGGAACACATCCGCCCCCGCCACCAGCCCGCGCAGGCTCTCCCGCCCGGCCACGTCGCGCAGGTCGATCTGCGCCGAAAGCTTGCCCCGCCCGGTCTCGATCACCAGTTGCGGGATCGACGGCAGATGCCCCCCGGTGATCAGCAGCACCTCCGCCCCGTGCGACGCCAGCGCCCGCCCCGCCACCGGCCCGGCCACCACCCGCGTCAGCTCCAACACCCGCACCCCCGACAGCGGCCGGGAACCGCCCGCCGGCAAAGGCTGCACCGGCGCATCGCCAATCCGTTCGATGATCAACGCCGGATGCCGCGCTACCGCCACCCCCTGCGGATGCGCGTCCCACTCCGCCAGGCTGCGCGTCATGCTCACCGCCATCCCGGCATCCGCGCATGCCTGCTCGAACGCTTCGGCCTTCCAGCCCTCCAGCGCCTTGGCCACCGCCGCGCGGTCATGTGCCACGCCGCCCAGCACCTTCAGCACCCCGTCGCGGTGATGCGGAAAATTGGTATGCAGCCGCACAAAGCGCCCATCGCCGCACTGGAACAACCCGAAGATCCGGTCCGAAGGATCGTTCACCGGCTGGCCATCGACGCTCATATAGCGCTCGCCGCGGAAGATCGCCGCCGCCGCACGCAGATCCACGCTTACCTGCTGGCCGGCCCCGCCGCGCAGCCGATGCAGCTCGGCTGCCGCCAGCGCGCTCGCCGCGATACTGACCTGGGCCGCGGTATCGACCCGGAAGGAGGACGGCAACACCGGCTCCGCCCCCGTCAACAGGGCAGAGCCGGTGGCGTCGGCGGGCAGTCCCGTCAGGGACCAAAGGGCCTCAAGGGCTTGGCGCGATGTGATCATCGGCCAAGCCAATCAAATCAAGGCTCAGGAAGCAAGCGGGCGCTTTTTGGAAAAAGCGCCGCAAAAACTTTCAACCCTTGCGGCGGCGCAGCAGGGCCAGGCCGGCCATGCCCAAGCCGAACAGGCTCATGCTGGCCGGCTCCGGCAGGTCGGAGGGCGGCACCACCTCGCCGAACCCGTCCAAATACACATAGCCCCAATGCCCGCCCAGATTGCAGTCGGCGGCCATCACCTCCAGCGCCAGTGTGTGACCGACAGAGTCGGAAACGTCGATGTTCTCAACCTGCCAGTTGGTGAAATACGTACCGCCGTTCTGCTGGAACAGATTGCTCCCCGCCGCCGAGGCCGAGCTGTACGACGCGGTGTACAGCGTCGTCGACGTCGTCTCATCGATCAGCAGCACCGAGAAATTGTCGGAGTCGGTCAGCCCGTGCGACCCCTGCAACACCGCCGCCCAGGCGAAGTAGACGTTGGTGCCGCTATAGTTCGTCACCGTCTGCTTCATCGCCGACACCGAGTAGTTGTTGTTGGCGTCGTTCAGCTTGAACGAGTGGCTGCCGGCATAGACCGTGCTCAGCACGCCGCCGGTGTTCGCGTCGGTGCCCGCATTGGTCACGGTGAACACGCCCGGCGGCGAGGTGCCGATATCATACTGCCCGCCCGGCAGGAACTTATCCGGCGTCAGCGTCCCGCCCGCGGTCAGATTAGCCGGCGCCGAGCCGACGGCCGGGCTGCCCCAGTAGCCGCTGCCCAGCGTCCAGCCACTGAAATCCCCAGCCTCGGCATCGCCATTGGTAAACACATTCGCACGCGCCGCCGGCGCCGCCAGCGCCATTGCCGCAATGATGGCCGCACTTCTGAAAAGCTCGGCCCGCAGATAGCGTCTCATCGACATTCTCCTTGCGATGCGATCGCTTAGCCCGCTCCCAGCGTGGCCGCGACGCTCTTGCGGCTTTCACCACGCAACTCGCATGCCAACGCAATTAACCGAGGAATCTCAAACCCCAGCGCCGCCGCGCCCGCCGATGCTGTAAACCAGCCCGACATGCATTTTGTCGCGATTTCCGGGACTTTTTCCGAGTCTTCAATTTAAGTTATTGAAAAACAATAAATTTATCGGCCAACATTTCGAATTTTACAAGGAAGTGCTTAAGCATTGATGTAAAATTTGCCGTCACTGCGAGACCGTAGTGCGAACGACAAAATAAATAACGTAAACACAAACTTTTCCCTTGCGGCGAGCCGTAGAAGGCACTATATAAAACATATGACATACATCGAAAGGCTCCTCACCCACCTCCTGGCCTCCATCGCAGCCCTCGGCTGCCCCCCCTGGGGCGCGCCCGTGGACTGGCTGCTGCAACGTACCCATCATCGCGTGAACCGCTTGCGCCGCCGCCTGCTGGCGCTGATCGCGAAATGGCGCGCGGGCAAGCTGCCCAAGCCGCGCCCGCCGCGCCCCGGACGTGTGTCAAAACCCAACCCCGACCGCGAGAAATTCCCCACCGCGCATGGCTGGCTGACCCGCCATGGCGGCAACAACCAGATCGGCGCCTGGGCCGGCCAG
>CAIRTN010000226.1 GCA_903881515.1 uncultured Rhodospirillales bacterium | reverse complement strand
CCTTGGCACGGGCGGTATCGACATAAGGCTGGTTCAACTGGTCCAGCAGGTTGGCGCGCATGATGCGGATCAGGCTGGCGGCGCCTGAAGTGCCCAGGATGACCATGGGGATCCACAGATGCGCGATCAGGTCCATCGCCCTCGCCCAGGACCAGGGAACATCGACGAATTGCGGCGAGAACAGCCCGCCGACATCAGTGTGAAACACCGACACGCCGACATACATCAGCACCAGCCCCAGCAGGAACCCCGGCACCGCAAGGCCGACAAATCCCAGCAGGGTGACGATGTAATCGCCCACCGAATAGCGCCGCACGGCGGAGTAGACACCCACCGGCAGTGCAATCGCCCAAGTGAACAGCAGGGTGGAAACCGACAGCACCAGGGTGAGGCCCATGCGCTCGCCGATCAGATTCACCACCGGCTGCTGCCACTGGAACGAGAAGCCGAAATCACCCACCACAACGCCGCTGATCCAATCCCAGTACTGCACGATCAGCGGTTGATCGAGGCCATAGCGCGTGCGCATGGCATCGAGCATGGCGTCATCCACCGTCTCCCCGGCGGCTGCCAGGGCGGCGGCGTAGTTGGACACGAAATCCCCAGGCGTCAGCTTGATCAATCCGAACACGGTGATCGAGACGAGGATGATGAACGGGATCATCCCCATCAGCCGCCGCACAATGAAACGCCCCATCTACGCCGCCTCTCGCATCACGGCGCGAAGTAGAACTGCTGCAGCAGTGCCGGCCCCGGGGTCGGATAGTCCCACGCCAGGGGGATCTTCGCCGGCACGTTCATCAGCTTCACGTTGCGCGTGCCGAATGTGGTCACTGCCTGCACGGTGCCCATCACCTCGAAGCCGTCGGCGGCGAGGTCCAGGATCTTGCGGAACATCGCATCCGCCGCCACCGGGTCGGAGGATTGCTTCCACGCATCCCACAGCCGCATGCGCTCCTTCATCCCCTCGGTCGGCTCCTCGCCGGATTTGCCCCCGGTGGAGTACCACTTCACCCAGGGCAGGCTCTGCCGGCTGTCCAGCGTGTGGATCGCCACCAGCGCGCGCGGGTCGAGCGTCGCATTGCGGCCACCGGGGACTGCGTAGGTGCCGATGTCGTAATCCGCGTTCTGCGCGCGTTCGTAATACAGCGAGCGTTCCATGGTGTTGATGCCGAGGTCGATGCCGACCTTGGCCCACTGCTTCTTCACCAGTTCCATGGTGTCGATCGCGGCCGTATCCACCACCATCGCATCGACGCTGATGAACAGCTTGCTGCCATCGGCCGTCAGGCGAAAGCCGTTGCTGTCGCGCTTGTTCAGCCCAAGCTTGTCCAGGATCTTGTTGGCCTGATCCGGGTCATGCTCGATGTACTGGGTGCCCAGCCGCGCATTGTAGAACTTGTCGTCCGGCAACGGTCCGATCTGCCACGGCTTGCCCTGGCCCAGGAACACGATCTCGTTGATCTCGTCGCGGTCCATCGCCAGCGACAGCGCTTGCCGGAATTCCCGGTTGCGCAGCCACTCACGCGTTTTGGTGTTCTTCGCCGACTGGTTGAACCACAGCGCCATCGCTGAACTGTCGGTCGGCGGCAGTTCCTGCAGCGCGTAGCCGGCTTCCTTGGCGTGCTGCGCCAGCACCGGCTTGTTGTTGATGGTGTTGATGTGCCGCACCTGCAGATCAACCTGCCCACCGATCGAGGCCAGCACGATGGTCTGCACGTCGCTGATGATCTTCAGGTTCAGGCTGTCGATATACGGCAACTGGTTGCCCGCCGTGTCCACCTGCCAGAAATACGGATTGCGCCGCATCAGCACCTGCGTGGCGCCGCCGGTGTAGGGGGTCTGGATCACCCAGGGATCCATCACCGGCTTGTCCGGGTTGGACCAGCGCGCCGGGATTTCGATATCGCCGCATTTCTGCCGGAACAGCGCCGCCCAATCGGGCTGCTTGGCATCGGCCAGCACCTTGGCGATGTCGGGGTTGTACTTCGGCATGAACTGCTTGCAGTAATGCTTGGCATACAGCGTCGGGTGCTGCCCCAACGGCGTCGCCAGCACTTCCGGCAGCCGCAGATACGGCGCGGAGGCAATCAGCTTCACCGTGTAGTCGTCCACCTTCTCGGCCACGATCGGCTTGCCGCCGACCACGTATTGCGAAGGCGCCGATTCAAAGAACTGCTTGTCGGTGAAAAGCTCGTTCACCATGAAGGTGATGTCGTCGGCGGTGAACGGCGCGCCGTCGGACCATTTCGCTCCGGCGCGCAGCTTGAAGGTGTATTCCTTCGCGTCCGCGCTCACCGTCCAGCTTTCCGCCAGGTTCGGCAGCACTTTCTGGTAATCCGCCGACCAGCGGGTCAGCCCCTGGTTGCTCACCAGGCGCAGGATCGCGTTGTGATCGGAATCGCCGCGGATCGCCGAGCGCAGCGCCCCGCCGTAAACCCCGACCTTGCCGACCGGCGTCACCACTTCCGGCTTGTCCGGCAGGCGCTTGTCGACAGCCGGCAGCTTGCCCTGCGCCACCAGCGCCGCCAGCGCTGGCGCCTCCTGGTATCCCGCCGCCTGCGCCGCGCCACCGATGGCCACTGCCACCGCGATCGCGATCGTCCTCTTGAACATTCAACCCTCCCAAATGCGCCGGTGCTTCAGCCCCGGTCGTAATTCGCAGCCGATGGTATCGCAATCACCACCCTAACACCAACGCTATTAACCAATCCGCCCGCCGGCCTCCAGCACCTGCATCAAGGCCCGCAGATAGCCATAGCAAAACGCGAACGCGGTGCCGGACGGGTCGCGCGCATCGATCACCGGCACATGATCGGGCATTACCATATAGGGGTAGCCCAGCGCATGATACAGCGCGAGCGAGCGCGGCATATCCATGTCGCCCTCCTCCGGAAACGTCTCGTGAAAGCCCAGTTTGCCGCCCTTGATGTTGCGGTAATGCACGTTGAAGATCTTGCCGCGCTCGCCGAACCAGCGGATCACATCGAAGATCTCGCGCCCGGGATCGTCCAGCATCTCGCCCACCGAACCCTGGCAGAAATTCAGCCCGTGATACGGGCTCTCATGCATCAGCACGAATTTCTTCAGCCCCTCCACCGTGCCCAGCACCCGCGTCACCCCGCGATACCCCGGCGGCGTGTAGGGGTCATGCGGATGGCACGCCAGCCGCACCCGGTTCGCGGTCGCGACCGGCACCACGCGGGCGAGGAAATACTCGATCCGCGCCCAGTTCTCCTCCTCGCTGACCACGCCGGCCATCCCCGGAGCCATCTGCTGATCCGCCTGGTCCCAGTAGAACGCCGCATTGCGCGACCCGCCGCGGCCAATCGCCGGCGGCGTGCGCGGAATGCCGATGATGTTCATGTTGTATTTCGCCGCCTCGATCCCGGCCGCCGCCAACCGCTCGATCAACCGGCAGATGCTGTCGATCTCCCGGTCCCGCTCCGGCGTGCCCAGCAGGATCGCCTGCGACTGCTGCTCCTCCAACGGCCGGCTCGACAGCGGCAGCTGCACCATCCCCAGTTCCAGCCCGAACCCGGCGATATGGTCGCGCAGCCGCTGCAGATCCTCCAACGTCCAGTCATGCGGATTGCCCGGCGGATCGACGCAGACATGCGTCACCCCCAGCTGTGCCCACATCCGGTAATCCTGATCGTCGCGCGGGTTGATCTGTGTGCCCAGTTGCATGACGTTTCCCTGCCTTGACCTGCTTGCAGCGAAGACTGATGGTAGCGCTCCCGTCGCGCAAGGGGCGCACCGGGACGGCCGGAGGAAACCCATGAAAATCATCGACGTCAGCGTGCGGGTCTTCACCCACACCTCCCGCGAGGTCAAAGACAGCGACGGCCACTCCCACCCCGGCGACCCGCATCAGGTCCGCCAGGCCCTGCTCACCATCACCTGCGATGACGGCACCGAGGGCCACTGCCTCGCCCCCACCGAAGTCGTCCGCCCGCATCTCATCGAACGCTTCGTCAAAGTCGTCCTCCTCGGCCAGGACCCGTTCGCCCGCGAGCGCCTCTGGCAAGGCCTCTCACACTGGCAGCGCGGCAGCGGCGCCCAGCTCACCGACCGCACGCTGTCCATCGTCGACCTCGCCCTGTGGGACCTCGCCGGCCGCAAGCTCAGCATGCCCGTCTACAAGCTGATCGGCTCCTACCGCGACAAGGTCCCCGCCTACGGCAGCACCATGTGCGGCGACGAACTCGAAGGCGGCCTCGCCACCCCCGAGGATTACGCCCGCTACGCCGAATGGCTGATCAAGCGCGGCTACAAGGCAATCAAGCTGCACACCTGGATGAAGCCGGTCTCCTGGGCGCCCGACGTGCAGATGGACATAAAGGCCTGCGCCGCCGTCCGCGAAGCCGTCGGCCCGCACGTGCCCCTGATGCTCGACGCCTATCACGGCTATTCCCGCTCCGACGCGCTGGCGCTCGGCCGCGGCATCCAGGCCCTGGGCTATCACTGGTACGAGGAGCCGATGAACGAATACTCGATCTCCTCCTACGCCTGGCTCGCCGCCAACCTCGACATCCCCGTCATCGGCCCCGAAACCGCCGACGGCAAACACTTCACCCGCGCCGAATGGATCAAAGCCGGCGCCTGCGACATCACCCGCGTCGGCGTGCACGATGTCGGCGGCATCACCCCCAGCCTGAAAGTCGTCCACCTCGCCGAATCCTTCGGCATGGAATGCGAAGTCCACGGCGGCGGCCCCGGCAACATGACCGTCTGCGCCGTGCAGAAAAACGGCCGCTGGTACGAACGCGGCCTGCTGCACCCCTTCATCGACTACGACGCCGTGCCCGAGTACCTGCACAGCCGCACCGACGCGATGGACGACGAAGGTTACGTCCACATGCCGCAACGCCCCGGCCTCGGCGACGACCTCAACTTCGACTACATCAACGCCAACCTGGTCAAAGCCTGACCACCGCGCGGGATTCGCGCGATCGGCGCGGATCCCGTGAATTTTCAACGACTGCGAACAGCTTCAGGGTTGACCACCCGCCCCCCGGTGATACGGTAAAAACCTAAACACATGATGAATTAGCTGTAATAATTCTCACAACGTGGAGAACCCTGGCTGGTGGCTGTCACGATCAACTTCGACCCCGCATCCGTCGCCAAACTGCGCGACGCCGGCGTCACGATCCAGATCAACGGCCCCACCAGCTTCGATGGACCGCTCGAAATCGAGCCCCCCATCGTCATTCAGAGCACCCTGTTCACCGACACCCCCTTCCGCATGGGCGCCTTCAGCGCCAGCTACGGCGGCCGCCTGCGCAACATCTCCATCGGCCGCTACTGCTCGCTGGCGCCAGACCTGCAAACCGGCTGGGACAATCACCCCACCGACTGGGTCTCCTCCTCCATGCTGGGCTACGTCTCCAACGTGCATGACTGGGCGAAATTCGTCGGCAATCACAATCACCGCCCGGTGCACAAGTTCAACTCGATGCGCGGCATCACCCAGATCGGCAACGACGTCTGGATCGGCCAGGGCGTGTTCCTCGCCTCCGGCATCACCATCGGCGATGGCGCCGTCATCGGCGCCCATTCTGTCGTCACCCGCGACGTGCCGCCTTACGCCATCGTCGCCGGCAACCCGGCCCACCTCATCCGCTACCGCTTCCCCGAGGAGATCATCGCCGAGCTTCAGGCCCTGCAATGGTGGCGCTTCAAGATGGTCGACTTCCCGCAGGACATCATGAACGACGTCCAGCGCTTCATCGACTACCTCAAAGACGCCGTCAGCCGCCGCCGCCTGCTGCAATACAAGCCGCGGATCTACACCGCCCTCGATCGCGCCGGCATCGCCACGCGATAGAGCTCGACCGCAGGTCGTAGCTAAGAAGAAGAAAGAAAGAGTCTTCTTTTTTATAAAAAAGAAACAAAAAATTTTCTTCCTTCGCCGGCATCAAGCGCCCGATGTAGACATCAACAAACGGCCCAAACGAATAAAAGTTTTTTGCTACTTTTTTTCAAAAAAGAAGCGCTTCGAGACCTCTTGAGAATTCGCTCTGGCGAGTCAGAGGCGGCCCCTTGGCCGCCGTCCGGCGGTGATATGCGAGCACCGGAGCGGAGCGGCCGTCTGGCCGTGAGCACCGGAGCGCAGCAGATCGCCGTCGGATGACCGCCGGAGTAGAATTGTCAAAAGGTCTCCT
>CAIRTN010000225.1 GCA_903881515.1 uncultured Rhodospirillales bacterium | reverse complement strand
TCTGTTTCCTGGCCAACAAGAAGGCAAGGGACGCGATCCCGGAGAATCTGCGTGGCATCGTCGAGACCGAGATCAATGCCTCGGCCGTCGTGCAACGCGACGACATCTTCAAGCTCAACACCTCGCTGCGCGGCGCGTTGTCGGCCAAGGGGCTGGAATTCGTCGATGTCGACCCGCAGGCGTTCCGCGCCGCGCTGAAGAGGGCCGGGTTCTACGCCGAGTGGAAGGAAAAGTTCGGCGCCGAAGCCTGGAGCGTGCTCGAAGGCGCCGTGGGCGCGTTGTCCTGACCCATGCAGGCTGTTCGTCCGGCACCGGGGGGCTTCGCCTCCCGGCTTGAGGGCTGGCTGCGCGTCGCGGTGGAGGTGCCGACCGCGCTGCTGGTGCTGGTGGAAATCTGCGTGCTGCTGGCCGGCGTGGTCAGTCGCTTCGTGCTGAACCACCCGTTCACCTGGTCGGACGAGCTGGCCTCGATCCTGTTCCTGTGGCTGGCGATGCTGGGCTCGGTGATCGCCCTGCAGCGCGGCCAGCATATGCGGCTGACCGCGGTGGTCTCTGGCCTGTCGCCCGCGTGGCAGGCCCGCGCCTCGGTGCTGGCCGTGGCGGTGCCGGCGCTGTTCCTGATCCTGCTACTGCCCTCGGCACAGGAATACGCCGCCGACGAATGGTATATCGAGACCCCGGCGTTGGGCTGGTCGAACATCGTGCGCGCTGCCGCAATCCCGGTGGGTGCGGCGGTGATGCTGGTGCTGTCGCTGCTGCGGCTGGCCGAGCTTCGGCTGCGCGCGGTGCTGGAAATCGTGGCGGTGATCGCGCTGGTGATCGTCGCCCTGAAGCTCGGCGCCCCGGTGCTGAAGGACATCGGCAACTGGAACCTGGTGTTCTTCTTCGTCGGCCTGCTGGCGGTCTGCGTGCTGCTGGGGGTGCCGATCGGTTTCGCCTTCGGCTGTGCCACGCTGGCCTATCTGGCAACGATGACCCGTGCGCCGCTGACGATCATCGTCTCGCGCATGGATGAGGGGATGAGCGGGCTGGTGCTGCTGGCGGTACCGCTGTTCGTGTTCCTCGGCCTGCTGATCGAGATGACTGGCATGGCCCGCGCCATGGTGGCGTTCCTGGCCGGGCTGCTCGGCCATGTCCGCGGCGGGCTGTATTACGTGCTGCTGGGCGCGATCTATCTGGTGTCCGGCATTTCCGGCTCCAAGGCCGCCGACATGGCCGCCGTGGCGCCAGTGCTGTTTCCCGAGATGAAAAAGCGCGGGGCCTCGGAAGGCGAGATGGTCTCCATCCTGTCGGCCTCCGGCGCGATGAGCGAGACCATCCCACCCTCCCTGGTGCTGATCACCATCGGCTCGGTCACCGGCGTTTCCATCGCCGCCTTGTTCACCGGCGGCCTGCTGCCTGGCCTGGTGCTGGCGATCGCCCTGGGTCTCGTGGCCTGGCGCCGGTCGCGCAATGAGGCGGTGGGGCAGAAAACCCCGGCGGCACAGGTGTTACGCGCCGCGGTGATCGCGGTGCCGGCACTGATCCTGCCGGTGGTGATCCGTTCCTCGGTGGTCGAGGGCGTGGCAACCGCCACCGAGGTCTCCACCATCGGTATCGCCTACGCCGTGCTGGCCGGCCTGCTGATCTACCGGCAGTTCGACTGGCGTCGGGTCTACCCGATGCTGCTGGAAACCGCGGCGCTGTCGGGCGCCATCCTGTTCATCATCGGCACCGCGACCGGCATGGCCTGGGCGCTGACCCAATCCGGTTTCTCCCGCCAGTTGGCCGCCGCGATGGGCAGCGTGCCGGGCGGGGCGGCCGGCTTCATGCTGATCTCGATCGTTGCCTTTGTCGTGCTGGGCAGCGTGCTGGAAGGCATTCCGGCCATTGTGCTGTTCGGCCCGCTGCTGTTCCCGATTGCCCGCGCGATGCACATCAACGAGGTGCACTACGCCATGGTGGTGATCCTGGCGATGGGCATCGGCCTGTTCGCGCCGCCGCTGGGCGTCGGCTACTACGCGGCCTGCGCCATCGGCCGGGTATCGCCGGATGCCGGAATGAAGCGGATCTGGCCGTACATGGCCGCCCTTTTGGCCGGTCTGCTGCTGGTGGCCGCAGTGCCCTGGCTGTCGACCGGCTTCCTCTGACGCCGCAGGCTGGCGTTTATTCCGAGAAATTTTACGACATTTGATTACAATCTCTTGCCGCACCTTGGTCGCTATGAGAACAATACCCTCCTGATGAGGCAACGGCCTCGCATCAAACTGGGGGACTTGGGTACATGCGTGTTCTTTCGACCGCCGCAGCACTGCTGCTGCTGGCGTGGCCAGCGATGGCCAATGTGGGGTTCAACTTCGATGGCTACGCGCTGAATACCCAGGTCGCGCCATCGCTGACACTCGGCCCCGTTGGCGGATTGCAGGCAACGTTCCGCGACAGCGCCAGCCCGATCACCTGCGATCCCATCCCCGGCGAATGCGGTTATCTGGTGCGCAATCCGCTGGAAACCGAAGTGGTGAACGGCATCACTCAGTACCGCTTCAACTTCACCTTCACCCAGCATTTGGTCGCACTCGGGTTCGGCCGCGATGCGTTGGAGATCGATTTCAGTTCGCCGGTCTCCTCATTCTACGCGCCCTTTGGCGTCCGCTTCCCGGATTCGCTGGATGCAACCTTCCTGATGGACGGCACCGAAATCGCCTCGCTGAACTTCGCCGCCTCCGTGCCTCCCGGGCATGAGTTCGAGGAAGGTGTGGTCATCTACAACGGCAGCCTGTTCGACAGCGTCATCCTGCAAACGCCGATCACCACCTTCTACCCCAACGGGGTCGGTAACCCGCCCACCCTGGTGAACCACGTTTCCTTCACCCTCGGCGAGGTCACCGTGCCGGAACCGGCCTCGATGCTGCTGCTGGCAACTGGTATGCTCGGGTTGCCACTTCGGCGCAGGCGGGCCTGATGCTCTACCACATGATCGAGGGCGGGCCACATCCGGTGGCCCCGTTCTCGCACGCGGTCGAGACCGATGGCTTCGTCTTCGTCACCGGCCAGATGCCGGACACGCCCGAAGCCCCCGGCGTGCTGCCCGACGGCGTCGCCGCGCAAACCCGGGCCGTGGTCGAGAACCTGCGCAAAGTGCTTGCCGGTCTCGGCCTTGGCCTGGAACACGTGGTGATGGCGCGGATCTACCTCACCGAATTCAAGCGCGACTACGCGGCGATGAACGCGGTCTGGGCCAGCCTGTTTCCCGCCGGCCGGCGCCCGGCCCGCACCTGTGTCGGTGTCACCGGGCTGGCCTACGATGCGCTGGTGGAGATCGACCTGGTGGCCCGCCGACCGGCCTCAGCCTGAACGCTTGGCAGCCAGAAACGCCGCCATCCGCTCGGTCGGCTCCGCCGTGCCCCAGCTTTCCGCGAAACAGGTGATGCCGCGCTCGATCGCATCGGCCGGGCTCAGCCCTTCCCAATCGCGGATCAAGGCCTTCTGCTGGCGGATCGCCGTCGGTCCACCCGCCAGAATATCGCCCAGCACCCGCTCGATCGCCGCATCCAGCCCGCCCGCCGGTGCCGCCTCCTCGATAAAGCCCCAGGCCAAAGCGGTCGCGGTGTCCAGCATCTCCCCGGTCAGCAGCAGCCGCCGCGTCCGCCCCCAGCCGATCAGCATCGGCAGCAGCGCCGCCTCGATCACGCTGGGAATGCCGATGCGCACCTCCGGCATGCCAAACCGTGCGCCTTCCTCGGCAATCCGCAGATCGCACGCCGCCGCGACCTCCAGTCCCGCCCCCAGCGTATAGCCCTGGCACCGCGCGATCACCGGCACCGGCAGATCGCGGATCGCCTGACACACGCCATGCAGCGCGGTGATGAAGTCCCGCGCCCGCGCCGCATCCAGCACCGCCATCTCGTTGATATCCGCCCCGCCGATGAACGCCCGGCTGCCCGCCCCGGCCAGCACCACACAACGCAGCGCCGCATCCCGCGCCAGTTCCGCGAACGCCGCACTGAGCGTATCCATCGCCGCCCGGCCCAGAATATTCAGCTTCGCCGGATTATCGACGATCACCCGCGCCACCCGCCCCTGCGCCCGATCCTCGGTCTCGATACGAACCAACATGCGCCTCATCCCTTTAATTTGTCGCAAGCCGTGCCAATCTCCGGACGGTTCAGCAAGGGGAAAACCGCGCATGGCGCAGGAATTGGCTACACTCGGCGGCGGCTGCTTCTGGTGCCTGGAGGCCGTCTATCTCGGCCTCAACGGCGTCGAGGCGGTAAAATCCGGCTACGCCGGCGGTCACGTGCCCAACCCCAGCTACGAGGAAGTCTGCGCCAAACACACCGGCCATGCCGAGGTCGTGCAGATCGCCTACGACCCCGCGATCGTCACCTTCGACGACCTGCTGCGCGTGTTCTTCACCATCCACGACCCCACCACGCAGGACCGCCAGGGTCACGATGTCGGCCCGCAATACCGCTCGATCATCCTCACCCATTCTCAAGCCCAAGCCGAGGCGGCCAAAACCGTGATGGCCGAAATCGAAGCCGCCGGCATATGGGGCGCCCCCCTGGTTACCCAACTCCAGCCGCTGGAAACCTTCTGGCCCGCCGAGCCCGAGCACGACGACTACTTCAACCGCAACCCCTGGTCCGGCTATTGCCGCGCGGTGGTCGCGCCCAAGGTGCTGAAGTTCCGCAAACTCTTCGCCGACCGGCTGAAAGCCTCCGCCGCCTAATTCCCCGCCAGCACCCCGGCCACGCCGGGGTCGTTGCGGAACTGTCGCGCGATATTGGTGATGCAGGTCTTCGCGATCTCCGCCACCCCATCCGCCGTCGGCCGCAACAGCCCCGCGTCATTGCACGTTGCCGTATACGCCCGCGACACGCTGCGCCCGCGATAGCTGATCTTGATCGCCAGCTGCGCCTGGATTTTGGTGTCCCACGTCACCTTGTCTGGCGTGCCGGCGAACGCGAACCGCTGCACGCCCCCCTCCAGCACCGCCGCCGCCCCCGGCCCGGTCACCATATGCCCCGCCGCCTGCAACTCCGCCCCCAGCGCCTCGCTGAACTGCCGCCCCGGCGGCGGTGCGATATCCAGCGACTGGATCACCGCCCCCTTCGCATCCCGCACGTCGCCGATATGCCCCGGCGGCACATCCGGCACATCGGCAAACGGCCGGATCTCAATCAACGTCCGCGGCGCGGCCGACAGCGCCGACGGCCCATGCTCCGCCAGATACTGCCCCGGATACGCCGTCTGCGGCCCCTGCCCCGCGCACCCCGCCAGCAGCAGCAGACCCACCAGGCGCTTCATACCCGCTTCACATCGTAAAGCTGGATGAACCCCTCCCGCACCCCGGTCAGCCCGGTGCTGTACGCCGTCGGCCCGTACATGCAGCCCAGCGGAATATACGGCGCGTCGATCCAGAACTGCTTCTCGATCTCCACGCAGATCTTTTTCTGCGCCTCAACCGTCGGCGCATCGAACCACTCATCGCGTAACGCCTCGATCCGCGGCATCTTCGGCCAGCCGAACCACGCCCCATCGCCATTGCCGCGCAGCCCCAGCTGTCCCGCCGGATCGAAGTTATTCGGCCCATTCAGGTTGGTGAAGAAGATGTTCCACCCCCCCTTGTCCGGCGGCTGCTTGCTCGACCGCCGCTGAATCGTGGTGCCCCAGTCGATCTCCTGGAAATCGACATTCATCCCCACCCGCTTCAGCAGATCCGCCCCCACCAGCGCCAGGGCGTTCACATTCGGATTATCCACCGCCCCCAGCAGCACCACCCGCTCGCCCTTGTAGCCCGCCGCGATGATCTCCCGTTTCACGCGCTCCAGGTCGCGCTTGGAGGTCATGATCTCGATACCGGTCCGGCTGTCCATCGGGCTGCCCGGCGAGAACACCGCCACCCCGTCCTTCCACAGGCTCCGGTCATCGCCCAGCGCCGCCGTCATGAAGTCCGACTGCTCGACCGCGCCGAACAGCGCGCGCCGGATCGCCGGATTGTCGAATGGCGGATACAGCGTGTTGAACCGCATCACCGAGATCCCGCCCGCCGGGTCCATCGGCGCCACCCGCACCTTCTTGCTCGCCCGCATCATCCCCAGCAGATCCGGCGGCGGCTCCTGGATCCACTCGATCTCGTTGTTCAACAGCGCGTTGACCTTGGTCGAGCTGTCCGGGATCACATGCCATTCCACCCGGTCGAAATGCACCAATTTCGGCCCCGAGGTGAACGTCGCCGGCCCATCCGCCCGCGGCACATAATCGCGGTTCTTCTCGTAAACCACCCGCGACCCCGGCACCCGCTCATTGGTCACGAAGCGGAACGGCCCCGACCCGATCATCTCCATTACCTGCTTGTTCGGGTCGGTCAGCGCCAGGCGCTCCGGCATGATGCACGGCATCGGCGTGCCCGGCTTGCCCAGCGCATTCGGCAACAGCGGGAACGGCTTCTTCAGCCGGAACCGGATCGTGTTGTCATCGGGCGCGCTCAACTCATCCGTCGCCGCCATCAGCGCCGCGCCGAAACTGTCCCGCGCCGCGAACCGCTTGATCGAGGCCACGGCATCCCGCCCCCGCACCTTCTCCCCGTCATGGAACTTCAGCCCGTCGCGCAGCGTCAGCATCCACAGCTTGCCGTCATTCTCCACCACATGGCCCGCCACCATCTGCGGCTGCGTCTTGAACTGCCCATCCATGCTGTAGAGCGTGTCGAACACCATGTAGCCGTGATTGCGCGACACCGTCGCCGTCGTCCACACCGGGTCCAGCACCGGCAGGTCACTCTCCGGGATGATCTTCAGCACATTCGACCCGGCCGACCGCGCGATCGACGGCGCGGCAATCAGGGCGGAGGCGGCGAGAAAACTGCGGCGGCGCATGGCACTACTCCCGTGAAGACGCCGCATGCTCGCACATGCGGCGTTCTCACTAAAGTCACGAACCCCTTCGCGCCTAAGGTTTTGCGGGCTCCTCCGCAGGCTTCCCCGGATGTCCCGGCGCTGGCTCAGGCGCGTGGGCCGCAGGCGGCGGAGGTGGTGCCGCG
>CAIRTN010000224.1 GCA_903881515.1 uncultured Rhodospirillales bacterium | reverse complement strand
TAGAAAGACGGTTGCTTCCAAAAACGAACCGTCGTCTGTCTCCAGATTTTCCATCGTCGGCCTCCACAAAGCGCGTCAGAGGACAGACACAGATTCAGCAATTCAGCTGTTTGTCACGCGCTTATTCACCCGATTGCCCTGCGCCTCTGCGCGCTTGACGTAGACAGGCTTCGCGGTGTTCTTATAAGAACATATAGGGAACACATAATGCCGCTCCGCCCGCCGCCCCGCACCCCGCTCCGCCTGCGCCAGCGCTTCGATGGCCTGGCCGCGCCCGCCGTGCCGCGGCTGCGCGATGCGGTGACATTCGGGCTGGCGCCGATCGATACCTGGCTCGGCGGCGGGCTGGTGCGCGGCGCGCTGCATGAGGTGTTCGCCGCCAGCCCGGACGATGCCGCCACCGCCCTGGGCTTCGCCGCGATGCTGGCCCAGCGCGCGGGCAGGGCAGGGGGGCGGCAGCGCATTTTGTGGGTGCGTCATGCGGCGTCCGATGCCCGCGCCGGGCAGCTTTACCCGCTGGGGCTGGCGGCCCTCGGGCTGAACCCGGCGCATCTCGTGCTGGTGCGCGCGGCCGATGTGCTGGGCGTGTTGCGCGCGGCGGCCGAGGCGGCGCGCAGCACCGGTCTGGCCGCGGTGCTGCTGGAACTATGGGGCGAGGCTGCCTTGCTCGATCTCACGGCCAGCCGCCGGCTGTCGCTGGCGGCGGAGGAGACGGCGACCACCGTGCTGCTGCTGCGCGTGGCGGCCACCCCGGTGCCCAGTGCGGCGGCCTCGCGCTGGATGGTCGGCGCGCTGCCCTCCCGCCCGCTGGCCGCCAACGCCCCCGGCCGGCCGGCCCTCGCCGCCACGCTGCTGCGCCATCGCGGCGGGGCGGCGGTCAACACCTGGCATCTGGAGTGGGATCATGAGCAGCGGTGCTTCCGGGACTATGATGCCGCGGCGCAGCCTGGCGCTGTGGTTTCCCTTCCTGCCGGCCGAGCGGTTGGGCTTGCCGGATGAGCCGCCGGTGGTGCTGGTGGAGAAACTGCGCGGTGCCCAGCGCCTCTCCGCGGTGGACCGTCAGGCCGCCTCCCTGGGCCTGGCCCCCGGCCTGACCCTGGCCGAGGCGCGGGCGCGGGTGCGCCCGCTGAATGCGCAGGACGCCGATCCGCTGGCTGATGCCGCCTTCCTGGCCACGCTCGCTGGGTTGTGCGAACGCTTCACCCCGCTGGTGGCGTTGGACCCGCCGGATGGCTTGCTGCTCGACATCGCCGGCTGCGCGCATCTGTTCGGCGGCGAGGCCGGGCTGCGCGCCGGGCTGCGGCGGCGCCTGTCCCTGTCCATGCGCGACGGCGTGGCCGACACCCCCGCCGCCGCCCGCGGCCTGGCCCGCTTCGCCACCCCGGACAGCCTGCCCGAGGCCGAACGCATCGCCCATCTGCCGGTGGCGGCCCTCGCGGTTCCCGCCGCGACGGTGCAGGCTTTGGCCCGCGCCGGGCTGAAGACCATCGGCGACCTCGCCTGCCGCCCCGCCGCCGGTCTTGCCGCCCGCTTCGGCCAGGATCTCCCCCGCCGCCTCGCCGAGCTGCTCGGCCAGCAGGACACCCGCATCGTGCCGCTGCGCCCGCCGCCGGCGTGCCGGGTGGAGCGGCATTTCCTCGAACCGCTGGTGCAGAGTCAGGCGCTGGAGCAGGTGTTGGACCAGTTGCTGCACGAAGCGGCTGACCTGCTGGAGCGCGGCGGCACCGGCGGGCGCGGTTTCGAGGCCAGCCTGTTCCGCAGCGACGGGCAGATCCGCCGCGTCCTGGTCGAAACCGGCCGCCCCTCGCGCGACGTGCCGGCGCTGCAGCGTCTGTTCGCCCTGCGCATCGACGCCCTCAGCGAGCCGATCGACGCTGGCTTCGGCATCGACGCCGTGTGCCTGGCGGTGACCCATGCCGAGCCGCTCGCCCCGGCGCAGACCAGCCTGGACGGCCACGCCGCCGAAACCGGCGAGGTCGCCGGCCTGATCGACCGCCTCGCCGCCCGCCTGGGGCCAGACCGGGTGCTGCGCTTCGCCGCGCGGGACACCCATCTGCCCGAGCGCGCCGCCCAGCTGGTGCCGGCGCAGCGTGCCGCCCCGCCATCGGCCCGCCCCGCCCCGGCCACCCCGCCCCGGCCATTGTGCCTGTTCGACCCGCCGCAGCCGATCGACACCCTGGCCGAGGTGCCCGACGGCGCGCCGCTGCGGTTCCGCTGGCGGCAGGCGCTGCACGAGGTCACCCGCGCCGAGGGGCCGGAGCGCATCGCCCCGGAATGGTGGCGCGCGCCGCCGGACAGCCTGCCGCGCGACTATTACCGGCTGGAGGACGCCGCCGGCCGCCGTTTCTGGGTGTTCCGCGAAGGCCTGCACGGCAACGCGGAGGCCGCGCCGCGCTGGTTCCTGCATGGGCTGTTCGCATGACCGGTTATGCCGAACTGGCGGCGGCCAGCAATTTCTCCTTCCTGCGCGGCGCCTCGCACCCGCGCGACCTCGTGCTGACCGCCCTGCGGCTCGGCCATACCGGCCTGGGCATCGCCGACCGCAACACCGTCGCCGGGGTGGTGCGTGCCTATGCCGCGTTGCAGGAACTGCGCGACACCGGCGAGCCTGGGATCAAGGCGCGCGCGCAGGGCTTCCGCCTGGCCACCGGCGCCCGGCTGGCGTTCACCGACGGCACGCCCGACATCGTTGCCTATCCCGAGACCCGTGCCGGCTGGGCCCGGCTGTGCCGGCTGCTGACCCTGGGCAACCGGCGTGCGGTGAAGGGGCAGTGCCATCTGACGCTGCCGGACCTGCTCGCCGACACCGGTGGCCTGCTGCTGGCGGTGATGCCCGAGGGCTGCACCACCGCCGTGCTGGCCGAGATCGCCGCCACCGCCCCCGGATCGGCCTGGCTCGCCGCCACCATGCCCCGGCGCGGCACCGACCGCCGCCGTCTCGCGGGGCTGCGCGACCTCGCCGCGGCCGCCCGGCTGTCCCTGCTCGCGGTCAACGACGTGCTCTACGCCGAGCCCTCCCAGCGCGACCTGCAGGACGTGCTGAGCTGCATCCGCGACGGCGTCACCATCGCCCGCGCCGGCCGCCGGCTGGAGGCGAATGCCGAACGGCACCTGAAACCCGCTGCCGAGATGGCCCGCCTGTTCCGCGACGCGCCGGAGGCGGTGGCCGAAACCCAGCATCTGCTCGGCCGCGTCGGCTTCGATCTCGGCCAGTTGCATTACGAATATCCCGAGGAATTCGTGCCCGCCGGCTGGCAGCCGCAGCCCTGGCTGGAGGACCTGACCCGGCGCAGCGCCGCCGCGCGCTACCCTGGCGGCGTACCGCCGAAGGTCGCCCGGCAGATCGAGCACGAACTCGCCATGATTGCCCAGCTCAGCTACGCGCCCTATTTCCTCACCATCCACGACATCGTCCGCTTCGCCACCGAACGCGGCATCCTCTGCCAGGGCCGCGGCTCGGCGGCCAATTCGGCGGTCTGCTACGTGCTCGGCATCACCTGCGTCGATCCCGCCGAGCATGACCTGCTGTTCGCCCGCTTCATCTCCCCCGAGCGCCGCGAGCCGCCCGATATCGACGTCGATTTCGAGCATGAGCGGCGCGAGGAGGTGATCCAGTACATCTACGAAAAATACGGCCGCCATCGCGCCGGCATCGTCGGCACCGTGATCAGCTACCGCCCGCGCAGCGCGCTGCGCGATGTCGGCAAGGTGATGGGGCTCAGCGAGGACATCACCGCCCGCATGGCCTCCACCCAATGGGGCAGCTGGGGCAGCGATATCCCCGCCGCCCATATCACCCAGGCCGGGCTCGATGCCGACAATCCGCTGATCGCCCGCACGCTCGATCTCGCCGGCCGGCTGCTCGGCTTCCCCCGCCATCTCTCCCAGCATGTCGGCGGCTTCGTGCTGGCGCGCGGCCGGCTCGACGAGATGGTGCCGATCGGCAACGCGGCGATGGCCGACCGCACCTTCATCGAGTGGGACAAGGACGATATCGACACCCTGCAACTGATGAAGGTCGATGTGCTGGCGCTCGGCATGCTGACCTGCATCCGCAAGGCGTTCGACCTGATGCGACGGCACGCCATTGCCGATATCGATCTGCCCGGCGTGCCGCGCGACGATCCTGCGGTTTACGACATGCTGTGCCGTGGCGATTCGCTGGGGGTGTTTCAGGTCGAAAGCCGCGCGCAGATGAACATGCTGCCCCGGCTGAAGCCGCGCGTGTTCTATGATCTGGTGATCCAGGTGGCGATCGTCCGCCCCGGCCCGATCCAGGGCGACATGGTGCATCCCTATCTGCGCCGCCGCTCGGCGGTGGAGCCGGTCGAGTACCCTTCGCCCGCCCCGCCGCACGATCCGGACGAGTTGAAGGGCGTGCTCAGCAAAACCCTCGGCGTGCCGCTGTTCCAGGAACAGGCGATGAAGCTCGCCATGGTCGCCGCCGCGTTCACCGATGTCGAAGCCAACCAGTTACGCCGCGCCATGGCCACCTTCCGCAACATCGGCACCATCGGCAAGTTCGAGACACTGATGGTCGAGCGCATGGTGGCGCGCGGCTATCAGTACGAGTTCGCCCAGCGCTGTTTCGAACAGATCAAGGGTTTCGGCAGCTACGGCTTCCCCGAAAGCCACGCCGCCTCCTTCGCCAAGCTGGTCTACATCTCGTCGTGGATCAAATGCCACCACCCTGCGGTGTTCGCCTGCGCGCTGCTGAACGCGCAGCCGATGGGCTTCTATGCCCCGGCGCAGATCGTGCGCGACGCCGCCGAGCATGGCGTGCCGGTGCTGCCTGCCGACATCAACCACAGCCATTGGGACAACACGCTGGAACCGCGCGGCGGCCAGTTGGCATTGCGCCTCGGCCTGCGTCAGATCGAGGGCATGCACACCGCCGATGGCCAGCGCATCGCCACGCTGCGCGGCAACGGCTATGCCGATATCGAGATCCTGGCCGCCCGCGCCGGCCTGCGCGCCCCCACCCTGCGCGCGCTCGCCGATGCCGACGCCTTCCGCTCGCTGGGGCTCGACCGCCGCGACGGGCTGTGGGCCGTGCGCCGCCTGCCCGACGCCCCCACTTTGCCGCTGTTCGCGGTGATGGAAAGCCCCGAACTGCCGCCGGAGCCCGATGCCAACCTGCCCGCCATGCCGCTGGCCGAGCAGATCGCCGCCGACTACCAGACCATGCGCCTGTCGCTGAAGGGCCACCCGATGGGCATGCTGCGCGCGCTGTTCCGCGCCGAGGGCCTGCTCACCTCAGCCGAAACCGCCGCCGCGCGCGACGGCGTCACGCTGCGCACCGCCGGCCTGGTGCTGGTGCGCCAGCGCCCGGGCAACGGCAATGCCATCTTCATCACCCTGGAGGACGAGACCGGCATCACCAACATTATCCTGTGGGCGCGGCAGTTCGAACAGTTCCGCCGCGAGGTCATGGCCTCCCGGCTGATGGCCGTCGCCGGCAAGCTGCAGAAAAGCGTCGAAGGCGTGGTGCACCTGATGGCGACCGCGGTGCAGGACCGCTCAACCGAACTGCAACGCCTGTTCGACACCCCACCGCCAACCCCCGCCGCCCCCCGCGGCCGCCACCCGCGCGACGTGCGCCTGCTGCCGAAGTCGCGTGATTTTCACTGAGCTAATGGACCACCTGCTTCACCTGGCGAGTGATCCGCCATCGACCGGCAGTTCGATGCCGGTGATGAAATTGGCCTCATCGGAGGCGAGGAACAGGGCGGCGTTGGCGACGTCCCACGGGCTGCCCATTTTGCCGCGCAGCGGGACTTTGGCGTCGCGTTCGGCGGCGATTTCGGTACGGGGGCGGTTGGCGTGCCGCGCGCGGGTGTCGACGGCCATGGGGGTGTCCATCAGGCCGGGGAGGATGACGTTGGCGCGGATGCCGTGGGGGGCGTTGTGGATGGCGACCTGGCGGGTGAATTCGATCAGGCCGGCTTTGGTCGCCTTGTAGGCGACGTAAGGGTAGGTCTCGTAGGCGGCGACAGAGGAGATGGTGAGGATCACGCCGCTGCCTTGGGCGCGCATGACGGGGAGGACGTGTTTGATCGCCATGATGGCGCCGCGCAGGTTGATGGTGGCGATGTGGTCGAAGGCGGCTTCGGTGAAGGTATCCAGCGGGGAGTCGCCGCCGCCGAGGCCGACGCCGACATTGTAGTGCAGGATATCGACGCGGCCCCAGCGGCGGACGGCTTCGGCGGTGCAGGCGGCCATGTCGGCTTCGCGGCTGACGTCGCCAGGCCAGGGGTGACAGGTGGGGCCGGCGAGGGCGGCGGTTTCGGTGGCGGAGGCGAGGTCGCGGTCGACCGCGAGGATGGTGGCGCCTTCCTGGGCGAAGCGGATGCAGGTGGCGCGGCCGTTGCCGAGGCCTTCGCCGGGGCTTTGGCCGGCGCCGATGACGATGGCGATTTTGTTGGCGAGGCGCATGGCGGTTGTCTCCCGGCGTTTTTTGCCAGGGTTGGGCCGTTGCGCGGCGTGGTCAAGCTTCTAGGCTCGGGCCACGCGTTCTGGAGGAAGACGGACCATGAAGATGCAAGCGGCGATTTTGCGCGAGACGGGGCTGGCGCATCCCTATGCCGAGACGCAGCCGATGCGGGTGGAGGAGGTGGAGCTTGATCCGCCGGGGCCGGGGGAGATTTTGATCGAGATCGCGGCGGCCGGGCTGTGCCATTCCGACCTGAGCGTGATTGAGGGGATCAGGCCGCGGCCGTTGCCGGCAATCATCGGCCATGAGGGGGCGGGGATCGTGCGCGGGGTGGGCGCGGGGGTCGAGGGGGTGCGGCCGGGGGATCATGTGATCACGGTGTTCGCGGCGAGTTGCGGGCAGTGCCGATATTGCATCCGCGGGCGGCCCAATCTGTGCCCGACCGGGTTCGGGGCGCGCGCGGCGGGGACGCTGATTTCCGGGGCGCAGCGGATTCATCAAGGGGGCCGCGCGATCAATCACTCGTCGGGGCTGTCACTGTTTGCGCAGTTCGCGGTGGTGGCGCGGCGATCGGCGGTGAAGATCGAGAAGGATATTCCGCTGGAGGATGCCGCGGTGTTCGGCTGTGCGGTGATGCCCGGGGCGGGGGCGGTGTTCAACACGGCCGGGGTGCGGCCGGGGGATGCAGTGGCGATTGTCGGGCTGGGGGGCGTGGGGATGAACGCGCTGTTCGCGGCGGTGGCGTCGGGGGCGGAGCGGATCGTGGCGGTGGATGCCAATGCCGAGAAGCTGGCGCTGGCCAGGCAGTGGGGGGCGACGGATACGTTCCTGGCCGGGCCGGAGTGTGCGGCGGAGGTGCGCGAGGCGACCGAGGGCGGGCTGGATACGGTGATCGAGGCGGCGGGGGCGGCGAAGGCGATCGAGCTTGCGTATGCGATCACGGCGCGGGGCGGGTGCCTGGTGTGTGCGGGGTTGCCGGGCAATGAGATGCGGTTTTCGTATGCGCAGGCGGATCTGGTGTCGTCCGAGCGGCAGATCCGGGGCAGCTATATGGGAAGCTGCGTGGCGGAGCGGGATATTCCGAAGCTGCTGGCGATGTACCGGCGGGGCAAGCTGCCGGTGGATCGGTTGCGCAGCGGATTCCTGGGGCTGGACGGGATCAATGCCGGGTTCGACCGGTTAGCCGAGGGCGGGGTGCTGCGGCAGATCCTGCGGCCGAATGGAGCGATTTCTGCAAATTGAGGTGTAACGCGGGGGCTGCCCCGGTGTCTTATGGGCAGACCGCATGGTTGGGGATCGGGTGTTGATGGGATTGTCCAGGCGTTCATGGCTGGGTGGGATGATGGGGGTGCCATTACTGGTGCCTTCGGCGTTAGCTGCCGGGCATGCCGAAGAGGCCAGCGTGGTTGACACCACCGATCTTGCGTTGGCCTGCGCCAGCGGGCTGGGGCCGTTGATGCAGCGGGCGGCGGAAGCGTTTCGCGAGCAGATCGGCGTGCGGCTGAATGTGTTTCCGATCAATCCGGGGCTGCTGCTGCAACAGTTGCAGCGCGAGGTGCAGATTGACCTGGTGATTACGCGCTATGCCGATATGGAGGCGTTGTCGGCGAAGGGGTTGCTGGCGCCGCCGCCCTATACCGGGCCGTGGCGGGATCGGCTGGTGATTGCCGCGCGCAAGGGGATCACGTTGCAGACGGCGCTGGGCGGCGGTGTGGCGGTGCCGGATGCGGGCACGGCGGCGGGGCTGGATGGGCCGGGGATTTTGGCGAAGGCGGGGTTTCGCGCGCGCAGCCTGATCGGGGTGGTGGATACCGCGGAGGCGGCGGCGATGCTGTCGGCGGGGACGGTCAACGCGGCGCTGCTGTATTTGAGCGAGGTGCGGACCGACATGTTGCTGACCGAGGTAGCGCCGGTGCCAGAGGCGGTGGCGCCGGATCTGCGGGTGGCGGCTTCGGTCACTGCGGGGGCAAGGCGGCCGAACCCGCAGGCGTTCCTGCAGTTTCTGCTGACGAGTTATGGGCGGCGGATGCTGGTGCAGAACGGGCTGGAGGAGCTGGCATGAAGCTGGGGATCAAGGGGGTGCAGATGCACTCCATCTTCGTGCGGGTGCCGCATTGGCTGATGGCGATTTCGACGCTGGTGATGATCGGCAGCGGGTGGCGGATCTACAACGCGTCGCCGATTTTCGGATTCCGGTTTCCGGAATGGGCCACGCTGGGCGGCGGGGTGGAGACGGCGCTGGCGGTGCATAACGACCCCGGCGTGGCGAGTGCGCTGTTGTGGCATTTCGCCGGGATGTGGCTGCTGCTGCTGGCCTGGGTGTTGTTCGTGGCATGGGGCGTGGTGTCGGGGCATTTCCGGCGGGAATATCTGCCGGTGGGGCCGAAGAGTTTTCTGCGCGATTTCATCGCCGCGGCGCGGTTCAAGCTGCCGCATACGCTGGGCGAGTACAACGCGGTGCAGAAGGCGTTCTACTGGGGCGTGCTTGCGGCGCTGGCGGGGGTCATCGTGTCGGGCGTGGCGCTGTGGAAGCCGGTGCAGACCTATCCGCTGGAGCTGTTGTTCGGCGGGTTCCAGGGGGTACGGGTGTTCCACTTCCTGATGATGGCGGCGGTGGCGGGGTT
>CAIRTN010000223.1 GCA_903881515.1 uncultured Rhodospirillales bacterium | reverse complement strand
CCCTTGCCTTCCTCATCGCGGGCTCCTCCGCATCCGCCAGGGCAGTAGCCCGTTGGGCAGGAACAGCACGGCGAGCACGATGATCAGGCCGTTGAACACCAGGCGCAGGTCGGCGAACCCGCGCAGCACTTCCGGCAGCAGGGTCAGGATCCAGGCACCGGCCACGGGGGCGAGTGGCGTGCCGATGCCGCCCAGCAGCGCGAAGGACAGGATCGTGACGGCGGGTTCGAAGCCGTATTCGTTCGGCCCAATGAAGCTCGACACATGCGCGCTGAGTGCCCCCGCGACTCCCGCCAGCACCGCCGAGGCCAGCAGCGCGCCGAGCTTGTAGCGCCCCACCGGAATACCCATCACCGCGGCGGCGGTTTCGTCCTCGCGCATCGCTTCCATGGCGCGGCCGATGAAGCTCCGCCCGATCACCCACAGCACAACGATCGCCGCCGCCAGCAGCCCATAAATCATGGTCGCCGACGCCCGCTCCGGAATCCCCGAAATCCCCAGCGCCCCGCCCACCAGATCGACATTGAGGTAAACCGCCCGCAGCACCTCGCCCAACCCGATGGTGGCGATCGCCAGATACACCCCTGACAGCCGCAACGTCGGCGCCCCGATCGCCAGCGCGAACAGCACTGGGGTGATGCACGACGCCGGCAGCACCACAAAAAACGGCCATTTCAACTGCATCGTCATCAGCGCCGAGGAATACGCCCCCAGCCCCATGAACGCCGCCTGCCCCAGCGACAACTGCCCCACCGCCAGCACCACATAGATCGACAGCGCCAGCAGCCCGTTGATCCCCAGCCCGTAAACCACGTTCTGGTAGGTCCAGAAGAAATCGTCCAACCACGCAGCCATCACGCCCGCCTCACCGCGGCGCGCCCGAACAGCCCGGCCGGCCGCGTCCACAGCACCGCCACCAGGATCGCGAACGCCACCGCCTCCTTCAGCCCCGACGCCACATATCCCGCCGTCAACACCTCAACGATCCCCAGCAGCAGCCCCGCGATCACCGCCCCGCGGATATCGCCAAGCCCGCCGACAATCACCACCACGAACCCGCGCAGCATCATCGACTCGCCCATGAACGGCTGGATCGCATTGAAATTCAGCCCGATCAGCACGCCCCCCGCCCCCGCCAGGCTGCCCGACACGAACGACACGAACGCCGCCGTCCGCCCGGTATCGATCCCCATCAGCCCCGCCACATCCGGCCGCTCCGCCATCGCCCGGATCGCCAGCCCCAGCCTGGACAACCGCATCAGCGCCACCAGCCCGCCCACCAGCAGCACCGTCACGCCCAGGATCAGCAGTTGCGGCATCGTCACCCGCACCATGCCGATCTCGATCGCCTGCGCCGAAATCAACCCCGGCGGAAACCGCTTGATGTCCGGCCCCAGCCACGACGTCATCGCCGCATACAGCGCCAGCACCGCCCCCAGCGTCACCATCAGCGACGCCAACTCCGGCGCGCCCACCCTGCGCAGCCTGGTCAGCAACAGCCAGTCCACCAACACCGCGATCACCCCCGACAGCACCGCCGCCGCCGGCAGCACCGCCGCAATCGGCCAGCCCAGCGACTTCGTCAGCAACAGCGCCAGGAACGCGCCCGCGGTGAAATAGAACCCATAGGTCAGGTTGATCACCCGCAACACGCCGAACATCAGCGTAAAGCCGAGCGCGAACAGCGCGTAGGTCGCGCCGAGGAACACGCCGTTCACGAGTTGCTGTGCGAGCATTCACGGGCCTCAAAACAGGAAAGGCCAGGGCTCTGCCCTGGACCCGCCAAAGGACCTGGAGCGTGATGACCATAGGCGGCATCGCCGAAGGTCTGAATCACGCGACCAGAAACGAGTCCTTTGGAAACCACATAATCTAAGAAGTCCAGGGGGGGTGTTCGTCCCCCCCTGCCGTCAGCCTACTTCGCGACGCCGAACTTGCCGGCCTGCATCTCCAGCACCACCACGCCCTCGTTCGAGCCGGGGTCGCGATGCGCCGTGAAGTTGAACGGACCCATCACGCCGTCGAACTTTGTGCTGCCCAGTGCCGCGGTCACCTTCTCGGTGTCCGCCGCCCCGGCGCGGTTGATCGCGTCGGCCACGATGAACATCGTGTCGAACGCCTGCGCCGCGAACTGGTCGGGGTCCTTGTTGAACTTCTTGCGGAACGCCTCGACGAACGCGGTGTTCTTCGCGTCCGGCTTGGCGATGAACCACGGGCTGCCGACGATCATGCCGTCCGCTGCGGCGCCGGCGATCTCACCCAGCTTCGGCGAGTTCGACCCGTTGCCGCCCACCAGCAGCGTCTCCTTGCCGATGCCCAGCGACCGCGCCTGCAGCACCACGCCCGAAACCGGCTCCACTAGCGCCGAAATGCCGATCGCGTCCGGCTTCAGCCCCTTGATCTTGGTCAGCTGCGCCGAAAAATCGGTGTCCTTGCTGCCGAACGTCTCGATGGTGACGATCTTCAGGCCCAGCTTCTCCGCCGATTCCTTCATTACGTCGAAGCCCGACTTCGAGAACGCGTCGTCGTTCGCATACATCAGCGCGATGGTCTTCACCCCGCGCGACTGCGCCTTCTTGAACGTCACCGGCACCACATCGCTTTCCGGCAGCGAGGTGCGGAAGATATACGGCCCGATATCGGTGATCCCGGCCGCCGTGGTCGAGGTGCCAACCGTCGGCACCTTGCGCTCATTGGTCACCGGCCCCACCGCGAACATCTCGTTCGACAGCGTCGGCCCGATGATCGCCACCACCTTGTCGCGCCCGATCAGCTTGCGCGCCGCGTTGATCGCCTGGTCCTTGTTGCCCGCGCTGTCCTCAACGGTCAGCACGATCTTCTGCCCGCCCAGCACGCCCTTCTGGTTGATTGTATCAAGCGCCAGATCCAGCCCGGCCTTGATCGCGATGCCATAGGCAGCCGCCGGCCCGGACAGGATTTCCACCGCCCCAACCTGCACCTGCGCATAGGCGCCCGGCGCGAATGCCAACACAGCGGCGGCACAGGCCGCCAGATAACGACGCTTCATCCGATGTTTCCTCCGCAGGAACGAACTGCCGCGGACCCTACAAGAAACCCCCTGCGCAGCAAAGCGACATCGGCTGCCGTTTGAAGAACGCACCCATCTCGGCCATGCTGCGCCCCCCCCATAGCGAGACCACAATGACCCTGCGCATCGCCACCTGGAACATCAACTCGCTCCGCCTGCGCCTGCCGCTGCTCGACCGCCTGGTCGAAGCGCTGAACCCCGACGTGATCTGCCTGCAGGAGACCAAGGTCCCCGACGAACTCTTCCCCGCCGAGGCGCTCGCCCCGCTCGGCTTCCCGCATGTCCATTACAAAGGCATGAAGGGCTACAACGGCGTCGCCATCCTGTCGAAAATCCCGCTGACCTCGCACGACGACGCGCCGGACTGGTGCGCCAAATCCGACTGCCGTCACGCCGGCGTCATCCTCTCCGTGCCCTCCGGCCCGATCGAACTGCACGATTTCTACGTCCCCGCCGGCGGCGACATCCCCGACCCCGTCGCCAACCCGAAATACGGCCACAAGCTCGATTTCATCGCCGAAACCCGCAACTGGTTCACTGCCCGCAACCTCACCCGCACGGTACTGGTCGGCGACCTCAACATCGCTCCACTCGAGCATGACGTCTGGAGCCACAAGCAACTGCTCGACGTCGTCTCCCACACCCCACCCGAAACCGAAGGCCTCACCGCCTGGCTCAACGCCGGCTTCACCGACGCCATGCGCCACTTCGTGCCCGACACCGAGAAACTCTACACCTGGTGGAGCTACCGCAACCGCGACTGGCGCGGCTCCAACCGCGGCCGCCGGCTCGACCACATCTGGGTCACGCCGGACCTCAAGCCGAAACTCGCCGGCATGACCATCCATACAGATGCGCGGGATTGGCCACAGCCTAGCGATCATGTGCCGGTGTGTGTGGAGTTGAAAGTGTAGGGGAAGCAAGCGGTCCCTTTTTGAAAAAAGGGACACCAAAAACTTTTAAGCTGCTGCGCTGCTATTGGCGGATAATGCCTACGGCGACCAGGAAGGCGTCCAGTTCGGCTTCGACCGCAGCGGCGCGCGGACAGCCCTTTGGCCACCATCGGCTTCTTGTACCCGGGCCAGAGTCGTTTCAGCGCCTTCTCGGACGCGTCCGCGTCATGTGGCAGGCGATCCTGTTGGCCGTCGAGATGTCGTAACAATAGGGCTTCATGGCACGGGCGTTGGAAAATCAAACGAAGCCGATGCTTTTGTGCGGCGGCTTGAGCATTTGCATCCCGCTCGGGCGACTTGCCCCACCGGTCGCTGTCCAGCAGAACCGCCCTCACCGCATACGTCCCGTAATCTTTGCTCTGCTCGGTGATGAGCTTCCTGACCGCCCTCTCGACCACCGCCGGCCCGTCCCCACCGTGCAGCACATGGAGATCGAAATGATAGTCGCTCCCGGCGATGTCCCCCAGAAGCCGCCCATAACCCCGCTCGCTCTCCCCCTCGCAGCCGAGAAAAACCCGCTTCCGCTCCGCGATATTGGCAATGCGCCGTTTCATCCGATTTGCGGCACCGCCCCGTAAAGCCCGCCCATGTATTTCCGGTAGTGGTTATCGGTCCGTCGTTCCGAGGACTTGATATCAGCCAAGCCATAGATGCTGGTGATCCCCTTGCGGTTCTTTTCACAAAACAGCACTTCCTCCTTGCTGAGCTCTTCCAGTAGCGAGGCGGAATGGCAACTTATCCAAAGCTGGGCGTCATGCGGATTACGTCCTGGGTCATAAAACCAACGCAATATCTCCGGTAGCAGCAAGGGATGGATCGCGACATCAAGCTCGTCCAGCACGGCAACCCCGCCGATTTCCAAGGTCCGAACGAGCGCCGGATATATCTTCAGGAATTGCCGTGTGCCGTGGCTTTGAAGGATCAATTTCATGTCCCGGGCCAGCCCGTCATGCGTGAACCACGCAACCGGGCCGCTCTGACCAGCCTCTATCCGCATCGAGCGGATTCCGACATCGAGCTTCTGGATCTCTTCGTTTAGCTTCTTCAGCAACTCCGGCCACTCGGCATAGATCCTGATCGCGCTGTCATCTGTGATTTCCCCGCGTTCGAACAGGATATTGGTGACCACCCTTTCCGCCTGCCCCCGCAGCGAAAGCGAGAGTGGATGCCCAAGCTGCGCCAGCGTTGCGATCACGCTGACCTCGGGGCGGAGGATTTTCTCCAGTGCCGGCCGATAGCCAGCCATCTCGAACGACTTGCCCGCCAACACCTTCCCCTCGCCGGTGCGTTCGAACACCCGCACCCGCCGCGCGGCATGCGATGGCCAGTAATGCAACGCCTCGTATTCCACTCGGCACGGCTCCGTACCGCCCAAAGTCACCTCATAGGCATACCGGCATTCCCGCGGGTACGCCTCGGAGGCGTCGAGCTTGCTTTCGAGCCCGCTGAAATGGATCGCCAGCCGCGTCGGCGCCGTCAGCATGGCCTCGTCGTTGAACCGCTCGAACGGCAGCCGCCCGCCCGGCGGCAGGCCGAAACTGTCCTTCACGAACCAGATCACAAACGACAACGCCTTCAGCACATTGGATTTGCCCGAGGCGTTGGCCCCGAACAACGCAACGACCTTCGGCGTCCGCTCCGCCGCGCCCCGCCAGGTCGGCGCCAGACGACGTTCGTCCTCCCGCGGGCGCGGCGAAAAACACAGATCGATCGTTTGCTTGTCCCGGATCGAGTAGAAATTCTCGATCTCTAAACGATGCAACATCGGATACACCTATCTCAACATGCGCATTTTATACTAATGAACGGCTATTTTCGACAAAAATATGTCAGGTATGGCTACTCACTGCGCCTGTGCCAGCTCGCAGAATGTCTGTTCAACGCAGACAAGACAAGGCCAGGGCTTAGCCGTCACGTGCCAGCGTGCCTCGCACGACGACCCACCAAAGACCCATATCCTTATAAAGATAAGGTCCAGGGGCTTGGCCCCTGGTGGGGCGCGGGGCAACGCCCCGCAGCTTACTTCCTTCGTTCACTGCCCCCGCCACCCCGTCCACACCATCACCACGCCAGACACAAACAACAACCCCAGCACCACCCTCTGAAACCGCTGATCGCTCAGCCGCCGGTACACACGCGCGCCCAGCCAGGCGCCGATCACCGTCCCCGGCAGCGCCGCCAGCGTCAACCAGAACACCTCCCGCGTCAGCAGCCCCGCCGCCCCGTGCACGATCAACGACAGCGTCAGCACGCTCCAGTTGAACGCCTGGAACACCGCCCGCCTTTCATCCTTGCCCCAGCCGCGCACGCTCGCCCACAAGGTCGGCAACGGGCCGGATAATCCGGACAGCGCGCCCATCACGCCGCCGGCGAACCCCACCAGCGCATCCGCGCCGCGCCCGCCGAAACGCACCCGCACCCGCCCGGCGCTCAGCAGCAGCCAGCCGGAAAACACCAGCAGCAACACCCCCACCGCCAGCTTGAACGACCCCGGATCGACCGCGCCCAGCAACAGCGTGCCCACCGGCACCCCCACCAGCCCCGAGACGACGATCGGCCACACCCGCCGCACTTCGATCGCATGCCAGATCGCCGGCAGTGTCTGCGTCTGCGACACCACCGAGCAGATAATCACCAGCGATGAGGCTGTCCCCGGGTCCAGCACGTAAAGCCAGATCCCCAGCGCCACCAACCCGGTGCCAAACCCCGCCAGCCCCGAGACGAACCCGCCCGCAAACGCCCCCAGCAATACCGTCGCCGCCGCCCAGCTCAGGGGCACGTCGCGGGGTCCACCATCACCGAAACCGCCCGGTTGCCGTCGCGAAAACAGCCCTTGTTCCAAGTCCCGCTATAGGTCTGCGCCGCCGCCCGATACGTGCCCTTCCCATCCGGCACCCCGTCGCGAAACTGCCCGTCATACACCGTGCCGTTCGCCCACACCGCCCGGCCCTGCCCGTTCGGCAGGTCGTTGCGAAACTCGCCCTCATAGCGGTCGCCGTTCTTGTAGCGGAACACCCCGCGACCGTTCATCCGGAACACCAGGAACTCGCCGCGATACTCGTTGCCCTCGGCCGTCGTCAGCACGCCGCGCCCATTCAGCTTGTCGTCGGTGAACACGCCCTCATAGCGGTCGCCATTGGCGAAGCGGAACACCCCCGGCCCGTTCAGATGGCCAAACACCATCTCGCCATCATACGCCCCCGACGCCCGCCCGCCGCGCCGCCACACCAATTGCCCCTTGCCGGTCGCGTGCCGGTCCACGCACGGCCCACTCCAGGTCACCGT
>CAIRTN010000222.1 GCA_903881515.1 uncultured Rhodospirillales bacterium | reverse complement strand
GGAAGTTCTTCTTTTTTATAAAAAAGAAGCAAAAAATTTTCTTCCTTCGCTTTCATAGACTGCCTCGCTTTACAGCTCAGCGGCCGCCCCGCGCCGGCCCGGATGCGATGGCATTCGGCCACCGTTCCAATCTGAAAACGCATTCAAAATATCACAAAACAACCACGCCGATACGCTTCATGCATTATTGCGACGATTTGCGACGAATGCTACGCGATTTCCTCAAATCTTCCCGCCCTGACTCGGGGCACCGGACCGGAGAACGCGCCTTGTTCCTACCCTCTACCCGCCTCGCCCTCGCCGCCTTGGCCCTGTTCGCCACCGCCATCCCGCGGGCACAGGCGCTGACCTTCTCCTACCCCACCATCCCCGGCATCGATGCCACCAACGGCGAGGACTTCCTGAAGATCGCCGCCAACGGCACCATTTTCGGCAAGGCCACCGACGGAAACTATCAGACCGTCTACTTCACCTACGACGGCACCACCACCAACACCTACGACCAGCAGAATTTCACCTATTTCTTCGCCGGCGTGAACAGTTCTGGCGCCGTCGCGGGCACCTCCCTAGACGGCGGTCAGAACCTCTTCACCCTCTCCGGCGGCAGCTTGAACTACATCTACACCACCGGCCTCGCCAGACCCGTCGCCACCGGCATCACCGACAACGGCATCCTCTACGGCAACGGGACGACCACCGACGGCAGCAATACCACCGTCGGCTTTGTGCAGAATGGCGGCACCACCACCGTCATCCAGGACCCGAACGCCACCTACCTCAACGTCTTAGGCGCCAACAACAACGGCGACGCCGTCGGCATCTACCTCGACAGCAACAACAACCTGAATTCCTTCCTCGAGCACAACGGCATCTACACCGACATCACCATCACCGGCGGCGCATCGCTGATCGCCTACGGCATCAACGACCAGGGCACCATCGTCGGCACCTACCAGGGCCCCGATAACATCACCTACGGCTACATACGCGCCGCCGACGGCACGTTCACCACCGTCAACGCCCCGGTGTTCAGCACCACAATCAATCTGTACGACATCAACAACGCCGGCGTGATCGTCGGCAACTACTTGTCCGATACCAACACCGACGTCGCCTTCACCCTCTCCACCGACGCGCCGCCCGCCACCGACACCCCCGAACCCGCCAGCGCCGCCCTCCTGCTTGCTGGCCTGATTCCGCTCGCCGCCCGCCGCCGCCGCAACTGACCCGCGGCGCCTGAACCATCCGGCAGAGGCCAGGGGCACGCCCCTGGCCTTTTCTGTATGCATGCCCCGCTCACGCATTCGTGATAACTGTTTCAGTTATTTTTGCTTGCTTTGTTCGTGTTTTGTTCCTATACCCCAAACCCTATCAGCAAAAGGTCCCTCCCGTGTCGCACCCCCCTCCCCCCACCCAAGCCAAAACCGATCTGGCGGCGTTATTGGGGGAGAATTGCGTCCGCATCCAGGCCGCCGCCGATCGCGCCGTTCTGTTCGAACCGCTGGCGCAGAAAATCGCCGAAGCCCTGATCGCCCTGCTGACCGGCATGCTCAACCTCTTCACCCTCTGGCGCGAAGGCAACCTGCCCGCCCCTCTCCCCGCCCCGCGCCCGGCCGCCCCCGCGCGCCCGGCCCGGCCCCGCCGTAGCACCACGCGCCGCCGTTGCCGCCCGAATGCGTCGCGCCCAGCACCCTCACGCCCGGATTTCGTCCGCACCCCGGCCCCCGCCTGTGCCACCGCCCCCGAACCAAGCCACCGTCCACCCCCGGCCACCCGCCCGGTCGAACGCTACCCCAAGCCGGCCTGAGCAGGTCTGAACCGGCCGCAATTTGGCATGGCTAATTTGTTCCGCTCTCAAAACAAATACTGTGCAACCACCGCCCACCGCCTATGCTGAGCCTCCCGAACAATCAGGCGCACCCATGACCGGCACCCCGATCCCCGCCCCCGCCCGCACCGGCACCATCCCGTTCCGCGGCCATTCCACCTGGTTCCGCATCACCGGCGGACAGGCCGCGACCCTGCCGCCTTTGGTCGTGCTGCACGGCGGCCCCGGCGCGCTGCATGATTACACCCTGCGCTTCGCCGATCTCGCCAGCCCCGCCCGCGCGGTGATCCATTACGACCAGCTCGGCTGCGGCCGCTCCACCCACCTGCCCGAAAAGGGCCCCGATTTCTGGACCGTCGAGCTGTTCCTCGCCGAGCTGGACAATCTGCTCACCCATCTCGGCATCGCCGGCGGCTACCACCTGCTCGGCCAGTCCTGGGGCGGCATGCTCGGCGCCGAACACGCGGTCCGCCAGCCCGCCGGCCTGCGCAGCCTGGTCATCGCCAACTCGCCGCCGTCGATGAAACTCTGGGTCCAGGAAGCCAACCGCCTGCGCGCCGACCTGCCGGCCGAGGTACAGGCCACTTTGCTGGCGCACGAAGCCGCCGGCACCACCGGTTCAGCCGAATACGAAGCCGCCACCGCGGTGTTCTACGCGCGGCACGTCTGCCGGGTGCAGCCCTACCCCCCCGAGGTCCAGGCCAGCTTCGCCGGCATCTCAGCCGACCCCACGGTGTATTTCACCATGAACGGTCCCAGCGAGTTCCACTGCACCGGCACCCTGAAGCACTGGTCGATCATCGACCGCCTCGGCCGCATCCAGGCCCCAACCCTGCTGATCTCCGGCCGCCACGACGAGGCAACCCCCACCGTGGTGCAACCCTTCGCCGACGGCATCAAGGGCGCACGCTGGCGCATCTTCGAAGAGTCCAGCCACATGCCCCATGTCGAGCAAACCGCGGAATGCCTGGCCGAAATCGCTGCCTTCCTCGCCGGGAACGAGTAACGCGGTCTAGCTGTAATCCTCCAGCCCGCCCTCTCGGTACACATCCAGCGTCGCGCAGTGGAACCCGCCCATAAACGAGTAATGCTCCTTGAACGCGCACGGAATCGGGTCGAACCCCCAATCGCGCAACGCGGCGATCAGCGGCTCCTGCTCGCGCTCCACGATCACCCGCTTCTCGTCCAGCGACAGCACATTGATGCTGATCCAGTCGCTCATCCACCCCGCCAGATGCAGCGGCGTCGAGCGCGGCGCCGGCGCCTCCAGGATCTCCCACTTCTTCAGCGCCGCCGGCAACCGCGCCACATCGACAAAATTCGGGCTCACCAGCGCACGCCCCGGCGCCAGCGGCAGGAACGTGGTGTCGATATGATACGCCCCCGCGCAGCGCGTCGGGATCAGATGCACCCGATACTCCGGCTCCACCAACCGCCGCAGCCATTCGATCCCCGCCAGATTGGTGATCTGGCTGCGCTGGCCGTAGATGTCCCGCCCGCAGCGCACAAAATCCGCCGCGTCGAACACCGGCTCTTCCTCGGTGGTGATGAACCGCAACGCATCGGGGTCCACCTTCGACCAGTCATCATCCACCCCATCGGGCGCATCGGCGGGATAGCGGTACTCGGGATCGTACAGCGCGTCCGTCAACTCCGGCTTCGGCGCCGAAATCCACAGCGCCCCCCGCCGCATCAGATCCTTCATGATCCGCCGGTAGGCCAACGCCTCGAAATACCGCCCGCGATGCGCCATCGGGCATTCCACAAAGGTCCGCCCGATCGTCAGGATCACATCGCGCGGATTGGCCGAACAGAAACCGTTCGCCACCCGCCAATGCGGAGTCTCATAAGGCGCTACGTGTCTGAAAGGGTCCGGCCGCTGCACCCGCACCCCCTCGCCGCGCAGAATGCTCATCAACCCATCCAGGCAAGCCTGCGCCCGCGCAATCACCTCAGGCGGATAGCTCCGCCAATGCCCGCGCAGCCCCACCACCCCATCGCGCACCTCGTCCGGCACCGTCGCCCGGTCCACCAGATCCCAATCCGGCCAGGCCGCCCCGTCCACCCGGCCAACCACCACCTCTCGCAACGGCTGCCATTCGGTATACGACCCAATCTCGCCCGCCCCGTCCAAAGCTGCCCCCGCAGTTCGATTCATTTCCGCATAATATTCGCAAGCGCGGCTCTGAACACAAGGCCCCCCAACGCCCCGACGGGCGCTTGCCAAAACGCCCCCGGATTCGGTGCAGGTACTAGAACGTGGTTGCCGATTTTACCTGATCTGGAAACAAAACGTCAGGACGTGAGAGAGGCCCGCGTCCAGCCGATCACGTCCATCTCGCGCAGGTCGACCGCAGTCACCAGCGCCGCAGTTCCGGTGTATCCGGAGCCGAACGCATCGCCGACCACGCTGGACGTCCAATCCGTGGTGTCGCCGCCGTTGACCGGGTTGTTGTAGGCCTGCAGCAGCGTCTTGCCGCCATCGATCGAGAACGACCCCGCCCCCGGCGCCTTCACCAGCGCCCCTGCCCCGGTGTAGCGGAACAGATCGAGCGGCGTGTAGCCGACGCTGCCGGAATTCAGATAACCCACCCGGCCCATCACCTCGGTGATCTCATGCTCGATCACCCCGATCGCATCATAGGCCCCGGCCACCGCACGGTTGGCCGGATCATAGGTCATCGGATACGCCGAGGAGATGCCAATCGACCCGTCCGAGCTGCCGCTGGCGGTGGACGTGATTCCCAGCGCCTTCGCCTCGGCGGTGGAAACCAGGAAGCTCATCCCGCTCAGCGCCGTCGTCCCCGACAGCGATGCCACCGCCGTCTGATCATCCGGCGAGGTCGCATGCGACGTAAGCGCATTCACCACGGTGGAATAGTTGGTCCGGGTGAAATTGGTCATGCTCTCGCCCAGCGCCCCGGCCACCATCGCGGTGCCACCAACCTCGCCGTAGCCGACATTGATGTTCAGCGTCAGATTGTTGGTGAATTCGGCCTGCAGATAGCTGACCGCCGCGGCCACCGCCGTCTTGAACCCGGCCGGCGCGGCGGTAACGCTCGAATCATAGGTGATGTTGATCACCAGCCCCGCCGCCGGAGCCGGTGCCGGCGCCGGGGTCGCAACCGAGAACGTCTCCGAAGCCGAAAGCCCAAAGCTGTCAGTCGCCGTCACCTTCAGCGAGAGGCCGGTCGTGCCGGTCGGCACGGTGCCGGTGAAGGTTTCGGTCGCCGCGTTGAACTTCAGCCACGACGGCAAAGCCGAACCGTTTGACTGTGTCGCCGCATAGGTCAGCTTGCTGCCCTGCGGATCGGTGAACGTCTTCGTCGACAGCGCGAAGCTGACGCTCTGCCCCTGCGTCCAGATCTGGTTCGCCGTCTGCAGGCTCACCACCGGCGATCCCGCCGCCGACAGGGTGAAGCTTTCCGAAGCCGACAGCCCATAGCTGTCGGTCGCCGTCACCTTGATGGTGATCGGGCTGGTGCCCGACGGCATCGTGCCGCTGAACGAGTCGTTGGTCGCATTGTATTTCAGCCAGCTCGGCAACGCCGCCCCGCTTGACAGGCTGGCCGCATAGCTCAGCGGCGAGCCCTGCGGATCGGTAAAGGTGCTGGACGACAAGGTCAGGCTGATCGACGCCCCGGGCGCATAGACCTGATTGGCCGTCTGCGACGAAACGATCGGCGTGCCGATCACCGTGACCGAGAACGTCTCCGACGTCGAAAGCCCGAGCCCGTCCGTCGCGGTCACCTTGACGCTGTAGGTCCCGGCAGTGTTGCCGACGGTGCCCGAGAAGCTGTCGGTGGTCGCATTGAACTTCAGCCACGACGGCAGCGCGCTGCCGTTCGACAGCGTCGCCTTATAGGTCAGCGGGCTGGACTGCGGATCGGTAAAGGTATTGGACGGCAATGCCAACGCAACGCTCTGCCCCGCCAGCCAGGTCTGGTTCGCGGTCTGCGCGGTGACGCTCGGTGCCGAACCGGTGGTAGTGGCGGCCTTGATCGTCGAACCGCCAGCACTGGCCGCGGTGGTCAGTGTGAAAACTTCGCTGTTGCTAATCCCGGCGGTATCGGTGGCGGTCACCCGGATACTCAACGCGCCAGGTGCCCCGGTCGGAACGCCGGAGAACGTGCCCGTCGTCGCGTCGAACTTAAGCCAGGCCGGCAATGCCGCGCCGGTGGCAAGCGTCGCGCTGTAGCTGAGCTTGAGGCCGAGCGTATCGACAAAGGTATTGGCCGCCAGCGCGAAAACGTTGACCGCACCCTGCTGCCAGGATTGTTGCGCGGTCTGCGACTGCACTTCCGGACCGATCCCCCAGCGCGTCAGCCAGGAATCCCAGTTCCGCTCGGTCCATTGCAAATTCAATGCGCCCCATGGGGTATAGCTAAAATTACGTTCGGATGACATTACAATACTCCCGGACATCCACCATAAGCGGACTGTTTAGCCCGTGGCCCGGAATCCCACAAGCACGGCGCAACCGGGACGCGCAGCCACGCCTCAACTTTGCGTGATTTGTCTTAAAAAACACCCTATCGTCGGCAAACGTTCCATTGCGCGATCAACTCGCCGCCAGGCCCTCCCGGCTGGCCCGCACCCGCTCCACCCGGCGCCCATCCATTTCGGTGACCTCGAACAACCAGCCGCCGAACACAATGCGATCGCCTACCCTGGGCACCCGGCGCAGCAGCGCCAGTAGCAACCCGCCCAAAGTGTGATAACTCCCCTCCGCCGGCAGGTCCGGCAGGTCCAGCAGCGCTTTCACCTCGTCGACCGCCATCGCACCATCGAACGACATCGGCCCCTCCGACTCGGCACCGTCCGCCCCCTCCGCCCCGCGCACCGCCGCCTCGGCATCGCCGACGATCGCCTGCAGCACATCGGCCGCCGTCACCACGCCCTCGAAACTGCCATACTCGTCCAGCACCAGCGCCAGGCCCAACGGATCGGTCTTCAGCCGCTCCAGTGCATCCAGCGCCGTCACCGTATCGGGCATCACCATCGGCTGACGCAGCGATGCGGCGATCGACAGTTCCTTGCCATCCAGCACCCGGTCCAGGATGTCTTTCGCCTGCACAATGCCCACCACATTGTCGATCGCGCCGTCGCACACCACGAACCGCGAATGCGGCGCCGCCTTCAACGCGGCCGCGATCTCCCGCGGCGGGTCGGTGCGATCGATCCAGGCCAGGTCGGTACGCGGCGTCATGATCGCACGCACCGGCTTGTCGGCCAGCCGCAGCACGCGCTCGATCATGTCGCGCTCTTCGGATTCCAGCACCCCCGTCTGCTCGCCTTCCACAAGCAGCGCCTTCAACTCCTCTTCCGTCACCGTCTGCGCCACCTGCCGGTGCGCGCCGAACAGCCGGAGCACCAGGCTCGACGAAATATTCAACAGCCACACCACAGGCTGAGTGATCGCCGCCAGCACCAGGATCGGCCCGCTCGCCGCCACCGCCAGCCGCTCCGGCCAGCGCAGAGCCAGTTGCTTCGGCACCAGTTCGCCCAGCACCATGGTCACATAGGTGATCGCCACCACGACAATGGCCAGCGACACGCTGCCCGCCATCGGCTTCAGCGCCGCAACCTGCTCGACATAAGGCTGGATTCCGGCGGCGACATGCGCGCCACCGAACACACCGGAGAGAATGCTGACCAGGGTGATGCCCACCTGCACCGTCGGCAGAAAGCGCTGCGGATCGTCCGACAGCAGCCGCGCCCTCGTAGCGCCATGCAGCCCCTTGCGCTCCATCACGGTCAGCCGCGCCCGGTTCGCCGAGATCAGCGCCAGTTCGCCCAACGCGAACAGCCCGTTCAGCAGGATGAGGAAAAGCACGATCAGAATGTCGGTCAGGATGCCCATGCACGCAGTCTAGCCGGTTTTCGCGCCGGCTTCATGCCCGTGCGTCAACCGTCTCTAATTTAAGATTATGCTTGATTTTCGAAACCGACCCGCGGCAATTTACCTGCCATTAACCCTCCGGACTCACATCATGTCAGACCAGCATTCAGCCGAGATCATTCCCTTCCCCTCCCGCCCGGCCGCCGACCCGCAGGCCCGGCTGGCCAATGCCCTGGCCGCGCTCGACGCCGCGCTGGCGCGACAGAAGCAGGCCATCGCTGACTGGCGCGGCGCGATGGGCGCGTTGCAGACCAGCGTCGCCGGCCTCGGCACATCGCTGCACGGGCTGAACGACAGCCTCGATACGCTCGGCGGCAAAGTTGCCGGGCTGAACGCGCAGGCCCGCGACCTGGAAGCCCAGGCCGACGCGGCATTGCGCGGCGGCTGACTTTTCGCGGCGCGCCGCGCGTGGCACAACCGCGCGCGGAGGTACCCTCATGACCGAACTGCCGATCATCGCCGAACTGCGCGCCGCCCGCGTCGTGCCCGTTGTCCGCACGCATTCCGCCGCGCATGCCGCCACCGGCATCGGCTGGCTGCGCGATGCCGGCATCCGGATCTTCGAGATCACCATGACCATCCCGGACGCCCCGGCGCTGATCAAGGACCTCGCCTCCGACCCCAATCTGATCCTGGGCGCCGGCACCGTGCCCGACGAGCGCACCGCGCGACGCTGTATCGAAGCCGGTGCCCGTTTCATCGTCGCCCCCTGGGTGGACCCGAACCTGACCGAGGCCTGCGCCGATGCCGGTGCGGCGCTGATGCTGGGCGCGCTCACACCGACCGAGGTGCGGGCCGCGCTGCATGCCGGCGCCGATGTGGTGAAGATCTTCCCGGCCTCCTCCGTCGGCGGCCCGGCGCATATCAAGGCGCTGGCCAGCGTGTTCCCCGGCGTGTCGTTCTGCCCGACCGGCGGCGTTGAGCCGGGCAATGTCGCGGCCTATCTGGCCGCCGGCGCCGCGTTCGTCGGCATGGGCGGCGGGCTGGTCGACGAGAAACGCATCGCAGCCGGGGACCGCGCGGCGATCGAGGCGGCGGCGCGCGCCGTTCTGGCATGACCGACCTGGTCTGCATCGGCGAACCGATGCTGGAATTCAACCAGCAGCCCGGCCCCGATGACCGGCGCATCTACCTCGAAGGCTTCGGCGGCGACACCTCGAACGCCGCCATCGCCGCGGCCCGCGCCGGGGCCAGTGTCGCCTATCTGACGGCACTCGGCCAGGATGTGGCCGGCGACCGCTTTGTCGAGCTTTGGCAAAGCGACGGGGTGGACACCTCGCACGTGCGGCGCTCGGCCGAGCGGCCGACGGCGGTGTATTTCGTCACCCACGGGCCGAAGGGCCACGCCTTTCTCTACTACCGCAGCGGTTCGGCGGCGGCCGGCTACGGCCCGGCCGATGTGCCGGAGGCGCTGATCGCGGGGGCGAAGATCCTCTATGCGTCGGGCATCAGCCAGGCGATCTCGCCGAGTGCGGCGGATGCGGTGTTCCACGCCATCGCGATCGCCAAGCGTAATGGCGTGTGTGTGGCCTACGACACCAATTACCGCCCCCGGCTCTGGCCGCCCGCCCGCGCCGCGGCGGTGATCCATGCCGCCATCGCCCTGGCCGATATCGCGTTGCCCGGACTCGATGACGCCATCGCGCTGACCGGGCTGACCGATCCCGAGTCGATTGCCGATTTCTACCTGGGACTCGGACCACGAATCGTCGTGCTGAAGATGGGAGAGCAAGGCGCGTTGCTGGCGACTCCGGACTCGCGGATCCGGATTCCCACCTTCCCCTGCATCCCGGTGGACGCCACCGGCGCGGGCGATTCGTTCTGCGGCAATTTCCTCGCCCGCATCCTGGCCGGCGACGCACCGGAACGGGCCGCCCGCTATGCCGCCGCCGCGGCCGCGTTGAAATGCGAGGGCTACGGCGCCGTCGCCCCCCTGCCCCGCCGGGCACAGGTGATGGAGGCACTGGCCCGATGATCCGCACCGAGCGCCTGACCCTGCGCCCCTGGCGGGCGGAGGACGCAGAGGATCTCGCCGCGATCAACTGCGACGCCGAGACCATGCGCTTCTTCGCCGCGGTGATGGACCGCGAAGGCTCCGACGGCCATCTGGCGCGGATGATGGCGCATCAGGACGAGCACGGCTTCGGCATGTGGGCCGCCGAACGCGATGGCCATGCGATCGGCATTGTCGGCCTGCAACACGTGCCGGCGCATCGCGCGCCGGAGCCGCCACCGCTGGTGGAGATCGGCTGGCGGTTTCACCGCGCGCATTGGCGGCAGGGCTATGCGTTCGAGGGCGCGACCGCCGCCGTCGATTATGCCCGCGATGTGCTGCGGTTGCCGTCCATCGTCGCGCTGACCGCGCGGATCAACGCGCCGTCACGCGCGCTGATGCAAAAGCTCGGCATGACCCACGACGAAGCCGCCGATTTCGATCATCCCAGCGTGCCCGTGGACAGCCCGTTGCACCGCCACGTTGTCTACCGGCTCAGGTTCACCTGATCGCACCACGCGCGGCGAGTGCCCCGCGGCGCGTTGCATCGACGCCGAGCGCCTCCAGGATTTCGCCGGTGTGCTCGCCAAGTTCGGGCGCCGCGCTGCGGATCGCGCCGGGGGTTTCGGACAGCCGGGGCACCACGTTGTGCATGGCGACATGGCCGAGCGCGGCGTCGGGATATTCCACCAGCACTTCGCGCTCGATCACATGCGGGTCGGCGACGAGTTGGTCGATGTCATAGACCGGGGCGGCGGTTATCTCGGCGGCGGCGAAGATCGCCAGCACATCGGCGCTGTCGCGCTCGGCGATGAAAGCGCGGATTGGCGCTTCGCATTCATCGGCATTGGCGACGCGGCTGGTGTTGGTGGCGAAACGCGGGTCGGCGATCATGTCGGCGCGGCCGATGGTGCGCAGCAGGCGTTCGGCCATCGCCTGGATCGAGGCGGAGATCGCGATGTAGCGGCCATCTCGCGTGCGGAACACGTTGCGCGGGCTGGTGGTGTTGGAGCGGCTGCCGGTGCGCGGCGGGTTGTGGCCGCTGACGGCGAGGCTGGCGGCCTGCGGGCCGAGGATGGAGATGATCGGGTCGAGCAGCGGAAGATCAATCACCTGGCCGCCACGGCCGGCCTCGACCTCGCGCCGCGCGATCATCACCGCGTAGGCGCCGTAGAGCCCGGCGACCATGTCGGCCAGCGCCAGCGGCGGCAGCACCGGTTCGCGGTCGGCGAAGCCGTTCATCGCGGCAAAGCCGGACATGCCCTCGACCAGGGTGCCGAAGCCGGGGCGCTCGCGATACGGGCCGTCCTGCCCGAAGCCGGAGATTCGGACCACGATCAGCTTCGGGTTGCTTGCGTGCAGATCGGCGGGCGCGAGGTCCATCTCCTCCAGCGTGCCGGGGCGGTAGTTCTCGATCAGCACATCTGCGGTGGCGATGAGGTCGCGCAGGATCGCCAGCGCCTCGGGATCGCGGACGTCGAGGGCGAGGCTTTTCTTGTTGCGGGCGTAGACCTTCCAGTGCAGCGAATGCCCGTCGGTACGCCAGGCGCGCAGGGGGTCGCCGCGCTTGGGGTCCTCGATCTTGATCACCTCGGCGCCGTGATCGGCGAGTTGCAGGCTCACCATATTGCCGGCGACGAGGCGGGAGAGATCGATCACCCGCAGATCGGCGAGTGGCGGGCGGGCGGTGGTGTCGTAGTCTTTCTGACGCAGCATCAGCCGATCTCCTCCAGCACCGGGCGCGGCCCGTCGATGATGCGCCAGCGCTGCTGCAACGCGGCCAGCACGTGGCGGCGGCCGACTTTGCCCTGGCCGTTGCGCGGGAACGCGGGCAAGGCGAAATGGAAGCGCGGGCGCTTGAACGGCGCAAGCTCGGCGCAGGCGGCGCGGACCGTGTCTTCCCATCCTGGCTTGGGGGATTCGGCGGCGACGACGACGATCTCGCCCCAGTATTCGCTGGGCCAGCCGAGCACGATGCAGTCGGGGCCGAGCACGCGTTCGATCTCCTGCGGGTAGATCTTGTAGCCGCCGGATTTCATCGCGTCGGACAGGCGGGCGACGAGATAGAGCCGGCCGCGATCGTCGAAGCGGCCGACATCGCCGGTGGGGTGGAAGCCATCCGCGCGCCAGGGGTGACGGTTGCCGACGGGGTCGAGCCAGAAATCGGACATATGCCGGGCGCGGATCAGCACCTCGCTGTCGTCGCCGAGCGCGAGTTCAACGCCGGGGCCGGGCCAGCCGACGCAGGCGCCGCCATCCGCGTCGGGGCCTTCGGTGTACCAGGCATCGGTATCGGCCGGCGGCAGCACGGTGATCGGGTTGAACACCTCGGTCTTGCCGTAGGTCAGGCGGATGACGGGGCCGAACAACGCTTTTGCGCGGGCATAGATCGCCGGCGGCAGTGGGGCAGTGCCGGTGAAGATGGTGCGCAGGCCGGTGAAGCTCTGGCCGGCATAGGCGGCGGTCAGTTTGGCCAGCACAGTGGGGGCGGCGAACAGGCCAGCGAGATGGTTCTGTTCCAGCAAGGGGTGGATGCGATCGGGGTCGACGCCGTCATGCAGCACGATCTCGCCGCCCTGATCGAGCCAGGCGAAGCTTTGCAGGCTGGCGCCGTGCGCATACGGGGTCATCGCCAGGATGCGTTCGCCTGCGGTGGGCAGCCAGGGCAGGCTGGATTGCAGGGCGAGGTTGGCGATGAAGCGGGATGCGTGGGTGTAGACGATGCCTTTCGGCAGGCCGGTGGTGCCGGAGGTGAAGCCCATGCGGCCGGGCAGGCTGGCATCGACGCCTGGGAAAAGCGCGGGGTTGAGCGGTTCGGGGGCGATTTCCTCGGCGATGATGATCTGCTGGCCGAGGTCGCGGAAGAAGTCGGCGTGTTCGCGGCCGCAGATCACCAGGCGGCAGCCGGCGATGCCGAGCACGACACGGAGTTCGGTTTCGGAATAGGCGATGTTCAAGGCGGTTTCGCAGACGCCGGCGAACTGGGTGCCGTAAGCAGTGGCGACCGCGGCGCGGCCGTTGCGCAGGAAGCTGCCGACGGCGTCTCCGGGGCGGGCGCCGGCGGTGAGCACGGCGCGGCCGATGCCGGCGGCGTGGGAGAGCATCTGCGTGTAGCTCACCGTGCCGGCCGCGTCGGTGACCGCGGGGCGGGGGCCGAACCGGCGCTGCAGCGTGGCGTGGATCGTGGCCCAGTTGATTGGCGGCATGGCGTCCCGGTTTCGTTGACCCCTTTTCCTACGGCGCGTAGCCTTCGGCGGCAAATCGGAGGAAAAACCAAGTGCTCGCGACGTACGAAACCGTGCAACTCAGTGAACCCGCGCCGCATGTTCTGCAGGTGACGCTGAACCGGCCCGAAGTGTCCAATGCGATGAACACGCAGATGGGCCTGGACATGCATGCGGTGTTCGATGGGCTGTGCGCCGATCCGGGGGCTTATCGCTGCGTGATCCTGACCGGGGCGGGGACGAAGGCGTTCTGCGGCGGCGGCGATCTGAAGCAGCGGCAGGGAATGACCGACGAGCAGTGGCAGGCGCAGCATCTGGTGTTCGAGCGGCAGGTGCGGGCGATGCTGGCCTGTCCGATCCCGATCATCGGGGCGGTGAACGGGGCGGCGTATGGCGGGGGATGTGAGATGTCCTTACTGTGCGATTTTGCCTATGCGGCGGAACATGCGCGGTTCGCTTTGACCGAGGTGACTCTGGGGATCATGCCGGGGGCCGGGGGCACGCAGATGATGCCGCGCGCAGTGGGGCCGCGGCGGGCGAAGGAGATCCTGTTGACCGGGCGGCCGTTCACGGCGCAGCAGGCATTCGCGTGGGGGCTGGTGAACGAGGTGCATCCGATCGAGGCGCTGCTGCCGGCGGTGCTGAGCACAGCCAACCGGATCGCGGAGAACGCGCCGCTGTCGACGCGGCAGATCAAGCATTCGGTGAATTTCGGGCTGCAGATGGATCTGGGCAGCGCGCTGATGTTCGAGATCGAGGCGTACAACCGGCTGCCGCCGACGGAGGATCGCCGCGAGGGGGTCGCGGCGTTCAATGAGAAGCGCAAAGCCGTGTTCCGGGGGCGCTGAGATGAGCGTCGGTCTGACCCGGGCGCTGGCGCGCCGGGCGTTGGGGGTTCGCTACGAGGCGCTGCCGGATTTCGTGATCCAGCTGGCGCGGCAATGCGTGCTGGATACGCTGGGGGTTTCGGTGGCCGGGGCGGATGATCCGCTGGTGCGGATTCTGGGCGCCGAGTTGAACGAGATGGGCGGTACGGGGGTCGCGACGGTCTGGGGCAGTTCGGAAAAGCTGCCGGCGCTGTCGGCGGCTTTGCTGAACGGGACGATCAGTCACGCGCTGGATTATGACGATGTGAACATGGCGATGCCGGGGCATCCGTCGGTGGCCGTGCTGCCGGCGGTGCTGGCGCTGGCGGAGGAGCGGGGCGCGAGTTTTGCGCAGATGCTGGCGGCGTTTGTGGCGGGGTATGAGACGGCGTGCCGGCTGGGGATGACGCTGCAGCCGGGGCATTACGATGGGCTGGGGTTTCATGCCACCGGGACGATCGGGGCGTTCGGGGCGGCGGCGGGGTGTGCGCATCTGCTGGGGCTGGACGAGGAACGCACGGTGCATGCGCTCGGCATCGTGGCGACGCAGGCGGCGGGGCTGAAATCGCAGTTCGGCACGATGTGCAAGCCGCTGCATGCCGGCAAGGCGGCGCAGAACGGGTTGCTGGCGGCGCGGCTGGCGGCGCGGGGGTTCACCTCGCGGGTGGATGCGATCGAGTGCCGGCAGGGGTTTGCCAGCACGCATAGCCCGGATTTCCATCCGGAGAAGGCGGAGGATGAGCCGGAGGGCGGGTACTATATTCGCGCCAACCTGTTTAAGTACCATGCGGCCTGTTACCTGACGCATGCGGGCATTGAGTCCGCGCGGCGGTTGCGGCTGGAGCACAGCATCACGCCGGAGCAGATCGCGGCGATCACCATCCGGGTGGGGGCGATGACTGACCGGGTGTGCAATATCCCGACGCCGCGCGATGGGCTGGAGATCAAGTTCAGCCACCGGATGACCGCGGCGATGGCGCTGGCGGGGACGGATACCGGGCGGCTGGATGTGTATTCCGAAGCGACGGCGGCGGACCCGGCGCTGGTGGCGCTGCGCGACCTGATCAATATCGAGTTGATGCCGGATTATGGGCATACGCAGGCGAGCATGGAATTGCGGCTGCGGGATCAGACCAGCGTGAGCACGCAGCATGACAGCGGGGTGCCGGCGGCGTCGGTTTCGGTGCAGGGCGCGCGGTTGGCGGCGAAATTTGCCGGGCTGGTGGCGCCGGTCATGGGTGATCACCGCGCGGCCGACCTGGCCGCACGGGTGGAAACGCTTGAGGCCGAAAAGGCCGAGGCGGTTTTCGCCTAGCCGCCAGGGTCCCAGCCACGGATCACGGCTGGGCGTGGGGCGCGGAAGGCCGGCGCGCGATGGGATACGCGGCTGAGCGGCGGTTTGGGCCGGCAGAGTTCGAGGACGCGCGTTGGGATGCGGGCGCGACGAGGCCGGGGCGTGGCGACACGGCGGGCGCGGGTGGGGCGGGGTTTGCGGGGCTGGGCGACGCGCGGGGGTGGTGGCGGTGGCAGTTTGCCGGCGCGCCAGAGGGCCATGAGGTCGTCGAGCCTGGCGAACAGGGCGTGCAGGAAGGCATAGATCAGATCGAGCACTGCGCTCTGGGCGCGATTCTCCCACCGTGAAGCGAGTGAGGCACAGAGTCCGTCAGCCACGACGGTGTAGGGCGCGTGCGTTTGCATTATTTGTCTTTTAATCTAACTGTCGGTATCGCGTCAAGCGGTTTTTGTGAAAAATTTCTCGTTCGATTTTTCTGTTCTCGTGCTGCCGGACTCGATATCCTGCAAAAAAATGGAGGTGGCCATGCGCCTAGCGAAACCGGTCGTTGCTGCGATCCTGGCGCTGGGATTGAGTGGTCTCTCGGCACCGGCCAGCGCGGTTACCATCACCGACGATTTCATCATGAGCGGGTTTGGCGTTGGCGCGCCGGTTACGCCGGTGATCGGGTTTTTCACGGTGACGTTCAACAATGGCGCGAACATCATCGACAGCACGGCGATCACCGCCACGATCAATACGGTCGTGGATGGGGTGTTCGAATACACCTATTATGCGGGTCTCGACCAGTTGATCGTCGGCGGCGCCGCCAATGGCGCCAGTGGGATGGGTTCGGGAACCAATGATTTTATACTGGTGATCAACACCGTGAGCACGGCGCCCAGCGCGTTGCAGTTCGAATACATTGCCGGCGGCAGCTCGGCTTTTGTCGCGACCAGCATGACGAATAATTACAGCACCGCGACGCCCGAGCCTGCGTCAGTGTTGCTGTTGGGCGGCGCGATGGCGGGGCTGACGGCAATACGGCGGCGGCGTAAGGCGGGCTGATCCAGAAGCTGACATTCGATTATACGGAAAGCCCCGGCGGTTCGCACCGCCGGGGCTTTTGCTTGGGGGGGTACCGGCGTGTTGATCGTGTTCGGCGGGTTGCCGGGAGTGGGAAAGACAACGATTGCGCGGGCGGTCGCGGGTGCGTTGCCGGCGGTTTATCTGCGGGTGGATGCGATCGAGCAGGCGATCCGCGATGCGGGGGGGCTGGCGGACGAGGTGGGCACCGCGGGGTATGGCGTGGCCGGGGCGCTGGCGGAAAGCAACCTCGCGATCGGGCAAAGTGTGGTGGTGGATTGCGTCAATCCGGTGCGGGAAAGCCGGGCGGCCTGGCGGGAGATCGCGGCGCGGGTGGGGGTTGGGTTGGTTGAGGTGGAGGTGGTGTGTTCGGACGCCGCGGAGCACCGGCGGCGGGTGGAGGGGCGGGTTTCGGATATTGCCGGGCTGCGGCTGCCGAGCTGGGCGGAGGTGATGGGGCGGTATTACGAGGCTTGGGAGGAGCCGCATGTGTTGGTCGATAGCAGCCTGATTGGGGTAGAGGCGGCGGTGGAGCGGGTGATGCGGGCGGGCTGGTCATCGGGGAAATATCTGACACGATCGCCCGTGAGGTGATTGCCCGCCCGACTGATTTGCCGCCTGCATCGATTGGCGGTGATTATGTATAAATTGCCGAATCATAAAAAATTTGCATTCAGGTGATTTGGGGGCGAACAACCGAGGCGTGCCTTGGATTTTGGATCAATAGCCCAGCCAGCAGGACTGCCCCCCCCTTTCGGAACGGTATAGCCAAAGCGATGAACGATCTTCCCATGTCCATGCCTGACCGGCTTGCGCGGCTGTACTTCCAGCGGTTTCCGATTGAGATCGGCAAATGGCATGTCTGGTGCGGTATCCGGCACCGGCTGAACCCGCGTGCGGTAGGGCAAGGGGTGACGGCTTTGCCCGACGGGCAACGCATGCTGATCGATCCGCATGACCAGATCGGCAAGACGATCTTCTACTGGGGGATGTGGGAGCCGAACGAGACCTATGTGCTGGAACGGCTGTTGCGGCCGGGGGCCTGTTTTGTCGATATCGGGGCCAATATCGGCTGGTTCACGCTGGCGGCCGCGCGGTTGGTTGGCCCGACCGGACGCGTGATTGCGATCGAGGCGACGCCGCCGACGGCCGATGTGCTGCGGGCGAATGTGGCGATGAACGGGCACCGGAATATCACCATCCATGACGTGGCCGTGTCGGACGCGGCGGGGAGCCTGCGGATCAACCACATGCACGCCACCAACGCCGGGATGAATTCGATCCGCGCGGGGGCGGAGACTGACGAATACTGGACGGTGCCGGCTGAGCGGCTGGACGCGCTGATCGGGGCGGAGCAGGAGGTCGGCCTGGTGAAGATGGATGTTGAGGGTGCCGAGGTGATGGCGCTGCGGGGGATGACGGGATTGCTGGCACGGCGCGATGCGCCGGATGTTATGTGCGAGATCACCCCCGACTATCTGCACCAGCTCGGCAGTTCGGCGGCGGAGCTGCTGGGCCTGTTCGCGGCGGCGGGTTACACCGGGCTGTTGATCGGCAACCGTTGCCTGACCGAACTGCCGTTAAGTTTTGGCGAGGGTTCGGGCGGCGAGAACGTGCTGTTCACCCGCCAACCGGAGCGGGTGATGGCCGCGATGGGGTGAAGTGAGGACGGGTTTTGAGCGATATGAGGATCTGCTCAAAACCCGAACATACCAAAACCGAAGCTTGGCAACGAAAAATTCGGCGGCGCATAGCTTGGCAAAGGTGTCGGTTCCGCCTTGGCAAAGGTGAACTGACTATAGGGGGCACCTCCGCGGCTGTTTACAAAATCGGTCGCGCTACTATAAATTAATGGATTGTCAATCAACAAGGTCGACCACCAATCAAAGACTATATTGTCATACGACATGGTCGATCTTGTTTTGGTCTGAAGTACAATTTTGGTGGCATAGTGTTCGCCAGATCGTCCTTGATTGCGTCCGATTTGCTCAACAGTAATTGCTCACCCCGGTATCCCCCTGGCATTCCGCGAGCGGCCTGTGGGCTGATCACGAAGATGGTTGACGCGATCACGGGGGACTCGATTCAACGTCTGGATGACGCCCGCGATCGATCTGACCAGGCTGACGG
>CAIRTN010000221.1 GCA_903881515.1 uncultured Rhodospirillales bacterium | reverse complement strand
GCGCTTGTTGCGGTGCAGGTTCTGGAAATCCGGCCCGTGCCGCGCCCCGCCCAGTCCGGCATCGCCCTCCGGCGCCTCGATCTTGATCACATCCGCCCCCCAGTCGGCCAATTGCCGCACACAGGTGGGGCCCGCGCGCACGCGGGTGAGATCGAGAACCTTGAAGCGGGCGAGGGGGCCTTTGGTCATCATGCATCCTTCCGTCACGGCGAGGCGCACAGCATGACACCGCCACGCCATCTCGCCAATTGACCCGCGGCCGGAAGAAACTTTAAGCTTAAAATAATGGCAATGACCCTGGGGGGCACCATGCATCCATCCGGCTATACGGACGGCTTCGCCCGCGCGCATCTGCCGCCACCGGAGGCGTGGCCGCAGCTTGTGTTCAACCTGCCCGAACTGCACTACCCCGATCGACTGAACGCCGCCGCGTTCCTGCTGTCGCGCGGCGCGCCAGACGCGCCCTGCATCATCACCCCGGCGGAAACGCTCACCTACGCCCAGTTCAACGCGATGATCGACCGCATCGTCGGCGTGCTGCGCAACCAACTGCATATGATCACCGGCGAACGCGTGCTGCTGCGCGGCCCGAACAACCCGGCGATGCTCGCCGCCATCCTGGCGGTGATCAAAGCCGGCGGCATCGCGGTGCCAACCATGCCGATGCTGCGCGCCGGCGAACTGGCCTACCCCATCAACCGCGCAAAAATCCGCCTGGCGCTCTGCGACGCCCGCCTCGCCGATGAACTGCGCGCCGCCGACGCCCCTGGCCTCACCGATATCGTGCTGTTCAACAGCACCGAGCCCGACGGGCTGGAGGCCCGCATGGCGCGCGAGCCGGATTTCGCCGCAGCCCACAACACAGCCTCCGACGATATCTGCCTGATCGGCTTCACCTCGGGCACGACAGGCGAGCCGAAAGGCACGATGCAGTTCCATCGTGACATCCTGGCGATCTGCGACACCTACGCCCGGCACATCCTGCAACCCGTGGCCTCCGACCGCTTCATCGGCTCGCCGCCCATGGCGTTCACCTTCGGCCTCGGCGGCCTGGCGCTGTTCCCGCTCTGGGCCGGCGCCTCCACCGTGCTGCTGGAACGCGCTGGGCCCGACGACCTGCTCGCCGCCATCCCGACCCTGCGGCCGACCATCTGCTTCACCGCACCCACCGCCTACCGCGTCATGCTCGGCAAAATGCAGGGCATCGACATCTCCAGCCTGCGCGCCTGCGTCAGCGCCGGCGAAACCCTGCCGCCGGCAACCTACGACGCCTGGAAGGCCGCGGTCGGCTTCCCGCTGATGGACGGCATCGGCGCCACCGAAATGCTGCACATCTTCATCGCCGCCCGCCCCGAAGACACCCGCGCCGGCGCCACCGGCAAACCCATCCCCGGCTTCGAAGCCCGCATCATCGACGATGACGGCAACGACCTGCCCGACAACACCCCCGGCCGCCTCGCCGTGCGCGGCCCCACCGGCTGCCGCTACCTGCGCGACCCCCGGCAAGCCAGCTACGTCCAAAACGGCTGGAACGTCACCGGCGACACCTATATCCGCGACAGCGACGGCTACTACCGCTACCAGGCCCGCTCCGACGACATGATCATCTCCGCCGGCTACAACATCGCCGGCCCCGAAGTCGAAGCCGCCCTGCTTCAACACCCCGCCGTGGCCGAGTGCGCGGTGATCGGCATCCCCGACCCCGACCGCGGCCAGATCGTCAAAGCCTTCGTGGTAGCCAAAGAAGACGTCACCGCCGAGGCGCTGCAAAACCACGTCAAAGCCGTGATCGCCCCCTACAAATACCCCCGCGCCATCGCCTTCGTAGCCGAACTGCCGAAAACCCAGACCGGCAAGCTGCAACGCTTCCGGTTGCGGGAAGGGTAGGGGAAGGCAAGGCCAGGGCTCCCGCCGCCGCCACCTCGCCGCCAAAAACAACCAACACGGGTGGGGATCAAGAATAAAAAAATGACCACAGAGGCACAGAGGTCACAGAGAAAAAAGGAGGATAAGGCAAGATAGGATAAGAAAATATTAGATAGGAATTGTAATTACCCACCCCCATTTTGAAGCGTGATTTTCCGCGCTGGGGCGCGCCGGGCGATTGTCAGGCCAGCGTGGCGACGATGACGTCGAAGGGGTTCGCGCCCTTGAGCCTGGCGGTGTCGATTGTGGTTCGCACGT
>CAIRTN010000220.1 GCA_903881515.1 uncultured Rhodospirillales bacterium | reverse complement strand
CTGCGCGGCCAGGGCATCGGCGAGCGCCTCGCGGCTCGGCTTGCCGCCGGCGGCGCGCAGGCCCTGGGCGATGAACCAGATCGTCTCATAGCCCTGCGCCGAATAGATGTCGGGCGAGGCGCTGTATTTCGCCTTGTAGTCGGTGACGAACTTCAGCGCCGGGGCAGTCTTGGCCAGATCGGGGGAGAAGCTGATCGGGAACGGCACGTTGGCCACCGCGGCGCCGAGTTTCTTGAACACCGAATCCGGCGACAGCACGTCATTGCCGACGATCATGCCGGTGAAGCCGCGCTGCCGCAGTGCGGCGACGATGCCGACCGCGGGTGCCTGGGTGGTGTAGAGCAGGATCGCGTCCGGCTTCAGGCCCATCGCCTGGGTGGCGGGGGCGGTGAAATCGGTATCGGCGATCAGCACGTTAACCGTGCCGGCGGTGGCGACGCCCATGCCTTCAAGCGCCTTCTGGGCGGCGGCCATGCGGCCCTTGAACGCGTCGTTATCGGCGGCGAGGAAGTAGACCACGTTCTTCGGCTTGATCGCATTCGCCACCGCAACCGCGGTCGCCACATCCTTCGGCCCCGGCAGCACGGTCATGGAGTAGACCAGCGGCAGCGACGGCAGCCCGGCCAGCGTGGCGCCGTGGATCACCAGCGGGATCTTGGCGTTGATGGTGATCGGCTTAACCGAGTTCGCCACCGGCGACAGGATGCAGCAGGTGATCGCCACTACCGAACGGTCGGCAATGAACTGGTTGGCGTTCTGGATCGAGCGCGCGGCATCGCTGCCGCTGTCCTTATCGGCCACGCTGATCTTCGCGCCGGCGCCCATATAGGCGGCAGCGTTGATTTCCTCGGCGGCAAGCTGCGCGCCCTTGAGGAACGAGTTGCCGGCGAAGGCGATCGGGCCGGTGACCTCGCTGATGAAGCCGACCTTGTAGTCACCGGGCTCAAGGGGTGCTGCGATCGCTGTGGCGGCCAGCAGCGCCGCGGCGAATGCCGCGCCGAAGATTTTGATCATGGTATCCTCCCGTAGATTTTTTTGTGTCGTCTATTCGGCGGCTGAGCGTGATGACCGTAGCTGGACTCACCGAAGGTCTGAATCACGCGATCAAACAAAGAACTGGACCGTGATGAGTGATTCTATCATCACTCAGCACGGTCCAGCAGCGAAGTTCGGTGCTTCCGGCAGCAGCCGCATCTGCACGTCTTCGATGGCGGAGAAGTCGAGCAGTTCGGCGAAGGCTTTGTGGTCCATCAGCGGCATCGGCAGGCCCTGCGTGGAGCAGGAGGTGCGCAAGGCCTTGAGGTTGGTGATCATTGCCTGCGCCACCGTCATCAGCGCGGTGAGCGGGAAGAAGGCGATGCCGGCGATCTCCTGCAGATCCTGCGGCGTCAGATCCTTTTCCAGCCAGCCCAGCACCTGCAACGACACCGGCCGCCCGGCGGCCTTGCCGAAGCGGCGCAGCATGGCGCCGTCCTTCATCGTCTTGGAGATCGGCTGCACCATGTCGGCACCCGCGGCGACATAGGCGCGCGCGCGCTCGGTGGCTTCGGCCTCGGTGCCGGCATCGGTGCGGGCGATGATCACCAGATCGGGGTCGCGGCGGGCTTCGACGGCGGCCTTGATCTTGGCCACGCTCTCGCCGATCGGGATCACCTCGATGCGGTTGGCGATCGCCGGGCAGCGCTTCGGTACCACCTGGTCCTCCAGGATCACCGCGGCCACGCCGGCCTGTTCGAACTCGCGCACTGTGCGCATCACGTTGACGGCGTTGCCGTAGCCGGTGTCGCAATCGGCGACGACCGGGATCTCGACCGTGCTGACCACCTGACGCACCACGGCGAGGTTCTCGGTCATGGTGTAAAGCTCGACATCGGGCTTGCCGAGGAACGAGGCCGACACGCCAAACCCCGAGGTCAGCACAGCCTCGAAGCCGGCGGCCTCGATCAGCTTGGCGCTCAGCGCATCGTAGCAGCCGGCGCCCCAGACGGTTTGGCCGGAGGCAAGCCGTTCGCGGAGGAACTTACGCTGTTGCATCGTCGTTTCCTTTATTCCGGCCGCGCTTAGGCGCTTGCCGATTGCAGATCACGTTTCAGGTACGGCACCAGGCCGCCGCTTTCGAGCATGGCGTGATCGCCTGATGACAGCGGTTCAAGCGGCAAGGTGACGGCACGGGTAAGGTTGCGCACCGCGCTTTTGGCCCAGTCCACCACGATCTCGTCCCAGCGCTGCACGGCACCCAGGATGCCGGGACACGAGATCAGCGGCGTGCCCATGCTGATTTCGCCGCGCCAGAAACCGGGCGAAAAACTCTCCGCCACGATGCCGCTGATGCCCAGATGGCGCAGCGCGCGCAGCGAGGGGTAGTGCGGGTGGCCGTAGCCGAAATTCGCCCCGCCGACGATCAGGTCACCGGCGCGGATCAGGCTGACGAAATCGGGGTCGTAGGTCTGCATCGCCAGCGCCGACAATTCCTTGATGTCGGTGATCTTCATGTTCTTCACGCCGACGATGAGGTCGACGTCGAAATTCTCCTCGGTGAAGATCCAGGCGACGCGGCCGTTCAGGTTGGCGAGCGACATGGCGAGGCTCCGTTCACAGATACTTGCGCGGGTCGACCGTCCGGCCCTCGATCGCCGCCGCGGCGACCGCCGCCGCGTTGACCAGGAAGATCTCGGAATCCGGGCTGCCCATGCGGCCGGGCACGTTCAGCGTGCCGGTGGAAACCGCCTTCTGGCCCGGCCCCATGGTGGCGATGCGGCCGAAGCAGTAATCGCAGGACGGGCTGCTGGTGAAAGCGCCGGCCTCGACCAGGGTGGAGATCAGGCCCTCCGATGCAGCCTTGGACATGATGTCCTGCGAGGTCGGGATGACATGCAGCGAGAACCCGTCTTTCACCCGCCGGCCTTTCAGAATCTGGGCGGCGATCCGCAGATCCTCCAGCCGGCCCGAGGCGCAGCTGCCGAGATAGCCCGACTGCACTTCGATCCCCAGATGGTCGACGAGGTCGCGCGTGTTGGCCGGATTGGGCGGCAGCACGATGATCGGCGACAGGTTGGAGATGTCGATGTCATGCACCGCGGCGTAGCTGGCGTCGGGGTCGCTGGTCACCGGGTCGATGCTGATGCGGTTGCGCGAGTGGGTATAGGCCAGCGTCACCTCGTCGGGATTGCACACGGCGGTGATCGCGCCGGTGAACATCGCCAGGCCGCAGATCACCTGCCGTCCCTCGATGCTGAGGCTGGCAAGGCCGGGGCCGCCGACTTCCATCACCTGGAACCGGCAGGCCGACGGTCCGAGCACGCGGACGATGTGATGGAACACGTCGCGCGCCATCACGCCCTTCTGCAACGTGCCGTGCAGGTTGATCCGCGTGGTCTGCGGCACCTTCAGCGAGACCCGCTCGCGCACGAAGGCTTCCAGGATGTTGCGGCGCAGGCCGATCGCCAGCGTGCCGAACGCGCCGAGCTGGCTGATATGGCCGTCGAAATGCACCGCGAACGCGCCGGGGGTGGCGTAGCCGAGTTCGGCCGAAACCTGATGGCCGATGCCGCGACGCTCGTACAACGGCACACTCTGCTCGGCGCACCAGTTGCGCGTCTGGATGTGTAGCTGTTCTTCGGCCGGGGTAGCGACCGGGACCATGTGGTCGATGAAGATGGCGTAGCGCTCCGGCTCCGCCACGCGGTCGATACCGAAATCCTCCTTCATCTGCCGGAAGATCACGTCGGTATAGCCAGGGAAATCATAGACGATGACGAAGTCCGGCTTGGCCATCACTTCCTGGCCGGCACGAACTCCCGGCACGCCGGACACGCGTGCCAGCACCTTTTCGGCGAGCGTATAGCCCACAGCTTCCTCCAGTCTTCTTTCCACCAGTAACGCCGCCGGCACGACGCATGTCAATCTACAAATAAGATTTCATCTAGTGAAACGTTAGCGGAGGTGCGAGGAGATCTCGCCGGCACTTTCCTGCAACTGGTCCAGCGCGCGCGGCCGATCGCCGCCGTCGAGCACGACATGGGTCAGGCCACCCAGGCTGAGCGAGCCGATGACGTTGCCGCTGCCATCGCGCACCGGCACGGCGATCGCGCTCAACCCGATCGCGACATCGTCGGTCGCCACCGCGTAGCCGCAATCGCGCACCGCCGGCAGCAAGCTGAGCAGGCTATCCATGTTCCGCGCCGCGCCCGCGGTGCGCCGCAGCGCGGCGATGGCCTGTTCCGGCGGCATGTAGGCCAGCAGCAGGCGGGTCGCCGCGCCCTGATCCCATGGCATGTGCTGACCGACATTCCACCAGCGCACCTGCACCGGATCGGCTCCGTGCATCCGCTCCAGGCAGAGCGCGCCCTGTGGGTCGGGAATGCTGAGGAACACAGTGACCCCGCTGGCCCGCGCCAGCGCCGCCATCACCGGGCGGGCCTCCTCGCGCAATCCACCGGTGTGCACGGCGGCGGCCAGAGCAAGAATGCCGAGGGTGAGCGCATAGCGCTGGGTCAGCGCGATCTGCCGCACCACGCCTTCCTCGATCAGCGTCACCAGCAATCGCCGGGTGGTCGCCTTGTCCAGGCCGGTGGCCTGGGCGATTTCCGCCAGCGACAGGTCCGGCTGTTCGGGCTTGAACGCCCGCAACACCGACAGCGCACGCGAAACCGCCCGGACCGTCACCACGCTCACATCACCTCCGCCGATAGCCGAAGCGCTCACAACAGCGCTCGCCCCTTGATAGGGACGCCTGTTCCACGCGGCAGGTCAAGCGAGAGGGCGGTCAGACGACCGGCGACATGCCGCCATCGACGTTGATCGCTGTGCCGGTGATGTAGGATCCGGCATCGGACGCCAGGAACAGTGCGAGGTTGGCGAATTCCTCAGCCCGGCCGATGCGACCAAGCGGCACGCCGGCGGCCAGCTTACGGGTGAATTCCTCATAGGGAACATTCGCCCCGGCATCGGCATGCCGGCGCACCCATTGGTCGGAGTCAATCAGCCCGACCAGCATGGCGTTCACCAGCACGTTGAACGGCGCACCCTCGCCGGACAGGATCTTGGTCAGCGCCATGCCGGCGGCACGGGAGACCGAGGTTGGTGCCGAGCCGGCGCGCGGCGCCTTCGCCCCGGTATTGAGCACATTGATCACCCGCCCCCAGCGCCGCTCCTTCATCTGCGGCCACACCAGCCGCGTCAGCCGGATCGAAGCGAACAGCTTGAGATCGAGGTCTTCCTGCCAGATCTCGTCGCTCACCGTCTCGAACGCCCCGGTGCGCGAAGTGCCGGCGTTGTTGATCACGATATCAACCTTGCCCAACTGCTCCATGATCGCCGCGTAGGTCGCGGTGATCGCCTCGGCATTGCGGACATCGCACGGAAAAATCGCGACCTTGCCGCGCGCCGTGGCGCTGATCGAGGAGCGCGCTTCTTCCAGCACATCGGCGCGCCGCGCGATGATGCCGACATCTGCCCCCGCCGCGGCGAAGGCGGTGGCCATTGCCAGTCCCAGCCCCGTGCTGCCGCCGGTAACGATCGCGGTCCTGCCGTCGAGCCTGAGTTCCACGGTGTTCCCCTAAACCGCCTGCACCAGTCGGTGCAGCTTGCGGCCGGCCGATAATTTCACCCCATCGGCCAACTGCGCCGCCGACACCAGCATCGCCTCATCCGACACCAACGCATCGGCCACCCGCGCGCCGCCGCCGCGGATCAGCCGGCGTGCCTCGGCGTTGCTGGCGGCAAGCCCGGCCAGCGCGAACAGCCGAAACGCCGGAATGCCTTCGGCGGCGTCCGCGGCTGGGATCGTCACCCGCGGCAGATCTTCGGCGCCGCCGCCGGTCTCGAAAGTCTGCCGCGCCGTCTCGGCGGCGGTTTCGGCATTGGCCCGGCCATGCGCCAGCGCGGCCGCCTCGGTTGCCAGGATCTTCTTCGCTTCGTTGATCTCGGCCCCCTGCAACGCCTCAAGCCGAGCGATCTCAGCCAGAGGCATGTCGGTGAACAGGCGCAGGAAACGGCCGACATCGGCGTCCTCCGTGTTGCGCCAGAACTGCCAGTAGTCGAACACCGGCAGCCGGTCGGCAGTCAGCCACACCGCACCCTGGGCTGACTTGCCCATCTTCGCGCCCGACGCGGTGGCGATCAGGGGCGTGGTCAGCCCGAACACCTGCTTGCCATCGGTGCGCCGGCACAGATCGATGCCGGAGACGATGTTGCCCCACTGGTCCGAGCCGCCCATCTGCAGCGTGACGCCATAGCGCCGGTTCAGTTCGCGGAAATCGTAGCTTTGCAGGATGGAGTAGTTGAACTCCAGGAAGGTCAGCCCCTGGTCGCGATCCAGGCGGGACTTCACGCTGTCGAACGACAGCATGCGGTTGACCGAGAAATGCACGCCGACTTCGCGCAGCAATTCGATGTAGCCCAGCTTGTCCAGCCACTCCGCGCTGTTCGGCATGAAGGAGTCGGTCGGCCCGTCGCCGAAGCGGATGAACGGATCGAAGCAGCGGCGAATGCCGGCCAGGTTGGCGTTGATCTGCTCATCGCTCAGCAACTGCCGCGCCTCGTCGCGGAACGAAGGGTCGCCGATCCGCGTCGTGCCGCCACCCATCAGCGTGACCGGGCGTTGCCCGGTGCGCTGCATCAGCCGCAGCAGCATGATCTGCACCAGGCTGCCGACATGCAGCGAGTTGGCGGTGGCATCGAAGCCGATATAGCCGCTGACCGTGCCGGCGCGCAGCGCTGCGTCGAGCGCCTCGGTGTCGGTGCACTGGAAAACGAAGCCGCGCTCGGTGGCTTCGTGCAGGAATTCGGATGTCGGCATGCTGGCGTGTCCCTTCTCGGGCGGGCGGGTTAGCATGATCCCATGGAAAACGAAAAGCTTCGCGCCATTGGCCTGATGAGCGGCACCTCGCTGGACGGTGTCGACGCCGCCTGGATCGAAACCGACGGCGAACGAGTCTTCGCCACCGGGCCCGCCCTGACCATGCCGTATGACGACCTGCTGCGCTCCGACCTGCGCCGCCTGCTCGACCTCGCGCCCGGCATGACCGCCGACAACCCCCTGGTGGCGGACGTCACCGCCCGGCTGACCCGCCGCCATGTTGAGGCGGTGGCCGCCATCGGCCGCCCGGCCGACATCATCGGCTTTCACGGCCAGACCATCCTGCACGCACCCGCTGAGCGCCGCACCTGGCAGATCGGCGATGCCGCCGCCCTGGCCGCTGCCAGCGGCACCCAGGTCGCCTATGATTTCCGCACTGCCGACGTCGCCGCGGGTGGCGAGGGTGCGCCGCTGGTGCCCATCTTTCACGCTGCTTTGGCTGCCAACCTCGAAAGCCCGCTGGCCGTGCTCAATCTCGGCGGCGTCGGCAATGTCACCTGGATCGGCCGCGACGGCACCCTGCTCGCCTTCGACACCGGCCCCGGCAACGGCCCGCTGGATGACTGGGTCGCCGCGCGCACCAATCTCGCGTTCGACCTCGATGGCCAGGTCTCAGCCCAAGGCCGCGTCGATGCCGCGGTGCTGGCGCGGCTGATGGCGCACCCCTATTTCGCGCGTCTGCCGCCCAAATCGCTCGACCGGCTGGATTTCGCCCGCGCGCTGGAGGCAAGCGGCGTCGCTGCGCTAAGCATCGCCGATGGCGCAGCTACCCTGGTCGCCTTCACCGCCGCCGCGGCCGCCAGTGCCCGCCTGCCCGAAGCGCCGCGCCGCTGGCTGGTCACCGGCGGCGGCCGCCTGAACCCGACGATCATGGCGGCGTTGCAGGCGCGGCTGGGCGTACCGGTGGAACCGGTCGAGGCGGTCGGCTGGAACGGGGATGCGCTGGAAGCGCAGTGTTTCGGCCTGCTGGCCGTCCGGGTGCTGCGGGGATTGCCTTTGAGCTTCCCCGGCACCACCGGCGCCCCTCGCCCGTTGCCAGGCGGGAGGCTGACAGGAACCGCGCCGTCCCCGTAACCAGCGCTGCCTCAGTGCGCCGCCGCGGCTGCGGCCCGCCGCTTCACCGTCAGCAGCGAAGCTGCCGCTATGATGCACGCGGCCCCTGCAACGATAAAGGCCGGCAGATAGCTGGCCAGCGTATCGCGCGACAACCCGCCGCCATACGCCGCCACCGCGGCGCCCAATTGATGCGCCGTGAACACCCAGCCGAAGATCAACGGCGCCCGTTCCCGGCCAAATGATTGCGCGGTGAGCCGCACCGTCGGCGGCACCGTCGCCACCCAGTCGAGCCCATAGAACACCGCGAACATGCTGAGCCCGAGGAAGGTGAAATCGGCATACGGCAACAGCAGCAACGAGACGCCGCGCAGCCCGTAATACCAGAACAGCAGCCAACGGTTATCGTAGCGGTCCGACAGCCAGCCCGACAAAATCGTGCCAACGAAATCGAAAGCACCGATCAGCGCCAGCACGGACGCGGCGGCTGTCTGCGCCAACCCCATGTCCAGGCAAAGCGGAATGAAGTGCATCTGCACCAGCCCGTTGGTCGACAGGCCGCAGACGAAGAAGCTGAAAAACAGCACCCAGAACACCCAACTGCCCGATGCATCGGCCAGGGCGCGGAAGCTGTTGCGCACAGCATTGCCGGCGACAAACCTGGGCGGCTTGACGATCGTGGTTTCGCCATAGGGCGCCAGCCCCAGCGTCGCCGGATAATCGACCGCGAACAGGACGACCAGCAGCAGAGACACCGCGCACAGCGCAATCGGCGGCAGCACGGCGGCCCGCCAGCCGACATGCTCCGACAGCCAGCCGGCAAGCGGCAGGAAGATCAATTGCCCGGTCGCATTTGCCGCCGTCAGCAGCCCGACGACCAAGCCACGCCGCGCAGTGAACCAGCGGCTGGAAACCGTGGCGCCAAGCACCAGCGCGGTCATCCCCGTGGCCAGGCCCAGCGGAATGCCCCATGTCGCCCACAACTGCCATAAGGTGGTCATTTGCGTGGAACTCAGCACGCAAACCACCACCGTGCTGAGCGCGATGGCAACGATGCGCACCATCCCGTAGCGCTGGATCAGCGCCGCGGCGAACGGCGCCACCAGCCCGTACAGCGCCAGCCGCACGCCCATCGGCGCCGCGATATCGCGGGTCTCCCAGCCAAATTCCGCCCGCAGCGGCGCCATCAGCACCCCCGGCATGCCCATGGCCGCCGCGGTCGAGAGCGCAACCAGGAATGTCAATGCAACCATGATCCATCCGTAATGGATTCCACGGCGGGCGAGTGCGGCGGCAAGGGGTGCTGCGAACATGGTGTTTCCTACGACAGGGCTGCGGCGATCGCCGCATCAAGGGCCGCACGCGATGCGGCCGGATCGGCCGCAAGCGCGCGAGAGAGGTTGATGCCACCGAGCATGGTGGCCAGGATACCCGCAGCCTTCCCGGCCGGCGCCAGCGGCGTCAGCACGGCCAGCAGCGCCTCGGTGCCTTCGCGCAAGGCATCGGCGAGCGGCGGCCCGGCCCGCATCACCTCGGGGCCAAGCGAGGCAAGACAACAGCCTGACTCCGGCGCATCACGATGCTTCTCGGTGAGATAGCCGCGGATCACCGCTTCCAGCGGGTCGCCTCCCGCCGCGCGGGCGCGGTCGGCGCGCAACTGCCAGGCGGCCGCCCCCGTCAGCAGGTTATCGCGCACCACCGCCGCGGCCAGCGCCTGCTTGGAAGCGAAATGGCCGTAAAACCCGCCATGCGTCAGGCCCGCCGCCGCGGTGATATCGGCGATCGCCACCGCATCGATGCCGCGGCGACCAAACAGCCTTCCGGCCTGATCGAGAATCGCGGCGCGATGAGCCTCGCGGACGGGTTTGCTGACACGCATGCCATTCATGATGGTGATCATGAATGGCATGCGCAAGAGAAATGCTCATCCCCCGCCGGGGATCAGCCATACCGTGCTCAGTAAGTCGCGCGGCCGCCCGAGCAGTCGAACACCGCCGCGGTGCTGAAGCTGGCTTCCTCGCTCGCCAACCAACACACCAGCGCCGCCACCTCGTCGACGGTGCCAAACCGGCCCATCGGGATCTTCGACAGCATGAAATCGATCTGCGACTGGTTCATCTGGTTGAATATCGGCGTCTGCACCGCGGCTGGGGTAACGCAGTTGACGCGGATTTCGGTGTTCGCGAGTTCCTTGCCGAGCGACTTCGTCAACCCGATCACCGCCGCCTTCGAGGTGGAATAGGCCGACGCGTTGGGGTTGCCCTCCTTGCCCGCGACCGAAGCGATATTGACGATCCGCCCCCACCCCGTCCGGCGCATATGCGGCACCACCGCGCGGTTGCAGTAGAAAACGCCATTGACGTTGACATCGATCACTCGCTGCCAGGCATCGATCGGATAATCCCAGGTCGAAAAATTCGGCCCGGTAATGCCCGCGGACGCCACCAGGATATCGAGGCTGCCCAGCGTGTCCGCGGTCTGCTGCGCGGCCAACTCAACGGCGGCGGCGTCGGTCAGATCGAGCCGCTGCGCCAGCACCTCAACGCCCAGCCGCCCCGGCAGCGAAGCCAGCGCCGCGGCGTCATTATCCCACACCGCGAGCCGGGCGCCCTCGGCGGCAAGACGGGCGGCAATGGCAAAGCCGATGCCCGAGGCCCCCCCCGTAACCACGGCCACACGGCCGGCAAAGCGTTGCGTCATGACGAGCCCCTCCCTGTTCGTTGCGCCAGGATCACACAGCCGGCCAAGCCCGACCACTGCCGCAGCGACAATGCTGCCGCTGATCGAAGCAGCACTCCGCGCAGAGACCGTTTGAGAATTCGCTCCAGCGAGTCAGCGGCGGCCGCTTGGCCGCCGCCCGGTGGTGATGTGCGAGCACCGGAGCGGAGCGGCCTCGTAGCCGTGAGCACCGGAGCGTAGCAGATCGCCGTCGGAGGGGCGCTGGAGTAGAATGACCAACCGGTCTCTTAAATGAAAGGCGCATCCGGCCAGAACCGCACACCCTCGCGCGCCAACCCGCCACCCACACCAATCGCCGTACCATCGGCGCGCCAGCACGCCGCCCCCAACAGGCTGCCATCAGGCAGGAAAGCAATGCCATTCATCCCGCCCGCCACCGTCGGCAGGGTCTGAATCACATGCCCCTTCTTGCGCAGCGCCCGCAGCGTGTTCTCGGCAAATGCGCCTTCCATCTCCAGCGCATTGCCCTCGGTCCACACCCGCGGCGCCTCAACCGCCTCCTGCAACGACATGCCATGATCGAGCAGATTGACCAGAGCCTGCATCACCGACGGGAAAATCCGCTTGCCGCCGGGCAGGCCAAGCGCAAAGCGGATCACGCCATCCTTCAAAACCATGGTCGGCGCCATCGAGGTGGTAACCCGCTTGCCCGGAACAATCGACAACGCATTGCCCGGCCGCGGGTCGTAATTGTTCATGTAGTTGTTCGGAATCAGCCCGGTGCCGGGAACAATGAAGCGGGCGCCAAAGGTGGAATTGATCGTCTGCGTGCTGGCCACCACGTTGCCAAACGAATCCGCGGCCGTCATGTGCGTGGTATAGGCGCTGGTCGCCGGCGAAATCCCGGCCGACCATACCTGCGCCCGCGCCATGTCGATCAAGGCGCGCCGCTCCGCCGCATAGGCCTTGCTGATCAGCTTCTCCACCGGAACATCGACAAACGCCGGGTCGCCTGACGCGGCTTCCCGATCGGCAAAAGCGATCTTCAGCACCTCGGCCAGCAGATGCACATTCTCCACCGAGCCAAACCCAAGCCCCGCGATGTCGAACCCTTCCAGGATGTTCAGCATCTGCGTGATATGCACGCCCGAAGCAGCCGGCGGCGGCGGCGCGACGATCTCGAAACCGCGATAACTCCCGCGGATCGGCGCCCGGTCGATCGGCGTGTAATTCACCAGGTCTTCGCGGGAAACATAGCCCCCATTGGCCTGAATATAACTGGTCACTGCATCGCCAATCGCCCCGCCATGCAGCGCCGCTTCGCCCTCCTTGGCAATGAAGCGCAGCGTCTCGGCATAGTCCGGATTGCGGATGAGATCCCCCGGCTGCAACGGATCGCCATTGGGCAGCAGAACCGCACACGCCGCCGGGCTCAGCCGCAGGTCCGGCGCCGCCTCGGTGATGCAGTGGTTCAGATAGGGGGTCACCCGAAACCCCCGGCTGGCAATGCGGATCGCCGGTTGCAGCACATCGTCCAGGCTGAACGTGCCGAATCGCGCCAGAGTCTGGCACCACGCGCGCAGATTGCCGGGGGCGGCAACCGCTTTCGGCCCAACCGTATTCTCGCGATCCACGGTGTCGAACACATCGCGCGCCGCGCCGGGAATCGGCCGGTACATCGTCGGCGACCCATTGCGCGGCACCGTCGCCATGCCGTCGATCACAACATGCTCGCCGCTGGCCAGCCGCAGATGCCCGGTGCCGCCGCCGACAATGCCAACCATCATCGGCTCGGCCGCGGTCAACGCAAACAAGGTGGCGATGGCGGCATCAACCGCATTGCCGCCGGCCGCCAGCATCTCGGCGCCGGCCGCCGAGGCCAGCGGGTGGTTGCTGGTAACCATGCCCTTGCTGCCGGTCGCGGGCTTCTTCTCGCAGCGGAACACGGTGGCGGCGCGCTCGCGCCAGCTGGATGCAGACATTTGTGGCTCCTGGAACGTCGGAACGCAGCTTGGCACGGGCGCAGCTTTAGGCAAGCCGGGTCAGCGCCTGACCAAGCAACTGGAAAAACCCCTCCGCATCCACCGTCTCCAGCAAACGCACATTCGCTGTCCGCTTCAGCCGGTCCCACCGGTCGATCAAGGTCTGCCCCCGCCCCGGCCCGTTGCCGCAATCCACTTCCGCAAACACCATCCGGCTGGTGAACAGCTGCGGCGCAACCACCCAGGCCACCGCGCACGCGTCATGCTCCGGATGCCCGTCAATGCCCAGCCGCTTGGACGGCGGCACCGTCGCCTCAATCGCACACGCCGCCCGCAATGCCGCACCGCCGCCCAACCCCCGCAACGCCGCAATGCGGGCCGGGGTGCAGACCGCCTGCGCCGTCAGTTCAAGCGTCGCCAGCGTGATCGGCCGGCCGCACGACAGCACAATCTGCAGCGCCTCGGGATCGTTCCAGGCATTGAACTCCGCCGCCGGGGTCACATTGCCCTCCGCCCACGCCCCGGTCATCAGCACAATCTCGGCGACCCGCCCGGCCAGCTCGGGCTCGGCCGCCAGCACCAGCCCCAGATTCGTCGCCGGCCCAATGCCAACCAACGTGACACTGTCCGGCGCCGCCTGCCGCAGCAAAGCCCGCATCGCATCAACCGCCAGCCCCGGCGCCGCCGGCGGCCCCGGCGGCAGCACCACCCCACCCAACCCATTTTCACCATGCACATACGCCGCTTCCTGGTACGGCCGCATCAAAGCGCGATCAGCCCCGCCCACCACCGGCACCGCCGATCCCCCCAACGCAACCAAAGCCCGCGCATTGGCCAAGGTAATGCCAAGGCCGACATTGCCGCCCACGGCCGTCACCAGCCGCAAATCAATCTCCGGCGAACCCATCGCCAGCAGCAACGCGATGGCATCGTCGGTGCCGGGATCGCAGTCGATGATCGTGGCGCGGGGCATGTCGCTGTCTCCTGGTCCGTTTCGCTCGCCCCAAGCACAAACGCTTTCCACCCCAACCGTCAATCCGCGTGGCGCGGCGTTGGTGATAGCGGAAGAAAGCAAGTAAGTAGAGTGACCACAGAGACACAGAGGACACAGAAGTAGAAAGAAAAATGAGGAAGAAAGTGAGAAGGAAGATGAGGGAATATATGAGAAGAAATTTTTCTGGAATATTTTCAATTCAAAATTCGTGAAAACCCTGCATTCGAACATGAGCACAAAAGACCCTCCCCCCTTTTCTTTCTACCTCTGTGTCCTCTGTGCCTCT
>CAIRTN010000219.1 GCA_903881515.1 uncultured Rhodospirillales bacterium | reverse complement strand
GTCGACACCGGCTCCACCGCCAGCGCCAGCTTTTCCGCCACGTAGCCCTCGATCCGCGGGTCCAGATGCGCGAACGTCCCCACCGCCCCGGAAATCGCCGCCACCGCCACTTCGGCCCGCGCCGTCACCAGCCGCGCCCGATTGCGCACGAACTCGGCGTAATGCCCCGCCAGCTTCAACCCGAAGCTGGTCGGCTCGGCATGGATGCCGTGGCTGCGCCCGATCGTCACCGTATGCTTGTGCTCGAACGCCCGCGTCTTCAGCGCCGCCAGCACCGCATCGATATCGGCGATCAACAGGTCGGCGGCCTGCGTCAGCTGCACCGACAGCGTGGTGTCCAGCACGTCCGAACTGGTCATGCCCAGATGCACGAACCGGCTGTCATCGCCGATCGCCTCGGCCAGCCAGGTCAGGAACGCGATCACGTCATGGCGCGTCACCCGCTCGATCTCGTCGATCCGCTCGACATCGGCCGCACTGATCGCCGCCAGCTTGGCGCCGCCCTTCTCGCGAATATTCCGCGCCGCCGACTCGGGAATGTCGCCCAGCTCAGCCATCGCCTCGGCCGCCAGCGCCTCGATCTCGAACCAGATCCGATACCGGTTCTCCGGCGCCCAGATCGCCGCCATCACCGGCCGTGTGTAACGAGGAACCATCTGTCTGCAATCTCCGCTAAGCGGTTTTTCGTGTAGGGGGAGCCCTCCCGACCGACAAGGACCGTTCGATGCATGACAGCGCCCTGATGGCACAGCTCGCCGCCCTGCTCCAGGTGCTGCTGATCGACCTCACCTTGGCCGGCGACAACGCCGTCGTCGTCGGCATGGCCGTCTCCGGCCTGCCCGCACGCCAAAAACGCCCCGCCATCATCGTCGGCATCCTCGGTGCCACCCTGATGCGCATCGCGCTCGCCGCCGTCACCCTGCAACTCCTGGCCATCGTCGGCCTGATCCTCGCCGGCGGCGTGCTGCTGCTCTGGGTCTGCTGGAAGATGTTCCGCGAACTCCGCCGCCCCACCGGCCGTGGCACCAAGCCCGAACCCAAATCCCTCACCCAGGCAATGGTGCAGATCATCGTCGCCGACGTCTCGATGAGCCTCGATAACGTCCTCGCCGTCGCCGGCGCCGCCCACGATCACCCCTACATCCTCGCCGGTGGCCTGGTGCTCTCCGTCGTGCTGATGGGCGTCGCCGCCAACTACGTCGCCACGCTGCTGGAAAAACAGCGCTGGGTCGCCTGGATCGGCCTGTTCATCGTGCTCTACGTCGCCCTGAAAATGATCTGGGACGGCGGCCACGAGGTCGCCGCTGTGCTCTGAGGAAGGCCAGGGCTTTGCCCTGGACCCAGCAGGGGACTCAGTCCCCTGCACCCCACATCCATTTGCTTAACCACCAACATTCGTGCAGCGGCGAAGCCCAAAGACTCCTAATGGCTCCTCCGCTCCAAGCCCACCGCTGAGCGAACCGGTCAACCCTCTTATCAAAGGGTTTCCAAAGGCCCTCGGCCTTTGGCGGGTCCAGGGCAGAGCCCTGGCCTTGCCTAAAAACCTTTTTCTTTCAGCCTATTGCTGCCCGCAAGCCTTGACTGCGCGCTCATGAGGCAGAGCCCTGGCCTTACCCCTCAACCCAACACTTCCGAATTATGCGCGCCCAACCCAGGCGGCCCAACCTCGAACGCCGGCCGCACCCCGTCGAAGCTGATCGGCAGCCCGATCGTGCGCAGCCGCCCATCCGGGCTGCTCTGCAAAATCCCCAGCGCCTCGGTCTGCGGATGCGCGATCACCTGATCCAGCGTCTGCACCGGCCCGTTCGGCACCCCGACCTCGGTCAGCTTGCCGTTCCAATCCGCCGTCGTGCCCATCACGAAGGTCTCCGACAGTTTGCTGATCAGCTCGTCGCGATGGCTCACCCGGCTCGCATTCGCCTTGAACCGCGCATCCCCCGCCAGGTCCCCCCGCCCCAGCGCCCCGCACAGCTTCTGGAACAGATTATCGTTCCCCGCCGCCACCATCAGGAACCCGTCCGCCGTCGCGAACACCTGATACGGCACGATCATCGTCACCCCGCTGCCCGACCGCACCGGCAGAATCCTATCCTCCACGTAATTCGCCAGCGGAATGCTCATCCACGCGCACGACGTCTCGTACAGCGACGTATCCACCCGACCGCCCCGCCCGGTCCGCACCCGCTCCGCATGCGCCGCCAGGATGCCGATCACCGTCCACATCCCCGTCGCCAGGTCCATGATCGACACCGGCACCCGCACCGGCGGCCGCCCATCCTCCCCCAACATCGACATCAGCCCGCCAAAAGCCTGCATCAACGGGTCATACCCCGGCAGATCGCGGAGCGGCCCGACATGCCCGAACGCCCCCATCTCGCAGAAAATCAGCCCGGGCTTTTCCGCCAGCAGCCCGTCGGCTCCCAACCCCAGCCGATCCAGCGCCCCTGGCTTCAGATTATGAAGAACAACGTCCATCTCATTGATTATCAAAGACCGCACCCGCGCCACCATCCGCGCATCGCGCAGATCCGCGGTGATCCCCCGCTTCGCCCGGTTCATCGCCTGAAACGTCGTCGCCACCCCGTCCGAGAACGGCGGCCCCCACCCCCGCGCATAATCCCCCGCCCCGGCATTCTCCAGCTTGATCACATCCGCCCCAAGCTCGCCCAGAATCATCCCGGCATACGGCGCCGCGATCGAATGCCCGATCTCCAGCACCTTCATCCCGGCGAGCGGCTTCGTGGTCGGCATCGGCGCGTCCTCCTGCTTCGCACGCACCCTAGAAAGCCAAACCAAGGGGGGTCAACGCACCCTCCACGCATGATATCCCTGCCCCAAACGGAGGAACTGACATGGACGACGCAAACCTCACTTTGGTGCCCGCGGGCGAAGACTACCCCGAACTCCGCGAGGCCGTCCGCCGCATCTGCGCCAAATACCCCGGCGCCTACTGGCGAGACCTCGAAGACCGCGAAGCCTACCCCACCACCTTCATCAACGAGTTGACCGCCGCCGGCTTCCTCTCCGCCCTCATCCCCGAGGAATACGGCGGCACCGGCCTTCCCCTCCGCGCC
>CAIRTN010000218.1 GCA_903881515.1 uncultured Rhodospirillales bacterium | reverse complement strand
TGTTATCGCTTAACCAACGCCGGCCGCCCCGCGCTATGCAGTTCCAACGAAAATCGGCCAAAGGACTGAATTTTTTGCCGAGCGTTTTAAACTTTCCGAGCGAATGCCTTCATATGGCGTCTCAAAAGTCTTGATCTTTGCACCGAGTCGAACGCCCCCGCACGACCCGGGGCGGTCTTTGGCGTACCGAAGAGTATATTCCGAAATCGTTTAGAGACAGGCTCTCAAGCACCAACGTTCGTGCAGCGGCGAAGCCGAAAGAGTCTTTATGGCTCCGCCGCACCAAGCCCAACGCCGAGCCAACCGCTCAACCACCCCACAAATGAAGAGGTTTCCAAAGGCCCGCGGCCTTTGGTGGGGTCCAGGGGGTTGAGCCGCGAAGCGGATCAACGCCCCTGGCCTTGCCTTCCCTAAAAACCCCTTCCTCATGATGAACAATTCAACCATCGCCCATCATGGGCTATAGCTGGGGCAAGATGCCCTACATGTTCATCTTCATTGCCCTGATTCTGCTGACAGCACTGGTGACCTGCATTGCCTAGGCTCCTCGCCCTGTTGCTGGCCGTGCTGCTCGCCGGCTGCGGCAATTTGCCACGTCCATTCGCTGGCAACCCCGGCGCCAATGGCCGCGCGTTGATGCAGCCGCCGCCGGCGCGGCTGATGATCGCGCCGCCGACGCATGCCTTCCTGTCGGAGGAAAACGGCGGCGTGCTGGCGCGCGAGCTGGTGGAATTCCTCGTCGAGCGCGAAGTGCCCGCCATCGCCGGCCCTCTGAAGCCCGGCGTCTGGTCGCTGGAAATCGGCGCCAGCCTGCGCGACGGCAAGGTGACGCCGACCTACACCGTGTTCGACACCGCCGGTCACGAGAAAGGCACCGCCGAGGGCCCGCCGGTGGAGCTGGCGCAATGGGCCGGTGCGCGGCCCGAAACCTTTCGCGCCGCCGCCATGGCCGCCACCCCCCGCATTGCCGACCTGCTGACCCGAATCGAGGCCGAGCGCAAACGCAGCGACCCCACCTCGCTGCTCAACCGTCCGCCCCGCCTGTTCGTGCCGCCCGTGACCGGCGCGCCCGGCGACGGCCAAACCTCGCTCACCCGGCAGATCCGCCGCGAATTCGAAAAACTCGGCAATACCCTCGTCGACACGCCCGCCACCGCCGACTTCACCGTCAAGGGCGAGGTGCTGGTCACCCCGATCGAAGGCAAGCAGGAGCGGGTGGAGATCCAATGGATCGTCACCGACGCCGCCGGCCACGAGCGCGGCAAGGTGGTACAGCTCAACGAAATCCCCGCCGGCACTTTGCGCGGGATGTGGGCCGATGTGGCCGTGGTGATCGCCCAGGAGGCGGCGCCCGGCGTCAAAGACGTCATGATGAAATAGGACCGATATGCGCTACCCGGACCTCGACATCGACCTGCTGCGCTGTTTCGCCACGGTCGCCGAACAAGGCGGCTTCACCGCCGCCGGCGGCGTGCTCGGCCTGACCCAATCGGCGGTCAGCCTGAAGATCAAGCGGCTGGAAGACCTGCTGCGCAAACGCCTGCTGGAACGCACCTCGCGCCGGCTGCGGCTGACGCGGGATGGCGAGATGCTGCTGGCCTACGCCCGCCGGCTGCTGGCGCTGAACGACGAAGCGGTGCGCCGCATGATCGCGCCGCCGGTGCGCGGCCATCTGCGCCTCGGCGTCGCCGATCATTTCGTGCCGCAGCACCTCGCGCCGATCCTCGCCCGCTTCGCCCGCACCTACCCCGACGTGCAACTGGAAGTCGAAGTCGGCCGCAGCCACGAACTCCGCGCCGCCTGCGAGCGCGGCGCGCTCGATCTGGTGATCGGCAAACGCCGCGATGGGGAGACCACCGGCACCCCGATCTGGACCGAAACCCTCGCCTGGACCACCGCCCGCGAAGGCGGCCCACACATCGAAGCCTCCCGCAACGCGCCACTCCCGCTCGCGATGCTCCCCCCCGGCTGCATGTTCCGTGACCGCGCCCTGGCCACCCTCTCGCGCGCCAACATCCCGCACGAAATCGTCTACACCTCCGCCAGCCTGCTCGGCGTCATCGCCGCCGCCGAGGCCGGGCTCGCCATCACCGTGCTCGGCCGCTCCACCCTGACCGCCGGACTGCGCGAGGCAACGGCACTGCCAAGTCTGGGAACCGCCGAGATGGCGATCTTCGGCGATGCCGAGGGCCGGTCCGCTTTGGTCGAACCCCTCGTTGGCTTCATCCGTGAGAGTCTGGCCGCGACGGTGGCGTTGCGGCCGGCGGCTTAAGGCAAGGCCAGAGGCTTTGCCTCTGGAAATTCATTCACATGGCTGTATTGCATGAATTGCATTCCAACCAATAAACATTTAGGTTAGTTATTCGGCCTTTCAACAGTGAAAGGCCAGAACCGTGAACAGCAACAACCCCGCAGCGAACGACCCGATCGTGCGCATGATGCGGGACAGTTGCGCCCGGTTCACCCAGACCGCCGAAAATGCCGGCGTCTTTGCCCCCCTCCTGCTGCTGCTCGCCGAAGCCTTCGCCCTGCTCTTCGGCAAACTCGAAAACATCTTCCTGCTCTGGCGCGCCGGCGAACTGCCGCCCCCCGCGCCCGCCCCGATCCGCGCC
>CAIRTN010000217.1 GCA_903881515.1 uncultured Rhodospirillales bacterium | reverse complement strand
GCTACATGACCCTGGAAACCATCGCACCGCTGAGCGATGATCCCATCGTCAACATGCCAGCATTGGCAGACTGACCGCGCAGCAAACGCTGCTCAGGAGAACCGCTCCTACACCACGCCGTGGGACACGACCAATCCAATCCGGGCCGCTTTGGCGATTGACGGTCCCGATGGGACGCGTCAAACCACGTGCAAGCCACGATACCTCGAGTATATCCAGACAATGACGTCTCAACCTGTCGATCAGAAATTTTATGAGGCGGCAGGCAGCGGAACGTTCTCTGAACGGATAGCACTCCTCGCACGCGAACGGGTTTATGCCGACTTCATTGCCGCTCTTGCCCCGGGGCCGCAAACCCGGATTGTCGACATCGGCGTTTCCGATGTGATCACCGGTGCCGACAATATCCTTGAGCGCCGCTACCCCTATCCAGCCAATATCACCGCATGCGGCCTGGGACAGGGCGATGCCTTCGAAGCCGCATATCCCCTAACAACGTATCAACGCATCGAGGCCGGAAAGCCGCTTCCCTTTCCCGACCAATCCTTTGATATCGCGACGTCAAATGCCGTGCTGGAACATGTCGGCAGTTCATCCGCACAGATATTCTTCGTTCGCGAATTGCTGCGGGTCGGCCGCAAGGTATTCATCAGCATCCCAAACCGCTATTTTCCCGTCGAGCATCACACGGGAATCCCTTTGCTGCACTACAGCAGTCTCGGCTTTCGCTTGGCTTGCGGATTGCTCGACAAGCGCCATTGGCTGGAGCCGTCTAACCTCATTCTGATGAGCAAGAGCGACCTTGAACGGAATCAGCCTTCAGATAGGCCAACCCGTATCGGCTATACCGGGCTGCGATTAGGCCCTTTCAGTTCGAATCTCTATATGCTTGTTGGGTCCGCCACGTGACCGTCATCGACTGGAGCCGGGCATTCCTCGGGCGCCGTATTGGCCCCCCGGCAATGGCCATTATCGGGCAGTTCATGCGCTTCGGAACCGTAGGCGCTGTCGGATTTGTGGTCGACACCTCGGTGGTTTACGCAACCCGCGGTGCGCTCGGCCTATATCTCGCCGGGGTCGTTTCGTTTCTCTGTGCTGCCACAGTCACCTGGATCGGCAACCGCATATGGACCTTCCGGACCACCACAGCTGGCGGCATGAAACGGCAATGGATGCTGTTCCTGGCGGCGAACTCCAGCGGCTTTTTGCTCAACCGTGGCACCTATGCGATTTTGGTCACGATCAGCCCGCTTTGCGCCCGCGAACCCGTATTCGCAATTATGGGCGGCGTGGCCATGGGCATGTTCCTGAACTTTCACCTCTCACGGCGGATAGTATTCCGATGATCCGATGACCCAGCCATCGATCGCTGTACTGATTCCTTGCTGGAACGAGGAAGTCGCAATCGCGCAAGTGGTCGCCGGGTTCCAGGAATCCCTGCCCAGCGCTACGATTTATGTTTACGACAACAACTCGACCGACCGGACTGCGGAGGTCGCGCGACAAGCGGGCGCGCGGGTGCGGCGCGAAACATTGCAAGGCAAGGGCAACGTCATCCGCCGCGCATTTGGCGATGTCGAAGCCGACATCTACGTGCTGGTCGATGGTGATGCCACCTACGACGCCAGCAGCGCGCCAGAGATGGTCCGCATGTTGCTCGAAAATCGGCTCGATATGGTGACCGGCCGTCGCGTGACCGATATCAAGGCGGCTTACCGCCCGGGCCATCGCCTGGGCAACCGAATCCTGACCGGGGTCGTGGTGGCGATTTTTGGCAACCGGGTCACCGACATGTTGTCCGGCTACCGGGTGTTCAGCCGCCGGTTTGTAAAATCCTTCCCGGCGCTGGCCGGCGGCTTTGAGACCGAAACAGAATTCACCGTGCATGCGCTGGAACTGAAAATGCCGGTCGGTGAAGTCCAGACCCGCTATAAGGACCGCCCGGTTGGTTCGGTCTCGAAGTTGAATACCTACCGCGATGGCATCCGTATCCTGCGCACCATCGTGATCCTGGTGAAGGAGGAGCGCCCGCTGCAGTTCTTCTCGATCGCGGGGCTGGCGCTTGCGGTGATCGCCGTGGTTCTCGGCATTCCGATCGTGATCGAGTTCCTGCGGACCGGCCTGGTTCTGCGTCTACCAACTGGCGTGGCCGCCACCGGCCTTCTGATCATGTCCTTCCTGGCATTCACCGCGGGGCTGATCCTCGACAGCGTCACGCGTGCACGTAAGGAAGTGAAACGGCTGGCCTACCTGTCCATTCGAGGACCGGGCGGCGACGAACCGTGAGACGGGCTGTCGTTCTGCTGGCTCTGCTGGCGTTGGCAGCCGCGCCCGAGACCATTCCCGCTCCGGCCGCGCCGGCGCGCAGCCCCGCTCCCGGCCCGGTGCAGATCATCGGCAGCCAGGGCGGCGGATGCATAGCCGGCGCCGTGCGCCTGCCAGACGACGCCCCCGGGATGCAAACGATCCGCGGCAGCAAAAGCAGCTTCTGGGGCGCGCCCGATACCATCGCGCGGCTGCAGCTATTGGCCCGCCGCGCCCGGGCCTCCGGCATGTCGGATCTATATATGGGCGACATCTCAAACCCACGCGGTGGCCCGCTCGCCGGCGGACATGCCAGCCATCAGTTGGGCATCGACGCCGATATCTATTTTGATCTGACCTCCCCTCATCCGCCCCGGTCCGTCGCCGACCGCGAGACGCTCGAACCGGCAAGCCTGGTTATCCCCAGCGGCCGTGCGGTGGATCCAACCCGCTGGCATCCGGCCCATATCGAGCTGCTCCGCCTCGCCGCGGCCCTGCCCGAGACCGACCGTATCCTGGTGAATCCCGCAATCAAGAAAGCACTGTGCGAGCAGGTGACCGGTGACCGGTACTGGCTGCGCCTGATCCGGCCGTGGTGGGGGCATTCGGCGCATTTTCACATCCGTTTCCGCTGTCCGGCAGGCCAGACGCAATGTGTCCAGGCCCCCCCGCCGCCGCCAGGCGACGGCTGCGATGCCACGCTGCAATGGTGGTTCGACCAGATCGGCGCACCGGCTAAGCCGCAAGCCAAGGCCCCACCGCCGCGGCTTCCCGTCGCCTGCGCGCCGATCATGGCGGCCGCCATTCCGTGAAACGCGATACCCGCGCCCTGGCCGCCGGACTGGCCGCCTTCGTCAACTTCGTCAACCTTTACACACCGCAAGCCATCCTGCCGGTGTTGACCGCCGATTTCGCCGTGGCCCCGGCGCGCACCGGGCTGACGGTCACCGCACCGCTGATCGCCGTGGCGCTGGTTGCGCCGTTTGCCGGCGGCATTTCCGACCGTGTCGGGCGTAAACGGCTGATCGTTGGCGCCAGCCTGCTGTTGTTTCTGCCGACGCTGGTGCTGGCCGCCACGACCAATTTTGAACTGTTCCTGCTCGCGCGCTTTGCCCAGGGATTGCTGTTGCCATTCATCTTTACCGTGACCGTTGCCTATATCGGTGAGGAGCTACAGGGGCAGCAGGCGGTGGATGCCGCCGGCGCCTACACCATCGGCTCGATCATCGGCGGTTTTGGCGGCCGTTTTCTGGCTGGCGTCATCGCCGATATCGCCGGCTGGCGAACGGCCTTCGTGCTGGTCGCGATCATGACGCTGCTGGGCGCCGTGCTTCTGGGCAAGCTTCTGCCCAAGGAACAGCGCTTCAGGCCGATTACCGGCGGATTGGGGGCCAGCCTGGCGGCCTATGCCCGCCACCTCGGCAACATCCGCCTGCTCGGTACCTGCGCCGTCGGCTTCGGCATGCTGTTCTCCAATGTCGCGGTGTTCACCTTCGTCAACTTTCACCTCACCGCGGCGCCGTACAACCTGTCTACATCTGCACTCGGCTTCGTGTTTGCCGTTTATCTGGTCGGTATCGTCACCACGACCGTCGCCACACGCCTGCTGGTTCGTATCGGCCGGGTAGCAACGCTTGTGCTCGCGCTCGGGCTTTCCGCCGCCGGCCTATGCGCCACGCTCGCGCCGTCGCTCTCGCTCGTCATTCTTGGGCTCGCCGGCCTATCTGGCGGTCTGTTCGTCACCCAGACGATCTGCATCAACTGGATCGGCGCCAACATCACCCGCGCCAAGTCGAGCGCAGTTGGGCTCTACGTGACCATTTTCTATGTCGGCGGCTCGCTGGGCGGAATCGTCCCGGGCCTGGTGTTTCACGCCTTTGGCTGGCAGGGGGTGGTCATGCTCGTCACTGCCACGATGATGGCCATGCTCGCAATCGCCAACCTTTCCTGGGCGCGCAGGGGCGCTTAGCCGGCCGTGGTCTCGCGATCGTCCCCCATTCGGAAATCATCGCGATCGAAGCGGGTTGCGCAGTGCAGCATGACGGCGCAAGCTTGCGGTAGCAGATACATCCCCCAAATCATCGCTGATGCCCCAACGCCCGGAGAGCGCTCCATGAACGTCGCTGCCCCACCCTCGCGCCTGTCCCCCGACATGCTCACCCCCGGCCGCTACGCGGTGGGCCAGCCGGTATCACGGCTTGAGGACCCCGTGCTGCTGCGCGGCGAGGGCCGCTACACCGACGACCTCAACCTGCCCGGGCAGACCTATGCGGTGATCGTCCGCAGCCGGATCGGGCATGGCATGCTGAACAGCATCGACACCACGGCGGCGCGCGAAATGCCGGGTGTGCTCGGCATCTACACCGCCGCCGATCTCAAGGCGGCTGGCCTCAAGCCGATGCAGGTCAACGTCTCCGGCACCAACCGCGACGGCAGCGCCAGCCCAAAGCCAGTGCAGTATGCCTTCGCCGAGGACAAGGTACGCTACGTCGGAGACCCCGTCGCCATCGTCGTCGCCGAGACCGTCAAGCAGGCCAAGGATGCCGCCGAGGCGGTCCTGCTCGACATCGACAGCCTGCCCGCGGTGACAACGGCTGCCGAAGCCGCCGCGGACGGCGCCCCCGTACTGCATGACTGCGCGCCCGGCAATGTTGTGCTGGACTGGTCCTACGGTGACGAAGCGTTGACCGCCGCGCAGTTCGCTCGCGCCGCCCATGTAAGCAAGCTAAGCATCCGCAATTCGCGCGTCGTGGTCTGCGCGATGGAGCCACGCTCGGCCATCGCCGAGGTCAGCGCCGACGGTCATCACACGCTGCGCAGCGGCAGCCAGGGCGTGTTCGGCCTGCGCAATTCCATGCGCACTGTGCTGGGCATCCCCGTCGACAAGATGCGGGTGCTAACCGGCAATGTCGGCGGCAGCTTCGGCATGAAGGGCGGGTGCTACCCGGAATATGTCGGCATGTTCCATGCGGCCCGCCAACTCGGCCGGCCGGTCAAATGGACCGACGAACGCTCCGACAGCTTCCTGTCCGACAGCCATGGCCGTGACCACGACCAAACAATCGAGCTTGCGCTCGATGCCGAGGGTCATTTCCTCGCCCTTCGCGTGACCGGCTACGCCAATCTCGGTGCCTATCTCTCGAACGCCACGTCGATCCCGTCGACGATGAACACGGTGAAGAACATCATCGGCGTCTATCGCACCCCGATTGTCCATGTCGCGACAAAGTGCATGTTCACCAACACCACCCCGGTGGGGGCCTATCGCGGTGCTGGCCGGCCGGAGGGCAACTATTACATGGAGCGGATGATCGAAAACGCCGCGCGCGAGATGGGCATCTCCTCCATCGACCTGCGCCGGCGCAACCACATCACCCCCGACATGATGCCCTACACCGCTCCGTCCACCATGAAATACGACAGCGGCGAGTTCACCGCGATCCTCGATCGCGCGCTGGCCAGCGCCGAATGGGACGACTTCCCCGCCCGGCGCGCCGCCAGCCGCGCCCGCGGCAAACTGCGTGGCCGCGGCATCGGCCAGTATCTCGAGGTCACCGCCCCGGCCAACAACGAAATGGGCGGTATCCGCTTCGAGGCGGATGGCACGGTCACCATGATCTCCGGCACGCTCGATTACGGCCAGGGGCATTGGACGCCCTACGCCCAGGTTATGGTCGATCGTCTTGGCATCCCGTTCGACCGTATTCGCCTGGTGCAGGGCGACAGCGACCAACTGCTCGCCGGTGGTGGCACCGGCGGATCGCGCTCGGCAATGAACGGCGGCGGCGCGATCGCTGCCGCCAGCACCGAGGTCATCGCCAAGGGCCGCAAGATCGCTGCCCATGTGCTTGAGGCCGCCGAGTCCGATATCGAGTTTGCCGTATCCGCCGGATCAGGCCGCTTCGCGATCGCCGGCACCGATCGCGGCATCGGCATCATGGAACTTGCCGACAAGCTGCGCGCCGGCATCCAACTGCCCGACGACGTGCCCGCGAGCCTCGACGCCGCCCTGATCTTCCCCGGCGTGCCCAGTGCATTCCCCAATGGCTGCCATATCTGCGAGGTTGAGGTCGATCCCGAAACCGGCGTCGCCGACGTCGTGAAATACAACATGGTCAACGATTTCGGCGTTCTTCTTAATCCGATGCTGGTAGAAGGTCAGGCCCATGGCGGCATCGTCCAGGGCATTGGCCAGGCGCTCGGCGAATCCGTGGTCTACGACGAAACCGGGCAGATCCTGACCGGCTCGTTCATGGATTACGCTTTGCCACGCGCCGACAACGCTCCTGCCTTTCTGTTCGAAAGCCATCCGGTTCCGGCCAAGACCAATGAACTCGGCGCCAAAGGCTGCGGCGAGGCAGGGTGCGCCGGCGCACTTCCGGCGGTGATGAACGCCTTGGTCGACGCGTTGTCCGAACACGGCATCACCCATATCGACATGCCAGCGACACCCGAGCGCATCTGGCAGGCGATCCAAGCCGCTAAATAATACCGACCCCACGCAACGGCACGGCATCGCTCCTGCGGCGATTCCGTGTTGTCGTGATCAAATGTAGCGCACATAATGGGCTCTCGCTGATGGTCGTTGCTGGGTGCTTCAAGGGGGCATCCCGTCACGCGCCACAGCGTTCCGGCAGTACGGATCGAGTTTCCCGCACACAAAGAACGGGACACGGAATCGACTGTCCGGGTCCGGACCGCTTGGACAGAGCAGAGGATCGTCGTCGCGTGAAAGGCTTCCTGGAGTACGTCAGCCCTACCGAGGCCCGCGGCTGGGTATGGAGGCCAGAAACACCCGCCGAGCAGTTTGTCGTCCGCATCGAACTCAACGGCCGGGTTTTAACCTCGGCGAGCGCTACTTTGTTTCGTATCGACTTGCGAGACGGTGGCGTAGGCAACGGGAACCATGCCTTCACGGCCTATTTCGCCAAGCCGCTGACGGCGCAGGAATGTGGCCGGATCGAGGCCGTCGTGACCACCGAAGACGGCAAGCGAGTCAGCCTGCCGATGCTGAACGCCCCCGATCTTGCCGATATCATCGTCCGCGAGCCGGCGCTAAACCAATTCCCCGGCTATGACGACGGAAGCGAGCAATTCCCTGTCTTCGTTCTGGGCTCAACTCGGTCGGGCACCACGGTCATGATGCGTGGCCTGCTCGGCGCCGGCCCCTATGAAGGCCTGCTTGACCCGGATTTCCCGGATGAGTGCGGATTTCCTTGTACAGGAGGGCCGAATCTGGCATGAATATCAGTGTGTTGTGGGCGATGAGGAATCGCGAGGATGGAACACCCAACGGGTGAAGCTGATGTCGGGTCTCTGCGGGTC
>CAIRTN010000216.1 GCA_903881515.1 uncultured Rhodospirillales bacterium | reverse complement strand
TCGCCGAACTGCGGGCGCGCGGTATCCGCTTCATGGCCTATGCCAGCCCGTATCTGTGCACCGATGGGGCGCTGTTTCCCGAGGCGGAGCGGCTGGGGCTGCTGGCGCGCGATGCGTCTGATGGCACCTACGCGGTGGATTTCGGCGAGTTCAGCTGCGGCGTGGTCGATTTCACCCAGGAATCGGCGCGGGACTGGTTCGCCCGGCGCATCCTGCGCGAGAACATGCTGGATATCGGCATTTCCGGCTGGATGGCGGATTTCGGCGAGTATCTGCCGATCGACGCGGTGCTGGCCGAGGGCGAGGCGGTGCATCTGCACAATGCCTGGCCGCCGATCTGGGCCGGGGTGAACGCGCAGGCGGTGGCCGAGGCCGGGATGACCGGGGAGGCCCTGTTCTTCATGCGCGCCGGGTTCACCGGCACGCAGGCGCACTGCCCGATGCTGTGGGCCGGCGATCAGTGCGTCGATTTCTCCCGTCATGACGGGCTGCGCACGGTGATCACCGGGGCGCTGTCGGCGGGGCTGCTGGGCAATGCGTTCCACCACTCCGATATCGGCGGCTACACCAGCCTGTTCGGCAATGTGCGGACAGCGGAGCTGATCATGCGCTGGGCGGAGATGGCGGCGTTCACGCCGATGATGCGCACGCATGAGGGCAACCGGCCCGGCCATAATCTGCAGATCGACCAGGACGACGCGGTGATGGCGCATTTCGCGCGGATGACGCGGATCTGGGTGCATCTGGTGCCGTATCTCCGGCAGATCGGCGCCGAGGCGCGCGATCTGGGTCTGCCGGCGCAGCGGCCGCTGTTCCTGCATTTCGAGGCGGACGCGGCATGCTACGCGGTAGAGGACGAGTACCTATATGGCAGCGACCTGCTGGTGGCGCCGGTGCACGAAGCCGCGCGGGAGAGCTGGGAGGTGTATCTGCCGGCCGGCGCACGCTGGGTGCATGTGTGGAGCGGCGGCGTGTTCGATGGCGGAAAGCGGGTGAGCGTCGCGGTGCCGCTGGGCCAGCCGGCGGTGTTCTGGCGCGAGGGGAGTGCGTTCGCGCCGCTGTTCGCTTCTATCGCATCAGCCTGAGGGCGGAGAGCGCAGAGGCCAGCGCGGTGAACCCGGCGCCGAGGCAGATCGAGATCGTGGCCCCCTGCCCTACTCCGCTGGCCTCGGTGAGGTGGAACACCAGGCCAACCATCGCGGCCCCACTGGTCTGACCCAGCAGCCTGGCGGTCGACAGCATGCCGCTGCCGGCGCCGCTGCGCTCGCGCGGCACCGAACTGATCAGTGCACGGTTGTTGGGCGCCTGAAACAAGGCGAAGCCGCAGCCGGTGAGCGCCATGCGCCAGGCGACGGTCCAGAACGGCGGATGGCTGCCGAGCAACGCGAGCGAGATCAGGCCGACCGTCATCAGCGCGAGCCCGAGGCCGCCGAGCAGGCCCGCCGAGAATTTGTCGGACAGGCGGCCGGAGATCGGCGCGGTCAGTGCGACGGCCACCGGCCATGGCGTCAGCAGCAGGCCGGTTTCGATCGCGGTGGCACCGCCGGCCTGGAACAGGAAGGGCAGCGCGACATAGGCGGCGGTCTGGCCGATGAAGGAACTGATCGAGGTTGCCACCGACAGGCTGAAGATCGGCTTGCGGAACAGGTCGACCGGCAGCATCGGCGCCGGCAACGAGGCCTGCCGGCGAATGAAGACGAAGCCGACGCTGAGTGTGGCCACCAGCAGCGCCAGCCCGATCGCCGGACTGGCGCCGTGGCCGAAGCCGTCAAGCGTGGCGATGAACAGGCCGAACGTGGCGCCGTTCAGCAATGCGCTGGGCAGATCGAAGCTGTGGCTGGCGCGCGGGCTGAGCGGCAGGGCGCGGAACATGGACAGGCCAACCAGCCCGACGGGGATGTTGACGGCGAACAGGAACGGCCAACTGGCAAACGACAGCAACGCCGAGGCAACCGTCGGGCCGGTGGCAGAGGAAACCGCGACGATCAGCGAATTGAAGCCCATGCCGCGGCCGAGCATGGCGCGCGGGAAGATATAGCGGACCAGGGCGGTATTGACGCTCATCAGCCCCGCGGCCCCCAGACCCTGCAGCACGCGAGCGCCAACCAGCATCTGCAGGTTCGGCGCCAGAGCGCACAGCAGCGAGCCGATGATGAACATCACCAGGCCCGAGGTGTAGATCCGGCGATAGCCGTGAATATCGCCGAGCGCGGAAAATGGCAGCAATGTGACGGTGATGGCGATCTGGTAGGCGTTGACCACCCAGACCGAGTCCGCCGGGCTGACCATCAGGTCATGCGCGATGCCCGGCAGCGCCACGTTCGGCAGCGCGCTGCCCAGCACCGAGACGCCGGTGCCGAGCGATAAAGTGAGCAGCGCGCGCCAGCGCTGCGCCGGCGGCAGGCCGTCCGGCAGGACGTGAACGTCAGACATAATCCTGCCGGCGGTGCGGCTTCAGCCCTGCAACGCCCGCTTGGCCACGCCGGCGAGGAAGCCGGACGCGTTGGGCAGGATGGCGTCGTTGAAGTTGTAGCGGTCGTTGTGCAGGTCCATGCCCGGCCCGGTCTCGCCATTGCCGATCCAGACGAAGGCGCCAGGCTTTTCGTGCAGGAACCAGGAGAAATCCTCACCGGTCATCGCCGGGTTGAGGTCGGTGCGCACGGGGATGCCGTTCTGTTCGCAGGCCTCGACCGCCATGGCAGCACCTTCCTTGGTGTTGACGGTGGGGCCGATGCCGACGGAAACGTCGACCCGCGCCGTCATGCCGAAGGTCATCGCGATGCCGTTGGCAACGCGGGCGATGCTCTCGGTCAGCAGGTCGCGCACCTCGTTGCGGTAAAAGCGCTGGGTGCCGCGCAGGGTGACGGTGGTGGGGATCTGGTTCGGGGCGCGTCCACCCTCGATGGTGCCGATGGTGACGACCGCGGCGTCGAGCGGGTCGACATTGCGGGCGACGATGGATTGCAGCGCCACCAGCAGATGGCCGGCGGCCACCATCGGGTCGCGCGTGAGATGCGGCAGGGCGGCGTGGCCGGACAGGCCTTCCATGATGATCTCGATGCGGCCGCCGCCGGCCATCACCGGGCCGGGGTGCACCATGACCGTGCCCGCTTCGAGGCCGGGCCAGTTGTGGTAGCCGAAGATTTTTTCCATCGGAAAGCGGTCGAACAGGCCGTCGGCGATCATGTTGCGGGCGCCGCCGCCGCCCTCTTCGGCGGGCTGGAAGACCAGGTGAACCGTGCCGGACCAGTTCGGGTCGGCCTTCAGCAAGGCCGCGGCGCCGAGCAGGCTGGTGGTGTGACCGTCATGGCCACAGGCATGCATCACGCCCGGGACGGTGGAGGCATAGCCGAGCCCGGTTGCCTCGGTGATGGGCAGCGCGTCCATATCGGCGCGCAGGCCAACGCTGCGATTGGAACTGCCGCGACTGATCGTGGCGACCACGCCGTAGCCGCCGACATTGGCGGTGAACGGCACGCCAAGCTCAGTCAGCTTCTGGCAGACGAAGGCGGATGTGTTCGCCTCCTGCAGCCCGAGTTCCGGATTTGCGTGAAGGTGCCGGCGCCACGCGGCAAGAGTGTCAGCGAGGGACTTGTCCATCCACACAGAATTCCACCGAACGGCGCGCGGCGGAAGAGGGAGAATGCTGTCGGCCCCTTCGATCTGCCCTCGACAGCATCGCATTCCGGCGGCAGAAAGACGTTACTGAATTGCTGCATGCTTGCCTCTATCTCGCCATGACTTCGCGGCATGGTGCTCACCGGGCCGAGATCGGCCCGCCCTTGGAGAACCGCCCATGACCCGCCTGGTCGTCGTTTCGAACCGCGTTCCCCTGCCTTCGTCCGGTCAGCGCGCCGGCGGTCTTGCGGTGGCGCTGGACGGGTTGATGGAAAAGCGCGGCGGACTGTGGTTTGGCTGGAGCGGGCGGATCACCGAGGCGCCGAGTGCCGCGATCGCGCAGGCCGAGCAGGCCAACGGCATCGATTACGCCACAATCGACCTGACGCAGGACGAGCACGACCGCTACTACAACAACTTCTCCAACGGCGTGCTGTGGCCGCTGCTGCATACGATGCCGGAGTTGATGAAATATGACCGGCGCGATGCGCGGGTCTATCGCGAGGTCAATGTGCGGCTGGCGACCAGCCTGCTGACGTTGCTGCGGCCGGACGATATGATCTGGGTGCATGACTACCATCTGATGCCGCTGGCCGCCTGTCTGCGGGCATGCGGGGTGAAGAACCCGATCGGCTTCTTCCTGCATATTCCGTTCGCCGCGCCCGACGTGCTGCATGCCGCCCCGGAAGTGGCCGCCCTGGTCAAGGACCTGCTGGCCAACGACCTGCTGGGGTTCCAGACCGATAACGACCTGGCGAACTTTGCCGCCGCGGCGCAGCAGCTTGCAGGGGCCGTGCGGCTGGCGGGCAATGTGCTGACGATCAGTGGGCGGCGGGTGAAGCTGGGGGTGTTCCCGGTGGAGATCGAGGCGTTGGCCTTTGCGCGGACCGCGGTGCGGATGTCGATCTCGGCGGGTGGTGAGAAATTGCGCCGCAGCCTGGAGGGGCAAAGGCTGATCCTGGGCGTTGACCGGCTGGACCCGACCAAGGGGTTGATGCAGCGGCTGGCCGGGTTCCGGCTGTTGCTGGAACGGCATCCGGAGTGGCACGGCAAGACGACGCTGCTGCAGATCGCCGCCGAGAGCCGCAAGGATGTCGAGAGCTATCGCACGCTGCGGGCGGCGATGGATGCGCAGGCCGGGAGCCTGAATGCCGATATGGGCGATCCCGATTGGCAGCCGCTGCGCGTCGTGTCGCGGGCGACCGATCGGGCCGCGATCGCGGGGTATATGCGCCTGGCACGCGTCGGGCTGGTGACGCCGTTGCGCGATGGGATGAATCTGGTGGCGAAGGAATTCGTTGCCGCACAGGACCCGGATGATCCCGGCGTGCTGGTGCTGTCGCAGTTCGCCGGTGCGGCGCGGCAATTGAGCGAGGCGTTGCTGGTCAATCCGCATGATCAGGATCAGATGGCCGAGGCGCTGGATCAGGCGTTGCGGATGCCCCTGGCCGAGCGCAAGTCGCGCTGGCAGGCGCTGTGGGCGGAGATCGCCGATCGCAGTCCGACGATGTGGGGGCGCAGCTTTGTCGCCGCACTGATGCGCACCACGCTGGCCGGCGCGAAGCCGGCACGGCGGGTGGCGGCGTTCGAGACGCCGGAGCAGACGGTGACGGCGCAGATGCCGGCACAACCACGGCTGACCGTGGTGCAGAACGATGATGCCCCGGCGATGGATCCGCGCCGGCTGAACTGATCAGTCCGACGGGCGGAGCCAGACGCGCAGCGGACCGATGCGGGCAAAGCCCAAGTTGAGCGCCGCGGCAAGATCGTCGCCTCGGTCGTAGGCAACCAGTGGCAGACCGGGAAAGATCGTCGCGGCGGCTTGCACGAGCGCGGGCCAGACTGTTGCCGGATCGCCGAACAGATTGGACACGCCGACCACATCAGCGCCGCGATTGAGGATGCCGCCGCCGGTTGCGGTGCGCAGGAATCGGATGTCGGGATCAGCGAGCAAGGCGGGGCGGAAAATGGGGTCGCCCCCCTGCCCTGCCGACCAATCCTGTTCCCAGGCGGACAGGTCGGGTTCGGTAGCGATGATCACAGCGGATGAGGCCGTCGTCTGGGGCGGTGGCATTGCGATCCACGCGGCGTCGAACAACGGGGCGAAGCCTAGGTCTTGCAGATCCAGGCTTTGGTAGCTGTCCTTGATCGCCCAGCCGCCGGTGCGCGGGATTTCGGTGCGATCGATCTGCGGCGTGAGAGTGATCGCATTGGGGTAATAGCGTGGCGCGCCGTGGCGGGCGAGCCATAGCGTGGGGTGGAATTCGCCTGGGCTGCCATGGGAGGCGCAGACGGCATGACACCAGAGCGCGTTGTTACGCACCGCGCGGTGGAGCATGCCGCCGGCGTCCCGATCAGGGGTCGTTGCCGACCCGCACCAGCATCTTGCCGAAATTACCGCCGCGCAGCAGCAGGATCAGCGCTTCCGGCGCGTTCTCCAGCCCGTCGACCACAGTTTCCCGGTATTTCAGGCTGCCATCGGCGACCCAGGGGGCGGCGAGCCCGCGCCATTCGGCGAAGCGTTCCGGCTTGTCGGAGACGATCAGGCCTTCGATATGCACCCGCTTGCCGACGGTGAACATCAGGTTCGGGCCGGGGGAGGTCTCCCGGTCGTTATAGTGGGCCACCATGCCGCACATGATCATGCGGGAGAACACGTTGAGCAGCGGGATCACCGCGGCCTGCACCGCGCCGCCGACATTCTCGAAGTAGACGTCGATGCCCTTCGGGCAGGCTTCGGCGAGCTGGCTGGCGAGGTCGGGCACGCGGTGGTCGATGCAGGCGTCGAAGCCGAGGGATTCCTGCACCCACAGGCACTTGTCCGGACCGCCGGCGACGCCGACGACGCGGGCGCCGGCGCGTTTGGCGATCTGGCCGGCGACCGAGCCGACCGCACCGGAGGCGGCCGAGATCACCACGGTTTCGCCGGCTTTCGGCTTGCCGATGTCCTTCATGCCGGAATAGGCGGTGGTGCCGGGCATGCCGAGCACGCCGAGATAGGCGCCAAGCGGGGCGGCCTTGCCGTCGACCTTGGCCAGGCGGTCGGCCTTGGTGACGGTATGGGTCTGCCAGCCGCGATTGCCGAGCACGATGTCGCCCGGTTTGAACCGCGGGTCATGCGAGACCAGCACCTCGCCGACCGTCTCGCCTTCCATCAGGCCGCCGATCGGCAC
>CAIRTN010000215.1 GCA_903881515.1 uncultured Rhodospirillales bacterium | reverse complement strand
TGGCGAGCATCCGCATCATCGTCATGCCGCGCATCCCAAGCGGCGCGGGGAAGCGCGGCCGCAGCAGCGAACCCTCCCGCAGGATGATCTCGTCGAACGCCCGTGCGCCCCCGGCGTTGCAGACCTGACTGGGATCGCCGCCCAGGAAGTAAAGCGCGAAAGCGGTGCCGGGCACGTCCTTGTTCATCAGGTAGTTCACCGGGCCCGGCGCCTGATCGTCGGTTTCCGAGGCATCGAAGATAAAGCGGTCATCCGGCGTACGGGTCAGCGCGAAGCGCAGATGCAGCGGGCCCGTGCCGTGCCCGTCGCTGTCGATGGCGTCGGCGAATTTATGGGTGCCGACCGGGAAGGTCTCCTTCAGCTTCTGCCGCACCAGGCTCTCGGTACGCGCCAGCAACTGCGCCAGCGCATCGGCCAGCACGTCCGCCGAGAACCGTTCGACGATTTCGGCCATCCGACGCACACCGAGATCGACACTGGCCATCAGCGCCCTTGTGTCGCCGCGGCAGGTATCGGGATAGCGGGAGTTGCGGTAGAAAATTTCCAGCGTGGCGGTGTTGGTGACACCGCGATCGATCAGCTTGGTCGGCGGGATGATGATGCCTTCCTGAAAGATGTCGGTCGCATCAGGGGAAATCGAACCTGGCCGCAGGCCGCCGATATCGGAGAAATGCGCCCAGCCCATCACGAAGGCGCAGCGCTGCCCGTTATGGAACACCGGGGCCAGGAACACCTGGTCATTGGAATGCGAGACCGCGCCACGGCTACCGTAGCAGTCGTTGTACCAGTAGAGATCGCCCTCCTGGATGGTCTCGATCGGGAAATGCTCGAACACCGGGCCGCAGATATCGCCAAAGATCGGCACGTTGGAGCCGACCGCCATGACGCCGTCGGCGTCGAACAGCGCGGTATAAAAATCCTTCTTCTCGCGAATGAAGGCCGAGATCGCGGTGCGTTCCAGCAGGGCTTCCATCTCGGCCTGCGCGGCGCGGACGGCTCCGCGGATGATTTCCAGCGTGACGGGATCGCAAAGGCTCATGCGGCTTCTCCAAGATGGCAGGCGACAGCCCGCCCGCCGCCCAGCGAACGGGCAACGGGGGTTTCGTCGGCGCAGCGGGCAAAGGCGTGCGGACAGCGGTCGCGAAACGCACAACCGATGCCGGTGGGCGGCGCGTCCGACAGCGCACCACGGATCGGCAGCGCCGCGCGATCCTGCTCCACCCGCGGCACCGGAACCGCGGCCACCAGCGCGCGGGTGTAGGGATGCGCCGGATTGGCGATCAGCTCAGTGGTCGGCCCTTCCTCGACCACGCGGCCAAGATACATCACCAGCGTGCGCTCGCAGACATAGCGGATCAGCGCGAGGTCATGGCTGATATAGATCGCGGCCAGCCCTAGCGCATCGCGCGCCTCGCGCAGCAGATTCAGAATGCCCGCCCGCACCGACACATCCAGCATCGAAACCGGCTCGTCGGCCACGATCAGGCTCGGCCCGGGGATCAGCGCACGGGCCAGCACGACGCGCTGTAACTGCCCGCCGGAAAGCTCATGCGGGCGGCGATCCAGCCACGCCTCGGGCGGGGTCAGGCGCACGCGGTTCAGCACGGCGTCGATCCGCGCCGCGTGCTCGGCCTCCGGAATGCCGAAATTGCGCAGCGGCTCGGCCAGCGACCGGCGGATGGTGAAGCGCGGGTTCAGCGCATCAAACGGGTTCTGAAACACCAGCTGCGCCCGCGCCCGGAACGGCCGCAGCGCGGCGCCCCGCAGCGATGTGATATCGGCGCCGTCGAACAGAATACGGCCGGCACTTGGGTCCTCCAGCCGCAGCAGCATCCGTGCGGTCGTCGTCTTGCCGCAGCCGCTCTCGCCAACAATCCCCAACGCCTCCCCCGGCGCCACGGCCAGGCTGACATCGTTGACCGCATGCACCAGCCGCCCACGCGCCCGAAACGTCTTCTGCAAGCCCTGGGCTTCGATCAGCGCGCTCATGCTGCCGCCCACGTCGCCGGCGTCGCCGCGAGCGCCCGCAGCTCCGGCGCCTCCTCCGCCCGCCAGCAGGCGACAAGATGATCCGCCCCCAGCGCCCGGCTCGCCGGCGGCTCCGCATGACAGCGCGGCTGCGCAAACGGACACCGCGCGGCAAAACGGCACCCAGTCGGCGGATGCAGCAACGACGGCGGCGCACCCTCGATCGGCACCAACGCCTCCGATCCGCCATGCACATCGGGAAACGCGTGCGTCAGCCCCATCGTGTAGGGATGCAACGGCCGCTCCAGCACCGCTTCCACCGGCCCGGATTCCACCACCTGCCCGGCATACATCACCGCGACGCGGTCACAGGCATAGGCCACCACCGCCATGTCATGCGTCACCAGAATCATCGCCAGGTTCAACCGCGCCTGCAATTCCCGCAGCACATCCAGCACCTGCCGCTGCACGATCACATCAAGCGCCGTCACCGGCTCATCGGCGATCACCAGCGCCGGCTCCAACGCCAGCGCCAGCGCAATCGAGGCCCGTTGCCGCATCCCGCCACTGAACTGATGCGGATAATCCGCCAGCCGCACCGGATCGAGCCCGACCATCCGAAACAGCTCGGCGGCCCGCACCAGCGCCCGATCCCGCGAGAAACCGCCCCGCTCGATCAACACCTCCAGCATCTGCCCGCGCAACCGCTGCACCGGGTCCAGCGCATTCATCGCCGTCTGCGGAATGAACGACATCCGCCGCCAGCGGATCGCCCGCCGCGCGGACTCCGAGAGCGGGATCAGATCCTGCCCCTCGAACACCACCTGCCCGCCGGCAATCCGCCCCGCATCCGGCAGCACGCCCATCAGCGCACGCCCCAGCGTCGACTTGCCACACCCGCTTTCGCCCACCAGCCCGGTGATCGACCCCGCCGGCACCTCCAGATCCATGCCATCCACCGCCCGCACCGGTCCGGACCGGCTGGCATAGGTCACGCGCAGGCTGCGAACGCTCAGCAAACTCATTGGTCGGCAAGCTTCGGGAACAACAGCTTCTCCGAGCCGCGCGAGATCATGAACCCCGCCAGCACCATCGCCATAATCGCCGCCCCCGGCGGACCGAACCAGTTCCACGCCCCGCGCGACAACGCCTGGTTGGCATAGGCGTCCTGCAACATCACCCCCCAACTGACCGTGCTGGGATCACCAAACCCGAGAAAACTGGCCGACGCCTCCGCCAAAATCGCCCAACCGATCGCCACCGACCCATAAAGCGCCGCCAACGGCAAAACCTGCGGCAACACATGCACAAACATGATCCGCGCCGTCGAACACCCGGTCACCCGCGCCGCCTCCACCCACGCCCGCTCGCGCAGCGACAGCACCTGCGCCCGGATCACCCGCGCGGTATTGGGCCACAGCAACGCCGTCACCGTGAAAATCACCACCCCGGTCCCCGGCGACGTCAACGCCGCCAGCACCAGCATGAACGGCAAAAACGGCAACCCCAGCACGATATCGGCCACCCGCGTTATCAACCGGTCCACCCACCCGCCGAGATACCCGCTGAGCAGCCCAAGCAACGTGCCGATCGCCACCACCGCAAACGCCGCGGTCAGCCCAACCTGCAACGCCGCCCGCGTGCCAAAGATCACCTGACTGAGCACATCCCGCCCGCTCGACGTCGTGCCCAGCCAATGCTCCGGCGTCATCGGCAGATAGCGCGCCACCCGCGCACCGACCTTCAGGATCGCCTTCGGATCATACGGCGCCAACCGGTCGGCAAAGATCGCCACCACGATGATCACCGCATAGATCGCCGCACCGACGGCCGCGAACGGCTCGCCGCGCAGAAACCGCAGGGCGGACCTAACGCCGCGCACCGATGGATACCCTCGGATCGAGTGCGGCATAAGCCAGATCGGCAATCGTATTCATCGTCACCAGCGACGCCGCGATCAGCAGAAACGCTCCCTGCGCCACCGGATAATCCGCGCCCTGCACCGCCTGCACCAGCAACCGCCCCACCCCCGGCCAGGCAAACACCGTCTCCACCACCACATTACCGCCCATGCTGGCGCCAAGCCCCAGCGCAAACGCGGTCACCACCGGCAACAGCGCGTTGCGCGCGGCATGCCGCATCACGATCGACCAGCGCGACAGCCCCTTCATCTTCGCCATCACGATAAACTCGTCATTCAGCACTTCCAGCATCGTCGCCCGCATCAACAGCAACGGCAGCCCCTGCAGGTACAGCATCAGCGTCAACGCCGGCACCGCCATGTGCCACCAGTAATCGCCCGACAGCAGCATCGCGCCAAACCCATCGACGCTGCGCCCCGGGCTCAGCGCCCCGCCGGTCGGAAACCACCCGGCCTGAAACGCCAGCGCCGCCAGCAGCAGCATGCCCAGCCAGAACTCCGGCGCCGCCCGCGTCGCCAGCGCC
>CAIRTN010000214.1 GCA_903881515.1 uncultured Rhodospirillales bacterium | reverse complement strand
GATGACTACACGCTGAGTTCAGGCGATTACGTTTCGATCATGCGCCGCTGGCTGGCAGTGTTCCCGAGGCGGCAGATGCATGTCGCGTTCCTGGAGGAGATCGAGGCCGCACCGGTGCGTACGCTGGAAGCGATCACCGATTTCCTCGGTGTTGAACCGATGCTGCCGGATCAAGTCTGTGACATGCCCTCCAATCCGGGTCTGCCCGGTGCGCCGCCCGAGACCCTGGCGCCGTTCCTCGCCGCCCTGTTCGGCCCGCGCCAGCGAGCAGCCACGCGCTTCCTGGCCGAGACAATGGCGATCGCCGCACCGTGGCAGGCCCCCAGCCCGGAGGCGGGGGAATTCCAGCTTGATGGGGTGCTGGGCCATGCCGCGCAGCTACGCAACGGCCGGTTTCATCATCCGCGCCGGCTGTTCGGCCCGTCGCGCTGGTTTGCCGGCGCAACCGATTTCATCGGCGAGATGACGCAACGCCCCACCACCGAGGATCGCCGCCTGGCGCGGGTACTGGATGCGCTTGGTGATCCGCTGGAGCCGCAACCAACGCTGATCGAGTCGCGCGACGGCTGCAATCTGGTGCAGTGGCGCGACCAATTCTACGCGTTGCGACAAAACCCCGGGCCGTTCGATCTCCGGCAGGGGATGGCCGCGTTGCGCGAACACGCGGGGCCGGGTGGCTTCGGCGTCGGCACTTCGCCACAGCAGGCCTGGTCTATGCTGCTCGATGGGATGCAGGATGCCGCCAACTGACGCTTGCCGCCTGGACGTTTGGCGTGAGCGATACCATTGTTGGGTCAACTAAACCGGAGACCCCGCATGGCTCAACCACAGCGCCTGAGCACCCAGACCCGTGAACCAGGGGTGGCGGTGCCGCGCAATGGGGCGGTGGCGTTGATGCCCGGGCTGTTTCTGTGCACGGCAGTGACCGCGGTGGCGACCGCGTTGCAGCATGTCGAGGTCGCGCTGTTCGGGCGCGCATGGATCGAGGCGCTGGTGCTGGCGATCCTGGTGGGCACGGCGGTGCGCACGGCGTGGAAGCCGGGGACGGTTTGGCAAAAGGGGATCGCGTTCTGCGCCAAGCCGTTGCTGGAATTTGCCGTGGTACTGCTGGGCGCTTCGGTGAGTGCGGCGACCATCCTGGCGGCCGGGCCGGCCTTGCTGATCGGCATTGCGGTGGTGGTGGTGGTGGCGCTGGTGGTGGGCTTTGTGGTCGGGCGGGCGCTGGGGCTGCCGTCGCGGATGGCGACGCTGGTGGCGTGCGGCAATGCGATTTGCGGCAACTCGGCGATCGCGGCGGTGGCGCCGGTGATCGGGGCCAATGCGGCCGATGTGGCGGCGTCCATCGCCTTTACCGCGGTGCTGGGGGTGATCACCGTGCTCAGCCTGCCGGTGATTGGCGCGGCGCTGGGGCTGTCGCTGCTGCAATACGGCACGCTGGCGGGGCTGACGGTCTATGCCGTGCCGCAGGTGCTGGCGGCGACGGCGCCGATGGGGGCGGTGGCGGTGCAGGTCGGCACGCTGGTGAAGCTGGTGCGGGTGCTGATGCTGGGCCCGGTCTGTCTGGTGCTGTCGGTCATTGTGCACCGCCAGCGTGGGGCGCAGGCGCCGACGGCGCGGCTGCCGCTGAGCCGGATGGTGCCGTGGTTTATCGTTGGGTTTCTGATACTTGTGGTGCTGCGTTCGCTTGACGTGTTGCCGCCGCTGCTACTGCAGCCGATGGCGCTGGCGGCGTCGATCTTTACCATCGTGGCGATGGCGGCCCTCGGCTTGGGCGTCGATATCCGCGTCGTCGCCCGCGCCGGCGGGCGGGTGACGGCGGCGGTCACGCTGTCGCTGCTGACCCTGGGGGCGATCAGCTATGGATTGGTCCGGCTGTTGGTGGCCTAGTCCAGTCTGACTGGCGGGCGTGGCGGGGCGGAATGCGGGTCAAATCCCTCGTTGACCACGGCTTCCACCCGGCAGGTGTCGCACATTTTCAGCACATCGAGCCGCCGGGCATTCTCGCCGGAGAACATCCAGTGCCTGTCGGCGAGCTTGGCCGAAACCCGTTCGATGCTGCTGCGGGTGCCGAAGGGCTTGCCGCATTTGATGCAGGGGAACGGCTCCTCTTCCTTCATTACCACGGGGGCGGCTGACCAGGCCTGCGGGTTCAGCCGGGGCAGCAGGGCGATCACCTTTTCCGGGCAGGTGGCGCGGCACAGGCCGCACTGCACGCAGGCGGATTCGGCGAAGAACAGCATCGGCTTGTTGTCATCGGCACGCAGCGCGCCGGTGGGGCAGGCGGCGACGCAGGCATGGCACAAGGTGCAGCCTTCGGCATTGACCGTGATCGCACCGAACGGGGCCGCAGCAGGCAGCACAGTGTCATCCAACGGCGCGACTCGGTGCAACTCCTTGAGCGCCGCCACCGTGAGTTCGCGGCCCTCGCCGATCGGCAAGAAGCGGCTGGGCGTGGCCACCGCATTGCCGACACTGCGGAGGGCGCTGAGCGCGTCGGGGTCGTCGGTCTCCAGCAGGGTGCAGCGCCCGGAGCGGATCGCATCGGCCAAAGCGAGGGTGCGGCGCAGGCCCTCGGGGTCGTGCTTCGGCCGGTGCGGCAGCAGGAATACCAACGAATCAACGCCGTAGGCGAGGCTGCCGGCAATCAGCGCAAGCTCGCTGCGGGTCACCTCGTTCAGCCGCAGCGGCAGCACATTGCCCGGCAGGCCGCGCCCGCTGCGCGCGCAGGCGTCGATCAGCGCCTGGCCATGGGTCTCATCATGCAGCAGCAGGATCGGATCGGGTCCGCCGGCATCGCGATACGCCATGAGCATCGTACGGATGCGGCGGAGCACCGCGCTGGCTGGCGGCAGGGCGTAGGTGACCGCGCCGGTCGGGCAGGCGGCGGCGCAACTGCCGCAGCCCGCGCAGATCGCGGCGTCGATGGCGACGTGTTCGCCGGCCGGGCTGATCGCGCCGGCGGGGCAGAGGTCGAGGCAGCGGGTGCAGCCGGGCTTGTTGTTGCGGTTATGGGCGCAAAGCGATTGATTATAATCGACATAGCGCGGCTTATCGAAGGTGCCGACCAGGGTCTGGGCTTCGGCGATCAGCCGCTCCACTGTCTCAGGCCGGGCCGGGTCGGCGCGCAGGTAGCCGGACCGGTCGCCGAACAATGCCGGTTTGCCGGTGACATCCAGCACGATATCGCAGCGCGAGACCGCGCCATCGCGCGGCGTGCCCCAGCGCAGGACGGCGCGCGAGGCGGGCGAGGGGCGGGCGTAGTCGTTCACCGTCAGTTCGAAGGCGCCGAGATGGCCCTTCCCCGCCCCGATGGTGCCGCGCAGCACCGGGAAGGCACCGGAGGCTGGCGGGATGATCTCGCCCGGGCGGGTGAGCAATACTGTGATATCAAGGGTTTCGGCCAGGCGTTTGCCGATCTCGATCGCGGTTTCGTCGCTGCCATAGACCAGCG
>CAIRTN010000213.1 GCA_903881515.1 uncultured Rhodospirillales bacterium | reverse complement strand
GTCAAGCTGCAATGAGCCCTCGCCGCCTCGCCCGGGACATCGGCGGCGTGGTCGCCACCGAGTTCGCAATCTGCGCATCGCTGACCATCCTGATCATCATCGTCGTGATCGAGGTCGGGCTGATGAGCTGGACCAAGGTCGCGCTGCAATCCGCCGCCATCGAATCCGCGCGCTGCGCGGTGCTGACCAGCTCGGCCTGCCCGTCGGTGCCGGCCTACGCTGTCAGCAAGGTGCAAAGCTGGCTGTTCCCGAACGCGATCACCACCGCGAACGTCACGGTGACCACCGGCGTGGCCTGCAACGGCGCGACCGGCAAATACACCATCGTCAGCATTACCTCGACCGCGTGGGCAAACATGCTGCCCGCCAACCTGCCGGCGCCGTTGACCACGCCGACCATCACCGCGACGAGCTGCTACGTCTCCGCGCTTTAGGCCGCAGCGAATCGGGACTCCGGCAAGCCGCACACACCTGGCTCAAATGCCAATATCCCGCCCTCGGCGTCCCCCGGCGCGTCCAACCCATTGCGCGCCGAGGTGACAAACAGCGTCGCCAGCCCCTCCCCGCCAAACGCCGGGCAGGTCGGCCGGCGCACGGGGAGATCGACCAGCCGCTCCAGCGAGCCGTCCGGCCGATAGCGCGCCAGTGCCGAGCCATCCCACAGCGCCACCCATAGATGCCCCTCGGCATCCACCGTGCCGCCATCCGGCGCGCCGCGCGGCGGCTCGGCGAACAGTTTGGGGGCGCCGATCTCTCCGGTTTCGGGGTTCAGCGTGCACGACACGATCTTTTTCGTCGGGCTGTCGGCGAAATACATCGTCCGCCCGTCCGGGCTGAACTCGGTGCAGTTCGGCACAATGATGCCCGGCCGGATCGCGGTCAGTGTGCTGCCAGACACCCGGTACAGCGTGCCCACCGGGCCGCCGCCCTTCCTGGCCATCGAGCCGACCCAAAGCCGGCCCTGCCGGTCGCAGCGCCCGTCGTTCAGCCGTGTCGCCGGATTGTCGGCCTCGATCGGCAGGAACGGCGTCAGCGCGCCCGTAGCAGGATCGAACCAGGACAGCCCGGAGGCCAGCGCCACCACAATCCGGCCATCGCCGCACAAGGCCAGGGTGCCAGGGGGTTCCGGCAATGGCCAGGTATCATCGCCCCCGGTCGCCGGGTCGAAGCGATGCAGAATTTGGCCGACGATGTCGATCCACCACAGCCGATTCGTGACCTCGCACCACACCGGGCCTTCGCCCAGCGCGGCTTGGGCTTCTAGTGCGCATCTGACTTCTGACATTTCTTGCCTCCCCATCCACACCACGATCATCGATCGGCAAAGAGCCAAAAGACAGCGGTTCTTTTTTGGAAAAAAGAACCAAAAAACTTTTGTCCCTTTGCTGGATCACCCGCCGTGGTTAAAGCGGACACATGTTGCGCGGCATCCTCACGATTGGCGGATGGACCATGGCCAGCCGGGTGCTCGGGCTGGTGCGCGAACAGTTGATTGCCTACCTGGTGGGCGCGGGGCCGATCGCCGACGCATTCTTTATGGCCAACCGCATCCCCAACCTGTTCCGCCGGCTGTTCGGGGAAGGCGCGTTCAACGCCGCCTTTGTGCCGAGCTTTGCGGCCATCCTGGAGAAGGACGGCAAGGCCGCGGCGCAGGGCTTCGCCGAACAGGCGGCGGCAGTGCTGTTCTTCTGGCTGGTCACCCTGACCATCCTGGCCGAGATTTTCATGCCGCAGGTGATCAGCGCGCTGCTGGCCGGATACACCGCGGATGCCGAGAAGTTCGCGCTGACCGTGACGCTGGCGCGGATCACCTTCCCCTACATGCCGCTGATCTGCGTCGCCGCACTGCTGTCTGGCGTGCTGAATTCGCTGCACCGCTTCGCCGCCGCGGCAGCGGCGCCGGTGCTCTACAACGTGGTTTCCATCGCCTGCATGCTGCTGCTGGTCGGCCATGTGCCGACCGCCAGCCACGCCCTGGCCTGGGGTGTCTCGGTTTCCGGCGTGGTGCAACTGGCTTTGCTTCTCTGGGCCGTCCGGCGCGCCGGAATGCGACTCGCTTTGCCGCGCCCGCATCTGTCGCCGGAGATGCGGCTGCTGTTCCGCCGCATGGCGCCCGGACTGCTTGGTGCCGGAGTCGCCCAGTTCAGCCAGTTGGTGGATGCGTTCATCATCTCCTTCCTGCCCACCTCCACCGCCTCCGTATTGAACTACGCCGACCGGGTGAACCAGCTACCGCTCGGTGTGATCGGCGTTGCCGTCGGCACTGCGCTGCTGCCCACCCTGTCGCGCCAGGCGCAGGCCGGCGATACCGCCGGCGCCCATGCCAGCCTGAACCGCGCCATCGAATACGCGCTGATCCTGACCGTGCCGGCCACGCTGGGGCTGGTGTTCGCCGCGGTGCCGATCATCGGCGTGCTGTTCCAGCACGGCGCCTTCGATGCCGCCGATACCGCCAGCACCGCCCGCGCACTCGCCGTTTACGCCGCCGGCCTGCCGGCCTTCGTGCTGGTGAAGGTGCTCACCCCCGGCTTCTTCGCCCGCGGCGATACCGCCACACCGGTGCGAGTCGCGATCTTCGCCGTTGTGCTGAATGTGGCGCTGAACATCGCGCTGATGGGCCCGCTGCAATATCTCGGCCCGGCCGCTGCCTCTTCGGGCGCCGCCTGGGCCAATGTCGCGGCGCTGGCCATCCTGCTGCGCGGACGTGGGCTGATGGCGATCGATGCCACGCTGCGCCGCCGCCTGCCGCGCATGGTGCTCGCCGCCCTGGTGATGGCCGGCGCGGTGGCCGGCATCGAGCATCTTTTGCCCGGCACCGGCAGCTTCGCCCAGCGCGCCCTGGCTTTGGCCGCCCTGATCGCCGGCGGCCTCGCCGCCTACGGTGTGGCGGGCGAAGTGCTGGGGGCTTTCCGCATCAGGGACCTGCTGCGCGCACGCCGGGCTTGACCGGAGCTGCGGTTCCGCCTGACAAACCGGGCCTTCTCGAACGGAAACAAGGTCCCATGCAGCGCATCTTCTCCGGCATCCAGCCCACCGGCGTCCCGCATCTCGGCAACTATCTTGGCGCCGTGCGGAACTGGGTGCGCTTGCAGCACGAGATGGAGAGCATCTACTGCGTCGTCGACCTGCACGCGATCACCCAGCCGCAGGACCCGAAGGAACTGGCCAAGCAGACCCGCGAGCTTGCCGCCTCGCTGCTGGCCTGTGGCATCGATCCGGCCAAAAGCCTGCTGTTCCATCAGTCCGCCGTGCATGCCCATGTCCGCCTGGCCTGGATCTTCACCTGCGTCGCCCGCATGGGCTGGCTGAACCGCATGACGCAGTTCAAGGACAAGGCCGGCAAGGACCGGGAGAATGTCTCCACCGGCCTGTTCATCTACCCGAACCTGATGGCCGCCGACATTCTGGTCTACCACGCCAGCCACGTGCCGGTCGGCGACGACCAGCGCCAGCACCTGGAACTGACCAACGACATCGCGCAGAAATTCAACTTCGACACCGGCACCGAATTCTTCAAGCCGGTCGAAGGCCTGATCCAAGGCCCCGCCGCCCGGGTGATGAGCCTGCGCGATGGCGCGAAAAAGATGTCGAAATCCGATGCCTCAGCGCAAAGTCGGATCGACCTCACCGACAGCGCCGACGAAATTGCCCTGAAAATCCGTCGCGCCAAGACCGATCCGGAACCGCTGCCCAGCGAGACCGAGGGCCTGGAAGGCCGGCCGGAAGCGCGCAACCTCGTCGGCATCTACGCGGCCCTGCAGGACGTCGACCACGCGGCCGTGCTGCGCGAGCACGGCGGCAAGGGGTTTGGCGATTTCAAGAAGAGTCTGGCGGATCTGCTGGTTTCCCAGCTTGACCCGATCGCCAGCGAAACCCGCCGTCTGCTGGCCGATCCCGGCACGGTGGACTCGATACTGCGCGAAGGCGCTCGCAAGGCCGCCGCGATCTCCACCCCGGTCGCCGAGGAAGCCGAGCGCCTGGTGGGCTTCCTGCAGGTCGGCTAGAGCAATATCGCTTTAGGTTGAATCGCGTAGCGATCAACAAAGCGATGAAATTGCTCGATAAAATATGGCTAGAGCGTGATCGTTCTCAGACGATCACGCTCTAGAGCGGTTTCCACGAGACTGGAATCGAATATCTTGCGGCGCGGTGCGGATGTGTGATTCGTAAGCCTCCGGTGGGTTTGGCCGGGAGGGGATCATGCTTTGGCAGCACGGTAAGCCGTATTCGCAGGATTTGC
>CAIRTN010000212.1 GCA_903881515.1 uncultured Rhodospirillales bacterium | reverse complement strand
GTGCTGAAGCCGCTGTCGGACGGCAACAGGCTGAAGCGCGGCGATATCCTGCGCATTGAGACCGGCGGCGGCGGCGGCCGCGGCCATCCCTATGACCGCCCGGCCGACCTCGTGCTGCGCGATGTGCTGGAGGGCTACGTTTCCGTCGCCTCCGCCGCACGCAACTACGGCGTCATCCTCCGCGAGGGCGAGCTTGATGCCGCCGCCACCGCAACCGCCCGACTGAACCGCCCCAGCACACGCGCCTTCCACCGCACGGAATATGTCGATGCCCTCACCTGACCGCTCCGTCTCCATCGGCATCGACATTGGCGGCACCTTCACCGACGTCACCCTGCAAGACCCGGCCACCGGCCGCGCCTGGCGGGCGAAGACGCCCAGCGTGCCGTCCGACCCCAGCCAGGCCTTTGTCGAGGGCATGCGCCTGGCTTTGGAACAGGCCGGCGCCAGCACCGCCGATATCGGCCGCGTGCTGCATGGCACGACGGTTGCCACCAACCTGATCCTGGAAGGCAAGGGCGCGGTGACCGCGCTGATCACCACCGCCGGGTTCCGCCACGTGCTGGATATCGGCCGGCAGGATATTCCCCGCCGCGCCAATCTCTACGCCTGGCGCAAGCCCCGCCGTCCGGTGCCGGCCTCGCGCATCCTGGAAGTCGTCGAACGCATTGCCCCCGGCGGCGCGGTGCTGACCACGCTGGACGAAGCTTCGGTCGAGGAAGCCGCCGAGGCCTGCCGCCGTCTCGGCGTGTCCGCAGTGGCGATCTGCCTGCTGCACAGCTTCGCCAACCCGGCGCATGAGATGCGCGTCGCGGCCATGCTGCGCGCGGCCCTGCCGGGGGTTGCCGTCACCGCTTCGATCGACGTGCTGCCGGTGGTGCGCGAATACGAGCGCACCTTGGCAACCATCCTCAACGCCGGGGTGATGCCCGCGGTGTCCACCTATGTCGGCCGGCTTGCCGACCGGCTGGAGCAGGCCGGGGTGACCGCGCCTTTGCTGCTGATGCAATCCAACGGTGGCGTTGCCGGCGTTGCCACCATCCGCCGCGCCCCGGCCGTCACCGCTTTGTCCGGCCCTGCTGCCGGCGTGGTCGGCGCGCGCGCGGTTGCCGCCGCGGCCGGGATCAGCGATCTGATCACCGTGGATATCGGCGGCACCAGCGCGGATATCTGCCTGATCAAGAACGGGAAGATCGGCCTGACGCAATCCGGCAAGGTCGGCGAATGGCCTCTGCCGCTGCCGATGCTCGACATGGTCACCGTCGGCGCCGGCGGCGGATCGATCGCGCGGATCACCGACGGCGCGCTGTCCGTCGGGCCGGCCAGTGCGGGTGCCGATCCCGGCCCGGCCTGCTACGGCCGCGGCGGCAGCTTCGCCACGGTCACCGACGCGCATATCGTGCTCGGCCATCTGCCGCCCAGCCTGCTCGGCGGGCGAATGAGCCTCGATTCCGCTTTGGCCGAGGCCGCCGTGCGGCGCGAGGTCGCCGAACCGCTCGGGCTCGACCTGCACACCGCCGCCCGCGGCATCCTGGCGATTGCCGACAGCAACATGGTCGGTGCCATCCGCGTCGTCTCGGTCGAGCGTGGCCATGACCCGCGCGATTTCGTGCTGGTGCCGTTCGGCGGCGCCGGCCCGTTGCACGGCACCGCGCTTGCCGATCTGCTCGGCATTTCCACCGTGCTGATCCCGCCCGCTCCGGGCGTGCTGTGTGCCGAGGGCCTGCTCGGCGCCGACCTCAAGGCCGAGTTCCACCGCACCCTGCCCGGCGCCGGTCCCCCCGACGAGGCCGCCGCCAACACGCTGCTCGCTGCCCTGCAAACCGAAGCGACGGCCTGGTTCGACGAGGAGCAGGTCCCGCCCGCCGATCGCAGCACCGAGGCCGTCGCGCTGATGCGCTACGAAGGCCAGGGCGGCGAACTCGCGGTGGCCTGGACCGGCACCGCCCAGGCGGCGTTGGCCGCGTTCCACGCCGCGCATCAGGCGCTGTACGGCTTCACCATGAACACGCCAGTGGAACTGGTGACCCTGCGCGTCGAGGCCACCGGCCACTTGCCCGCCCCGGTGATGCCGCACCTCGCCCCCGCGCCGATGCCCGCGCCGTCGGACTCGCGCAGGGTGCATTTCACCGCCGGCAGCACCGCGACGCCGGTCTACGACCGCGACGCCTTCGGCGCCGGCACCAGCTTTGCCGGCCCCGCCATCATCACCCAGCTCGACGCCACCACCATCGTGCCGCCGGGCTGGACTGTGGAGGTGCATGCCTCGGGGGCGATGCTGCTGCGCCGGAGCTAACCCCGGATTTGCCGTTGGCGCCGGGCCTCGGCCCGTTTCATACTTCGGCCATGACGCACGAACTCATCCGCCTGACCGCCACCGAAGCTGTTGCCCGGCTCAAGGCCGGCGACATCACCCCGCTCGAGTTGATCGATGCCGCCGCCGCGCGCATCGCCGAGGTCGAGCCGGCGGTGAACGCGTTGCCGACCCTGTGCCTGGACCGCGCGCGCGATCACGCCAAGCGGTTGATGGCCAACCCGGGCGACAACACCGAGCCAGGCGCGCTCGCCGGCCTGCCGGTGGTGATCAAGGATCTGACCGACGTCGCCGGCGTGCGCACCACCTATGGCTCGCCGATTTTTGCCAATCATGTGCCGACCCGCTCGCACCCGCTGGTCGAGCGGATCGAGCGCAAGGGCGGCATCGTCATCGCCAAATCCAACACGCCGGAGTTCGGCGCTGGCGGCAACACCTTCAACGAGGTGTTCGGCCGCACGCTGAACCCGTGGAACACCGCGCTGACCTGCGGCGGCTCGTCGGGCGGCACCGCCGTCGCGCTGGCCACCGGCGAGGCCTGGCTCGGTCATGGCTCCGATCACGGCGGCTCGCTGCGCGGCCCGGCCACATTATGCGGCGTCGTCGGCATGCGCCCCTCGCCCGGCCGGGTGACCCGCGGCACGCCGGCCAACCTGTTCTCCCCGCTCTCAGTCCAGGGCCCGATGGCGCGCACCACCGCAGATCTGGCGCTGTTCCTTGACACCATGGCCGGCTACGACCCGCGCGATCCGCTGAGCTTCGACGCCCCCGCCACCCCCTTCGCTGCAGCCACAAACGATCCACGTGCGCCAAAACGCGTCGCCTTCACCGCGAACTACGGCGGCGCCGTGCCGGTGGACCGCGAAACCCGTGAGATCTGCGCCCGCGAGGCCGCCCGCTTCGCCGAGGCCGGCTGCATCGTCGAGGAAGCCTTCCCCGACCCCGGCCCGGCCGCCGACGTGTTCCTCGCGCTGCGCTCGCAGCATTTTCTGGTCGATCGCGAATTGCAGCTGCAGACCCATCGCGACCAGCTGAAACCCGATATCATCTGGAACACCGAACTCGCCCTGGCGCAGACCCCCAGCCGCCTGGCCTGGGCCGAACGCGAGCGCGCCGCGCTGTATCGCCGCTTCGTGACGTTCTTCGAAACCTACGACCTGCTGATCACCCCGGGCAGCCCGACCCCGGCCTGGGACGTCGCACTGCGCGCGCGCACCATCGTCGACGGCCAGAAGCTGGACAACTACATCGCCGGCTCGCTGCTGACCTCGGCGATCACGCTGACCAACTGCCCGGCAATCTCAATCCCCTGCGGCTTCGACCGCTTCGGCCGCCCGGTCGGCCTGCAATTGATCGCGCCTCCGCGGGGCGAGGCTGCAGCGTTAGCCGCCGCCGCGGTGTTCGAACAGATCGCCGGCTGGCAGACCCGCGTGCCGATCGACCCGCGTGGCGGTGTTGTGCCGGATTGAGCCCAGTCAGCAGAAAGTTTGATCAACGTAAGGCAAGGCCAGGGCTTTGCCCTGGACCCACCAAAGGCCGAGGGCCTTTGTTGGTGTGGACGGCCCCACGGCATCACCTAGGTGTGCCAAGGTTTGGCTGTTGTTGAACATCAAACGACGGGGCCGTCCACATGAAGCTTAAGCGGATTTCCATCGATACGTCCAAGGCTGTGTTCACGCTGCACGGGATCGACGATCAAGATCGCCCTGTGCTTCGCCGCAATCTCAGCCGACCGGCGTTTGAAGCATTTTTCGCAAAGCTGCCTCCCACCGAGGTGGCGTTGGAGGCCTGTGGCGGATCGCACCACTGGGGGCGCCGGCTGACCGAACTGGGCCATCACGTGCATCTGATCGCACCGCAATACGTCAAGCCCTTCGTCAAGCGCGGCAAGAACGACCGCAATGATGCTGAGGCGATCAGCGAGGCGGCCGGGCGGCCTGGGATGTCGGCTGTGCCGGTCAAGTCGGCCGAACGGCAGGCCGGGGCGATGGTGGTAAGCGTGCGCGAGCTGTTGGTGCGCCAACGCACCCAGGCGATCAACGCCCTGCGCGGCCACGCCGCAGAGTTCGGCGTGATTGCCGCCAAGGGCACCGCCAACGTGGCCGCGCTGTGCGAACGCGTGGCGCAGGATGCCCAGGTGCCCGAGGCCGCACGCCGCATGCTGGCAGTGCTCGCCCAGCAGGTGTCGCATCTGGACGCAGAGATCGCGGCGCTCGATGCTCAACTGCGCGAGGCGGCACAGGCCGACACGACGGCGCGCCGGTTGATGGCAGCGCCTGGTATTGGCGCCTTGGGTGCGATCACCCTCGCCCTGACGGTGGATGCCTCGCAGTTCCGTTCGGGGCGGCACTTTGCCGCTTGGCTCGGCCTGGTGCCGAAAGAACGATCGACCGGCGGCCGGCAGCGTCTTGGCGGGATCAGCCGACAGGGCAACGAGCGACTGCGACAACTGCTGGTGGTGGGAGCGATGGCTGTGATCCGTCACGCCAGACCTGGCAGCAAAACCGCATCGGGGTGGTTGCTGAAATTGCTGGAGCGCCGACCGCGCAAGCTGGTTGCGGTGGCTCTGGCCAACAAGATGGCCCGCGTGGTGTGGGCCATGATGGCGCGTGGGCAAGCGTATCGGCAGCAGCCGATCGCGCCGTAACCTCAGGCGCGGTGCCGCGGGAAGAGAGCAACTGCAGAAGATGATGATCGGTCGGACCGACGCACGAGCGATGCCGGGGTTTCCAACGGCTCCACAAGCCGCGTCTTTGTTTGGCATTCGTGCGCGGAACCCATCTGGGCCAGCGGCCATGCGCCGTCACAAACAGGCCGGACACATGAACGCTTCCGAAACGCCATCATCCAACGCTCAAATTACTCTTGACCCAAAGGAGCCGTCCACACATGGAAACCTGTTCACTTGTGGGGTGGCCGACCGTTTGGCTCGGCGTTGGTCGTTGAGCGGCGAAGCCAGAAAGAACCATTGGGCTTCGCCGCTGCACAGGCGTTGGTGTTTGAGCGAAGG
>CAIRTN010000211.1 GCA_903881515.1 uncultured Rhodospirillales bacterium | reverse complement strand
GCGGGTGATCGGGTTGCTGACGGCGGGCGGCGGCTGGGTGGATTTGCTGCCGGTGCTGGCGGTTTGGGGCTGCGTCGGGCTGCTGGGGATCGGGGCTAATATTTCGGCCGCGTTGCAGGCGGACCGGCTGGCGCATCGGCAAAGGCTGGCGGCGATGGGCGATCTGTTCGCACATGCGTTGACCCTGTCGCCCAGGTTCCATGGCGAGGCGCCGTCGGGGCGGTTGATGAAGATCATGCTGGGCGGGGCGGATGCACTGGCCTGGCTGTGGTTGAGCTTTTTCCGTGATCAGCTGGCGACCTTTGTTGCCTTCCTGCTGCTGCTGCCGCTGAGCCTGTTGCTGAACTGGCGGCTGGGGTTGGTGCTGGTGGGGCTGGTGGTGGTGTTCTGTGCGGCGACGCTGACGGTGATCCGAAAGACCGAGGCGGGGCAGCAGCGGGCGCAGCGTTGGCACGTGGAGCTGGCGGGCACGGCGCAGGATACGCTGGCGAATGTGACACTGGTGCAATCGTTCACTCGGCTGGCGGCCGAGACCAGGCTGTTCGGATCGCTGGTGGAGCGGGTGATCGCGCATCAGTTTCCGGTGCTGAACTGGTGGGCGCTGGCCAATGTGCTGACCCGGGCGGCGAGCACGATCGCGGTGATCGCGATGGTGGCGACGGGGAGTTGGCTGCATCTGGCGGGCAAGGCCGAGGTGTCCGAGATCGTCGGGTTCATGGGGCTCGCCGTGCTGCTGATCGGGCGGCTGGATGGGGCGATGGGGTTCATTGCGCGGCTGTTCTACGAGGTGCCGGGGCTGGCGGCGTTCTTCGAGGTGCTGGATGCGCGCAGCTCGGTGCCGGAGGGGGCGGCGGCGTTTGTGCCCGGCGGCGGCGAGGTCGTGTTCGATCATGTGGATTTTGCGTATCCGGGTGGGCCCGCCGTGCTGGAGGGGGTTTCGTTCACGGCGCGGCCAGGCAGCGTGGTGGCGCTGGTGGGGCATACCGGAGCCGGCAAGAGTACTTGCATGGCGCTGTTGCAGCGGGCTTGGGACCCGGTTGCCGGGGCGATCCGGATCGACGGGCAGGATCTGCGGGGGTTGAAGCTGGACAGTCTGCGCCGGGCGATCGGGGTGGTGTTCCAGGAGAGCCTGCTGCTGAACCGGTCGATCCGCGACAATCTAATGCTGGGCAAGCCGGATGCGACGCCGGCGGAGCTGGAACGGGCGTGCCGGTTGGCGGAGGCGCATGATTTCATCGTGGCGCAGGCCGAGGGGTACGACACGGTGGTGGGCGAGCGCGGGGGCGCGCTGTCAGGCGGGCAGCGGCAGAGGCTGGCGATTGCGCGGGCGCTGTTGAAGGACCCGCCGGTGCTGGTGCTGGATGAGGCGACGAGCGCGCTGGACGCGGCGACCGAGGCGCGGGTGGCACTGGCATTGCGGGCGCTGATGCGGGGGCGGACGACGTTCATCATCGCGCACCGGCTGTCGACCGTGCGGCACGCGGACGAGATTCTGGTGTTCGATGGGGGGCGGATTGTCGAGCGGGGGTCGTTTGCCGGGCTGGTGGCGGCGGACGGGGTGTTTTCGCGGCTGGTGGCGACACAATTGATTTGATATCGTAACAAAATGGACGCGGGTTTCCCGCAGTCCAAAACACGCTCATTTTTGAGAATTGTATTGCGGACGTGTGCGGGTCGCGTGGGCAGCTTTTGGCTTCGCGGTGCGGGATTGGGTGGGCGCTGCGCCGTGGTGGCGCGCGGCCGGGAGATGGGGCGCGGCTGGGGCCGGGTTGCACGTACTACGGGCGTGCGCGGACGGCGCGCGGGGCGGGCAGCCGGTTCGGCCGAAGGTGTTCCCGCCACGGGGGCGGGCGGAGCGGCCGGGGACGGCGCGAGCGGCGGCAGCAGGCCGGCGCGCCAGGCGGTGAACATTTCATCGAGCGCAGTGGCGAGGCGGCGCAGTTCGAGCCAAAGCAGGATCATCGCCGGCAAGCGGACGCAGCTTCGCCACGTGGGGGCGCAGGT
>CAIRTN010000210.1 GCA_903881515.1 uncultured Rhodospirillales bacterium | reverse complement strand
TCCAGGTTCAATGTCGGCGCGATCTTCGACCACGCGGCGATCTCCGGCCCCTTCAGCTGCGAGCACGCCGGCGGATCGCCGGACATGATCTGCGCCCGCAGCTTGTTCATCATGTCGGTGGTGAAACCGGCCACCGGCGAATGCTGCCACGTGCCGCCCTTTTCCTCGAACTTCTTGCCCAGCGCGTTGATCGCAGCGCCATCGCTGCCGGCGCTCCACTGCGAAATAGCGGTCAACCTCGGCTTCACGGCCTGGGCCCACGCGGTCGGCCCCAAGGCTATGGCGCCAGACAGCCCTACAGAGCCGGCCAACAATGAACGGCGACGAATGCTTCGCATAGCGTTTCCTCTCCACGTATTTTTTTGGACCTTATCGCGCGTTGCATGCGCCGTCCAATACCCAGAACGGCCCTACGTGATCCGTCCCGTCTTTCGGAAACTCAGCCATTTGCCGTTGCCGATCACGATGTGGTCATGCACCAAAATGCCCAGCGTCCCCGCCGCCCGCTCGATCTCACGCGTCATCTCCACGTCTTCGCGCGAGGGCGTCGGATCGCCGGAGGGATGGTTGTGTACCAGGATGATCGCGGTGGCATGCAACTCCAACGCACGCTTCACCACCTCGCGCGGATATACCGGCGTATGGTTCACTGTGCCCTTGGCCTGCGCCTCGTCGGCGATCAGCCGATTCTTCGGGTCCAGGAACAGCACCCGGAACTGCTCGACCTTCTCACGCGCCATCACCGCGTTCAGGTAGTCCATCAATCGGTCCCAGTTGTTCAGCACAGGTTGCTCCACCGCCTCCGCCCGCGCCAGGCGCACCGCCGCCGCCTGGACCAGCTTGACGGCTGCCACCGCGTGCGGCCCCAGGCCGCGGATCGCCATCAGTGTCTCCATCGGCGCCGCCAGCACGCCGGCGAAGCTGCCAAAGCGGTTGATCAGCGCCTTCGCTAGTGGCTTGGTGTCGCCCTGCTTGAACGCAAAGAACAGGAGCATTTCCAGCATCTCGTAATCGGCCAGCCCGTCCGCCCCCCGCTCCAGCAGTCGCTCGCGCATCCGCGCACGATGCCCCTGCGGCCCGGTGCCGGCGAACGGCGCGCCGTCGGCGATCGTCGCATCGAGGCTGACCGGGGGGCGGGCTGCGAAATCGGCATCGGCAATCGCCACCGGCCCCTCGGCAAACCCGCTGCGCCGCCCGCGCACTTCGGGGAACCCCCTCCGCCGCGGGGCGGTTTCGCCGCGCAGCATCCGCCATACCCGCGCCGTCCGTTCCAGCACTTCGCGCCACGCCATGATCTGCCCTCCGCATGGGCATTCATCCAGGGCGACGTCAGCGCATCGTGATTGTTGCGTTGCGCGCTCCTGTCACGCTGCGGGGAACAAAGCCTCCATCTCGCGGCGCACGCGATAGGCCGGCAGCTCGCTGTCCACCCGCACATCGTCCCAGGTCAAAACCGCATCCTTTGCCACCGGCCGCAGCAGCGCAACACGCTGCGCCAGCGCCAGGGGTAACGCGCCCATCGCCAATGATTTCGCGGCCGGCAGCAGTTTGCCGAACACCGTCGCGCCGCCCTCGCCGTCCAGCATCTCACCTGCCGCCATGTCGCGCTTCGCGGTTGCGGCGACATCCGCGTTAAAGCACACCGCCGCCCCCGTCGCCTCGCCACGCAGCCCGACCGACGCCACCGAGATCCCCAACTCCAGCCCGATCATGTGCCAGCGCTTGTACAGGCACATGTATTTCCCGGACTCATCGGTCTGCACCTTGTACTCCGCGAAACAGCGCCGGATGTAATCGGTGTCCGCCTCGACACACACCCACACCCCGTTCCTGATCTCGTACGGGATCGGCGTGCCATCGGCCCGCAGGGAGGAAATTACCTCCACGACCCCGGTTTTCGCTAACACGCCGCCCTCGGCCACCGGGCGCATCAGCCGAGGGATCTCGTCCACCGAACCGGGCGGGAAGGCCAGGCCGTGCTCCGGTGCGTGCAGACCGGTGGCATTGGCAATCGCCGCGCTTTCGATCGCCGGCTTCGAGCCATCGAGAAAGGCATTGAACATTTTCGGATTGAGCCCGCCGATGCGCGCATCTTCCGCACTCAACCCCCAATGATCCCACACCGTCGCCGGCGTGGACTCACGATATTGCGGCAGCCATTTATGTCCGCGCCCCGCCGCCACCACCGGAAAGCCGCAGGTCCTGGCCCAGTCCACCAGATCGCACACCAAAGCCGGCTGGTCGCCATAGGCCAGGCTGTAGATCACACCCGCTTTCGCCGCGCGACGGGCCAGCAGCGCCCCGCACAACGCATCCGCCTCCACCGTCACATTCACCACATGCTTGCCGGCGCGAAACGCGGCCAGGCAATGCGTTACCGCCGCGATCGGATCGCCGGTACACTCCACCACGATCTCGATCCCCTCATGCGCCACCAGCGCCGTCCAGTCCTCGCCCAGATAGGTGCTGCCGTCGCGCAATGCCGCATCAATCGACCCCGCCGCGGCTCGTTCCTCCGGCCAGCCGATGCGCGCCAGATTGGCCCGCGCCCGCTCCAACGACAGATCGGCAATCGCCACCAGATGCACCCCCGGCGTGCGCGGCACCTGCGCCAGATACATCGAACCGAACTTGCCCGCCCCGATCATCCCCACCCGCAACGGCCGTCCCGCCGCCGCGCGCGCCTGCAGCTTGGCGAACAGGTTCATCCCACCAGCCCTTCCATGAAGCGCTTCAGCAACCCGCCAATCGCCGACACGTTGTAGCCGCCCTCCTGCACCAGCGCGCAGGGCAGATGCAGTTCGCCGATCGCCTCGCCCGCCAGCGCGAACCCTTCGGCGCTCACCGACAGGAAGCTCAAGGGTTCATCGACGCTGGCGTCGAACCCCAGGCTGACCACCACCGCCTCGCAGCCGCGCGCCCGCAGCTTGCGCACCCCCGCGGCAATCGCGTTCAGCCAGAGTTCATCCGTGGTGCCGCGCGGTAGCGGCAGGTTCAGATTCGCCCCCAGGCCCGCCGCTCCACCCCGCTCGCCGGCATGGCCGACATACCAGGGGTAGTAGCCGTTCGGATCGCCGTGCACCGAGACGAACACCACATCGTCGCGGTCCCAGAAAATGCTCTGCGTGCCGTTGCCGTGATGGCTGTCGATGTCGATGATCCCGACCCGCGACGCCCCCAGGCCGCGCAAGCGCTCGGCGGCGATCGCCGCGTTGTTGAGGTAGCAATGTCCGCCGGCGCGCGCCGCGTAGGCGTGATGCCCGGGCGGGCGGCCCAGGGCATAGGCGTGGCGGCCCAACGCCACCTCGCCGGCCGCCGCCACCGCACCGAACGCCGCGGCTTCCGCCGACGGCCAGGTTTGTGCGGTGATTGGGCAGGCAGTATCGGCGGTGAACCAGCCGACCTGTCCGATCACCGTGGCCGACGGCCGCGCGCCATTGGCCAGCATCTCGGGGCTCGGATGCACATTGGGCACCAATTCCGGACCGGCATCCGGCATCGCTGCCCAGACCGCCGGGGCGTCGCGCAGGAAATCCAGATACGCCGCCGGATGCACCTCCAGCAGCGCCCCTCGGTCTGCCCGCGGCGGTGCAACGATCTCGAGCCCCATCTGCCGGCTCGCCTCCAACAATGCCTCAGCCCTCTCTGGCACCTCGAAGTTACGCTTGACCACGCCGCGCTGCAGAAAGAATTGCGGCGCATGCGATAATTGCACCGGATCCCAGAACACTTTCATCGCCGCCTCCTCAAACCGAGCTCCCTCTTACCGGTCTGCCCGTCGCGCCATCAACCCGGGCTACGGAGTTGCAGGGGCTTGCAGCCAATCAGCCCCAGAAAATCGTCGTACACAGCGTCGCAAGCGCCGCCCGGGTCAGGTTGCGGTGGCTTTGCGAGCCAAACCGACAGCGGGCCCAGATCGCCGAACAGCCGGCCGCGCGGCGATGGCACTCGGCCAGCAGTTCGGTCTGAACGCCTCGCTGGCGGAAGGCGGGAACCGTTGCCATGTCCGCCAAGTAGGCCAAGTCCTCCTGGAGAAACAGCACGCAAGTTCCCGCCGGCGCGCCATCGCGGCGTGCCAGAAGAAAGTGCCATCCGCTCAATGCCTGCCAGCCGCGCATATTGGCTTTGGCCAGTGGCTGCACGTCGTGCGGAATGCCGAGGCCCGCCAGATGAGTTTCGATGAACAGATCGATGTCGGCATCCTCGACGGTGGTCCGGGTCCGCGTCATCGGGCGGCCGCAGACCACGCTGTCGCCCCCGTTCGGACGTTTCCCCGCTGCGATCAGTGTAGCCGACAGCGGCGCAGTGCAGCGGTCGGCCCAGGTCTCCGCGCGCCAGGCGATCGGCCCGAACCATTCGGCCAGCACAGGCACCAAGGCTGGATCACCCAACCCGGAGGCACGGTTGAGCCAGGGCGACGGCACGCCGGCGACCTGCACCGCGAAGGCCGCGCTGTCACGGCGGGTGGCTGCGCCATAGGGATTGCCCTCGCGCGCGGCGATCACACCGGCGCGGGCCTCGGTATAGGCAGCCTCCATGGCGATCAGGCGGTCGATCATGGCGGGCTCCCGGTCATCCGAATGACGTCGTCGGGCGTGTGGCCAGCCTCGCGCAGCGCGCGCAGGGTGGTCGAACGGTCGCGCTTGGCCAGGCGTTGGCCATTGGCCGTCAGCAGGCGGTGATGCGCATAACGCGGCGCCGGCCAGCCCAGCAGGTGCTGTAGCAGGCGATGCAGATGGGTTGCCGGTTTCAGGTCTTCGCCGCGGGTCACCACGGTGACCCCTTGGGCGGCATCGTCGTGGGTGACGCAGAGATGGTAGGAGGCCGGCGTGTCTTTGCGGGCGAGCACGACGTCGCCGAACATCTCGGGGGTGCAGGTGATGGTCCCCTCCCCTTCCTCCTCGAAGGTGAGGCCGGGCACGTTGGCCTGCGCCATATCCAGTCGCAGCGCGTAGGGGGTGCCGGCGTTGAGGCGCTCGGCGCGCGCCGCGGCTGAAAGAGTGCGGCAGGTGCCGGGGTAGATCGGGCCGTCGGGGCCGTGCGGCGCGCTGCCGGCGGCGGCGATGTCGGAGCGGGTGCAGAAGCAGGGATAGAGCAGCGGGCGCAGGCGTTGCAGGGACGATTGGTACTCGGCGAGATGTTCGGACTGGCGGCGGATTTCGCCGGCCCAGTCGAGGCCGAGCCAGGTGAGATCCTCGATGATCGCGTCGGTGTATTCCGGGCGGCAGCGGCTTTGGTCGATGTCCTCGATCCGCAGCAGGAAGCGGCCGCCGGCTTCACGTGCCCGCTGCAAGGCGGTGAGGGCTGCGAAGGCGGTGCCGAGATGCAGCAAGCCGGTGGGGCTGGGGGCGAAACGCGTGGTAAGCATGGGACGAACCGAGGACGGAGGGTGCGATGCTGGATGGACCGCGATTTGGACCACGCGAAGGGGCGGCACGGCAACTGGTGGTGCTGTGTCATGGCGTCGGGGCGGATGGGCATGACCTGATCGACCTCGCGCCGGGGTGGGCCGCGATCCTGCCGCATGCGGTGTTCGTGGCGCCGGATGCGCCGGAGGCATACGATATGGCGCCGTTCGGGCGGCAGTGGTTCAGCCTGTCCGATCGGGCGCCGGCGCGGATTGCTGCCGGAGTCGCGGTAGCGGCGGAGGCGCTGGCGGGGTTTGTCGATGCTGAGTGTGCGAAGTTCGGGCTGACGCATGATGACGTGGCGCTGATGGGGTTTTCGCAGGGGGCGATGACCTCGCTTTATGCCGGGCTGCGGATGGCTGCGCCGCCGCGGGCGATCATGGCGTATTCGGGCCGGTTGATCGGGCCGGCGGTTGCCTCGGCGGCTAAGGTATTGCTGGTGCATGGGGAGGATGATCCGGTGGTGCCGGTGGCGGGGACGCATGAGGCCGAGGCGGCGTTGCGGGCGGCGGGGGTGGCGGTTGAGGCGCTTTACTGTCCGAAGCTGGGGCATGGCATCGATCATGCCGGGATCGCGCTGGGGGGGATGTTTCTGCAGAAGGCGTTTGCCGGCGGTTTGTGACCAATCGGGGAAACCGCGTTGCAATGCTTGCGGCACCGGTTTTGCGGTGCGATAAATTCGCCACGTTCTCGACGGCGCACAATATCTGGTGGGTCCGACTCGATGATCCCCCAGGAGTTGTCGCCCTACCGAAATGGGGTGTGCATTTGCCTGACGGCGGTCACCATTACCCGGCTTTGGTATTGAATGCGGATTTCCGTCCGCTGTCGTATTTTCCGTTGTCGGTGTGGAGCTGGCAGGATGCCGTGAAGGCGGTGTTCCTGGACCGGGTTTCGGTGCTCAGCGAATACGAGCACGAGGTGCATTCGCCCTCGATGACGATGCGGCTGCCGAGCGTGATCGCGCTGAAGGATTTCATCCCGGCGGCGCGCAAGCCGGCGTTCACCCGGTTCAATGTGTTCCTGCGCGATGCGTTCAGCTGCCAGTACTGCGGGGAGCGGCAGCCGGCGCCGGATCTGACGTTCGACCATGTGATCCCGCGCTGCCGCGGCGGGCGGACGACATGGGAGAATGTGGTCGCCGCCTGCGGACACTGCAATCTGCGCAAGGGCAGCCGGTTGCCGCGGGAATGCAACATGCTGCCGCGCCAGGTGCCGCGGCAGCCTTCGACCTCGGAATTGCAGGATAACGGGCGGGCGTTTCCGCCGAACTACCTGCATGTGAGCTGGCGGGATTACCTGTACTGGGACAGCGAGCTGGAAAGCTGAGGCGTTGGGCTTTGGCATCGCTTCGCGGCTGCTGGGGCTGACCCGGCGGTTTTCGGCCATCGCGGCGGCGGGGATGCTGCCGGACGGGCTGCGTTTGGACATCATGGCGGCAGGTGGCGTGACGCGCGCGGTGACCGTGTCACGCGGTGGCGGATTGGCGCGGGTGCGGGCGGAGGCGGGGTCGCTGGTGGTGGCGCGGGTCTGGCTGCTGGCGGGCGGGGCCAGGGTCATTGCGGTGCTGGTGCCGGATTCTGGGGTGGCGGAATTGCGGCCGGGGGGGCTTTGGGTTTGGGGGCGGGTGGAGGCGGTGGAGGCGTTCGGGTTTGCTTCGGCGCCGGGGTTGATGAAGCGGGTGGAACTGGCGGCGGATGCGGAATGGGCACGGGTGTACGGGCCGGTGGCGGAGGGGGATTGGCTGGGGTTGCTGCGGGAGCGGGCGTATCGGGAGTTGCGGGCGCCGTTGGCGGTCGATTGGATTGAGGGGTTGCGGCTTTGGGTGGAGCCGGGGATCGAGCTGTTCCGGGCGATCGTGCTGTCGGGGGTGTATGAGCCGGAGTTGATGCTGGCCCTCGGGAGGCATTTGCCGGTGGGGGGGGTGTTTGTCGATGTGGGGGCGAATGCCGGGGTGTTTACGTTGTTTGCCGCCGGGCGAGTGGGGGGTTCGGGGCGGGTGATTGCGTTTGAGCCGAGCGCGCGGGAGTTCGGGCAGTTGCAGCGCAATGTGGGGTTGAACGGGTTTGGGCAGGTGGAGCTGCACCGGGCGGCGGTGGCGGAGGTTGAAGGCAGTTTGACGTTGTCGGTGGCCGAGGATGGGCATGCCGGGCACAACACGATTGGTTCGCGGTTTGCCGCGGCGGGGACCGGGCGGGTGCGGACGGAAGAGGTGCCGGCGGTGCGGCTGGACGATGTGCTGGCGGGGTTGGAGCGGTGCGATGCGATCAAGCTGGATATCGAGGGAGCGGAGCTGCTGGCGCTGCGGGGGGCGGTTGGGGTGCTGAAGCGGTTGCGGCCGGTGCTGGCGATTGAGATCAACGGGGCTTCGCTGGAGGCGTGTGGGACTGGTGCCGCGGAGGTGATGGGGTTTCTGGCGGCGCAGGGGTATGCGGCGCATGACATCGATCCGGCGACCGGGGCATTGTTGGCCGGATGTGCGGTGGAGCCTGGGATATCCAAGAATATCATGGCTTTGCCTCGATAAATATTACGTTTACGAAACAATTTGGACGCAGGTCTGCCCCAGTGCCAAATGTCGCTTTTTTGCGACAATTGGCACTGGGGTGGATTGGGTGCGCATGGGGGAGACGCGCGGGGGGTACGGTATGGGCGCGGCCTGGGGGCGCGGCGCGGGCGGAGCCTGGGCTTTGCGGGGCGCGCGGCGGTATGGCGCGGGCGCGCGGTGACGTGGCGCACGGATAGCGCGGGCGGGCTTGGGTGTGGGGAGGGTTGCTTGGGGTGGTGGCGGCGGAAGGGTGCCGTCACGCCAGGCGGTGAAGAGGGTGTCGAGGCTGGCAACGAGCTGGCGGAGCTGGACCCAGACCAGGAGAGCGGCCGGAAGCTCGGCGATGCGGCGCCAGTGGAGGTTCAGCAACAGCAGGACAGCACGCATCGGCCCCGGACAGGGGATTGTAAGCGCGGCCAGCAGTTGGGTGAATGGCGAGGCTTTCGGATGCATTTGTGGTATATAATCTAACGTTGATGGGTTTGCAAGAGGAAGAAACGTAACGCGTCATTTTTTTTAGGCGTGCGGGTGGGTTTTCAGCAGTTGGCCTAGGGCGGTCATGCCGCGGACGATGATGTCGTCGGGCGGGGAGGAGTAGCTGATGCGGGCGTGGTTGGGTTCGGGGTGGGTGGGGAAGAAGGAGGCGCCGGGGACATAGGCGACTTTGGCTTTGGGCAAAGCGTGTTCGGCCATGAAGGACGTGGTGTCGAAGCCTTCGGGGAAGGTGAGCCAGGTGAACATGCCGCCTTCGGGGTCGGTGCAGGTGACGTCCTGCGGGAAGTGCTGGCGGATGGTGTCGAGCATCAGGTTTTTCTTGCGGCGGTAGGTGCTGCGGATGGTGGCGATATGGGCGTCGATATCGAAGCGGTCGAGGAACAGGGAGACGGCGGCCATGTTCAGCGTGCTGCACTGGGTGTCGGCAGCGAGTTTGAGCAAGGTGAGCTGGGCGATGATCTCGGGGGTGGCGATGGCCCAGCCCACGCGCAGGCCGGGCACGAGGATTTTGGAGAAGCTGCCGAGGTAGATCACCCGGCCCTGGGTATCGAGGCTTTTCAGCGGGGGGATGGCGTCTCCCTCGTAGCGCAGTTCGCGGTACGGGGTGTCTTCCAGGACGATCAGGTTGAAGCGGTTGGCAAGCTCGATCAGGCGGCGGCGGCGGGGCAGCGAGAGGGTGACGCCGGTGGGGTTCTGGAAATCCGGCACGGTGTAGATCAGGCGGGCGCGGGGCTCGGCCAGTAGGGTCTGCTCGAGGGCGTCCATGTCCATGCCCTCGGCATCCATCGGGATGGCGGCGTAGCGGGGCTCGCAGGGATTGAAGGCGATCAGCGCGCCGAGGAAGCTGGGATTCTCGGTGACGATGACGTCACCGGCGTCAACGAAGAGTTTGGCGACGAGATCGAGGCCTTGCTGGCCGCCTTGCAGGATCAGCACCTCCTCGGCGGTGCAGGCCACCGCGTCGCGCGCCATGCGGGCGGCGATCTGTTCGCGCAGGCGGGGCAGGCCGGAGGGGGTGGCGTATTGCAGGGTCTCGCGGCCGTGCTCGGCGATGGCGGCGTGAAACACGTCGTCGAGGCCGGCGAGCGGAAACAGCGAGGCGTCGGGGTAGCCGCCCCCGAAGGCCATCACCGAGGGATCGGCGCCGAGACGCAGCAGATCGCCGATGGCGTTGGGTTTGACGTGGTTCATGCGGGTGGCGAAGCGGGGGGACATGCGGGGCGCCTGGCAGGTGTGAAGGACTGACTGACACGGCGACGGTGCGCCAGCAACAGGACATCGACGCAAGCCTGGCGGCGACTGTGCGAAATCGAACCGTGGGTATGACGCGGGAAACGGGGTCGCTAACCCTCAACAATATCTTTGATGCATTGACTGATCTACATCAATGCATCATTACTTTTTTCTTAAGTAGAACCCCGCTTGCCGACCCGGGTGGCACCGGGGGGCAATGGGATTCGCATCATGAAAAATATCGCAGCAATAGGATCAGCACTGGCGTGCGCCGCGGCTCTGGTTCTGGGTAGTACTCCGGCGCAGGCGACATTGGCCAATCAGACGTATTCCTGGGTGATGACCGATCTTGTGGCCGAACAGGGCCATGATGCTGGCTATGTCGTGGGTTCCGGCACGTGGAGGACCGGCGGGCTGGGGCCGGACGATGACGGGGACCATATCTCCGACATCTATACGATCACGTCGTTCAGCGGGGCTCTGTATGGATTGTCGCTGGCGCTGCTTGGTAGCACGACGGGCTATGATGGTATCTCTAGCGATGGCGCATTCATCTACGACAATGAGATCGCCAATCTGCCGGGGTTTACCCAGGTTTTCGACACAGACTCCGGCGTTCTATGCAGTCTGAGCGACGGGACGGTCGGCAATATCTGGGCGAATGGCGACCTGGTGACGTATAATTACTACGTCTACACACCGGGTGAAGGTTACACCGTCTCGGACACAAATGTGACGTTCGTGGTGAGCGATGTGCCTGAGCCTGGTTCGCTCGCGTTGCTGGGTGTCGGCTTTGCCGGGCTGGCGTTGCGCTATCGCCGCCGGTTCGGGGCGGCGGCGGGATGATTCTCCGGGCGATCAGAGCCAGTCGGCTATCTCTGTCAGAGGTTTCTTGATGCCGCCTGCGATGGGGACGGTGCAGCCCTCGGCGGGGTAGCCGGCGACGAGGAGGAGATAGGGTTTCTCGTTGGCGGGGCGGCGGCAGATCGTGTTGAGGAAATTCATCGGGCTTGGGGTGTGGGTGAGCGAGACGAGGCCTGCGTGATGCAGGGCGGCGATGAGGAAGCCGGTGGCGATGCCGACGGATTCGGGGACGTAGTAGTGTTTGACGCGGCGGCCGTCGGGCAGTTCGCCGTGACGCTGGGCGAAAATGGCGATCAGCACCGGCGCGGTGTCGAGGAAGGGCTTGGAGGCGTCGGTGCCGAGCGGCGCCAGGGCGGCGAGCCATTCGGCGGGGGCGCGGCCGTTGTAGAATTCGCGTTCCTCGGCCTCGGCGGCTTCGCGGATGCGCTGACGGGCCGCCTGCGACTCAATCACGGTGAAGTGCCAAGGCTGTAGATTGGCGCCGGATGGGGCGGTGCCGGCGGCGCGCAGGCAGGCTTCGACGACGGCGCGCGGCACCGGGCGGGGGGCGAATTCGCGCACGGTGCGGCGGCGGGCGATATCGACGGCGAAGGCCTCGGCACGGGCGGTCATCTCGGCGGGCGGGTATTCACGCCAGGCGGGCAGCGGTTGGTGCGGGGGGCGGGCGGTGTTCATGGGGGCCTCCGGCAGTTTTGCCGCAGGTTAGGCTTTGCGGCGATGGCGGGGCAAATCGGGGTGTGCCGGGGTTTTGATGCGCGGGGTCGGGGCGGAGGGCGTAGGCTGTTTCGGTCGGAAACTGAACGCGTGCGGATTTTGGGAGGCGGGCTATGGCTTCGGACGAGCAGTTCATCCACGGGACGGTGAATGAGGCGCTGGGCAAGGGGAAGGAGCGGCTGTGGGCGGAGTTGAAGTCCGCCGGATTTAACCCGATCGGGTCGAGCGATCCGCACGCGGCGAAGGACCCGCGCAATTATAATGGCGGGATCTATGGCAAGCGGGTGGGGCGGATCGAGAAGGGGGATCTGCTGTTCCGGTTCAGCGACAGCAAGACGGCGTTCACCCTGGAAGATAAATTCCGGGGGTATTGGTGGTTCGATCTGGAGTGCCTGAAGACGATGCGGCAGGTGGCGCGGATGGGGAATTCAGGGTTCACCGAGACGGCGCGGACGTATCTGGCGGTGCTGTATGAGTGGGGGGATATGAAGAACCTGGTGGGCGGGAAGGTGATGGGGGATTACTGGTGCTTCAAGGGGTTGAGCGGGGGGATTTCCGGGGCGCAGCAGCAGCAGTCGGGGCCGTTCCGGACGGATGTGATGCAGCTTTATGTGCCGGGCGGGTTGAAGCTGGGGGATTTCGTGCAGCCGCATGACAATGTGCTGACGAGTGGGATTGTTTGAGGGGGAGATGGAGTTGCATGTTGTGCCGCAGGTGTGGTGAGGCGGTTGCGTTTGCGCTTCGGGCGCGGGGGGAGACAGCCTGAACAATGCCACGCTGTCCCCGAACGGGGAACTCTCATCAGCAAAAATCACCCACCAGAAATCAGCCGGCTAGCCGAATGAAACCGGCATCATCTAGGATCACGCCACGTGCGACCTGATCGGTGATGACGCCAAGTATGCGGGCGCGCAGGGTCGGTCCGACCCGGTTATAGCCGAGCAGCCGGGTGACACCGGTTGCGGCCTCGTCTTTCGTCAGGCCGCCGTTTTGTAGAATCACCCGTCGCAGTGCTGCCCGTATCTCTATTGGTGGCAACATCTCGGCCTTGCTGGTCGACGGTAGTACACCGGCGCGGCTTCTGACCGGACAGTCGGCCGCCTGCCCCATCGTGAACCAGAAGTTGTCTTCGCGCTTGATCGAGGCGTCCATCTGCGACAGATGCGCAAGTCCTCGTGTGACGGCCCTTACAATGCGCGGCCCCGCATGTTCAAGATCGAGGCCGGTAGCAACCCGTCGAGCGACTTCGTCGGCGTGCATAGGCCCCTCATGACCGATCACCGCGCGTATGAGCCGCGCCAATGCCGAAGTGTCAATTTGGTCGGCGTCACGGGTGAACGACGGACCGATCACCGCGGCAGCGCTCGCAGAAAAATACGAATATTTTGTCGCTTCCGGTTGCGCCACCTGCGCCTGTGGCACCTGTAATGCTGGTGGTAAGGCAGCGACAGTCGGCACAGCCATTGGCGTTGGCTTGTGCCCAATTCCATCGGGCGCGGCTTCCAGGGCCGCTCGTAGCTTGGCGATTTCCGCGCCGCGGCGTTGGAACCAATCCGTGCTCCATATCCGATGGAATCGCCAACCCATATTGGTCAATACGTCCTCGCGGAGGCGGTCGCGTTCGCGAGCCCATAGCGCACTGTGGTAGGTGGCTCCGTCGCATTCTATTGCGAGAATATACCGGCCGGGCCTATCCGGTCGCCGCGCAGCGAGGTCAATTCGAAAGCCGGCAGAACCGACCTGCATATCCACGAGATACCCCAGATCGCGCACAACTCGGGCAACGTCCTCCTCGAACGGACTATCAGCGTCTTCCCCGGTCGGCCGGGCTTCGTCCAACGTGCCGCTTTCAGCGAACATCAAGAATCGCTTTAACGCCCGACGCCCCTCGCCGGATGGCGCGGTGGTGTCGATATCGCCTGGATCGAATGATACAAATACCTCGCACCGCAGCCGGGCGCGCGTGAACAGAACATTCAGCCGCCGCTCGCCACCTTCCGCGGAGACGGGGCCGAACGCCATGCTGTCGAGTCTGGTACCAGCGATGCGAGGGCCGTAGCCGATTGAAATCAAGATGACGTCGCGTTCATCGCCCTGCACGTTTTCGAGGTTCTTCACAAAAACCTCGTCGCGCCCAGCAACCGGCTCAGCGCCGCCCAGAAACGCATCCAATACGGGGTCTTCCCGTCGGCGCTGGTCAATGAGGTCGGTGATCAGATCTCGCTGTACCGTCGAAAATGCGACAATCCCGATCGACAACTGTGAAGCCTGCGCTGCGTGTCGGGCCAACGCCGTTACGATCGCCTCTGCCTCGATGGTATTTGTCCGCCTTCGTCCGCGATCATAAGCCCCGGCGACCCGATGCAAGACCAGACCTGCCTTCTGCCTGTCCGTCGAGGGAGAGGGCGGAATAACGAGCCGGCCGTCGTAAAACGCCTCGTTCGAGACAGCTATCAGCGACGGATGTCGAGAACGATAGTGCCACCGCAACATCTTTCCGGGCAAACCGCGGGCATCGCATAGCGTCAGGATGCTTTCCATTTCCTGTGCGCCGGCGGCTGCCGCCACAGAAGTCGTCGCCTCATCATCAGTGTCGTCAGACCCGCCGTCATCGCCGGTATCGATGACTCGTGCGAAAAATCCTGTTGGTGGCAACTGCCGGCGGTCACCAACCACGACCAACTGCCGGCCCCGTGCAATGGCTCCCAGAGCATCCTCGGGACGCACCTGACTGGCCTCGTCAAACACGACAAGGTCAAAATCGATTTTCCCGGGCGGCAGGAACTGTGCGACGGAAATAGGACTCATCAGAAACACCGGCTTGATTTTCTGGATTGTCCGCCCAGCCTGCCCCATTAGCCGGCGTAGCGGCATCAGCCCACGCTGCCGCCCAATCTCGCCGCGAATGATACCCATCTCCCCCCGAGCGCCGCGCGGTATTTCGGCCGCATGTCGGGCACGGATCATATCGGCAACCGAGGCACGTCGCGTTACCTCCAGTTTCCTGAACTCCGCTACCATTCGGGAGCGCTGCTCGCCATCGACCTCGCGTAACACCACGTCTCCGGCCCTGGCCTGCCGCCACAGCAACTCCGCGCGCACCTGCCGCAACTGCGCCTCAGCGTTGTCCGGCAGAATAGTCCCAGCGGCGATATGGTCAGCCAGCCCTGCACCGCCAAGCCCTCGAACACGCGCGTCTTGCACGGCCAAACGGGTCCAGCCGGAGTACCGGCTCAATCCAGCCAAACACTGCTCCAACCACAGCCGAACCTCGGCGAGAGAAACCGCACCGAACGCCTGGACACCGAACCTCGCCGTTATGTCGAGGCCGATAGTCGTCACGACTCGATCCAACGCGCCGGATAATGAATTTGACGTGCGTTGAACAACCTCAACAGCCTCGGCAATCGAGGATTCAGCGCTCACAAACGTCATTGCCGACTTCACGGTCGTGCCATGGCCGAGGCCGCGAATGACTTCGAACCACCCCAATACAGCATGGCAGTCGTCAAACGCGGTCCGCTCGCCGTTCCACAACTCACCGAATAGAATGTGCGCCGTCGCAGATTGCTCCATCAGCGCCGCCCGACTCTCTTGCAAGGCGAGCAGAACATCAACCATCGTCAAGCGTGCTGCCGGTGACTTTGGCAACGGCGCCTTGATCCAGCTTACAAGTTCCGCACGTGCGCCACGGTAAGCGCTTCCCAGCCGAAACCAGAACGAGCCCTCTCCACGCGCCATCGCAGCGCGCACTCGCCCAATTTCGGCATCGAGCGCGGCGGGCACGAATATGCCTTCCGATGCGGCGATGCGCGCGATATGCGACCGTCCGGCATCCGCAACACGCTGCGCAGCCACGCGCCTCCCGGAATCGAGCGCGTCAATCTTTTCGATCCAATCGCGGAGTGCGATCGGCATCGCAGACATTGCAACGAGAAGAGCGGCAAAGCGCGATACAGCGTCGCACGTCTGCGGCGGTGGAATATCAAGCTTGATCGCGAGCTGACTGGTTTGGTTCAGCGCGATCTCTATCTGAGGCAAAAGCAATGACATTTCCGAAGCTAACCGCTCGAGGTCATACGGCTGAAGGTCCAGATTGCCGGTGTAGCGCCATGGATGGGTCTGCTTCCGACCAGTTGCTGTAGTGGCGAATGCGAGTTCCCGCAGTGCATTCAGCAACGTCGTGTAGCGTTCCTCGGTCTCAATGGGGATGTCCCGGAGAATGTTGAAAAAGGGAGAGCGGCGTTGCTCGCCTTGAGCCGGTAGGCTCGGGGTGTCGAATCCTCGAAGGGAGCAACGCCATGAAGAAATCTACCACACCGCCTTCGGTCAGTCCG
>CAIRTN010000209.1 GCA_903881515.1 uncultured Rhodospirillales bacterium | reverse complement strand
CGGTGGTGGCGAGGCCGCGTTCGATGGTTTCGCGCCAGTCGTTGCCGGATTTTATTTCGGCGGTGTCTTTCCAGATTTCGTGGTTGTCGGCGCGGAGGGCGTCCTCGATGGCTTCCACGATGGGTTCGTTGTCGCCTCGGCCGTAGGAGAGGAAGATGCGCATGGGGGGATTGTTGCGGGGGTGAGGGGGTGGGGGCAAGTGTGTTCGTGGGGGGTGGGGGTAACGATTTTGGGGTTTGGGGTGGCGCTGGGGTGGTGTCGGTGCCGGCGGGGGCGGAATGCGGGAGGGGCTTAGCGTCGGCACGGAAAAGCGTGGATCCTTCGTAAGAACTCAGGATGACGCCGTGGTGGGGAGGGGGTGAGGCCTGGTGGATCGGGCGCTACACCGGGGCCGATTGGCTAATGGATAAGAGTTTTTTGCTTCTTTTTTGCAAAAAAGAAGGTGCTTGCCTTGGCTTGCTTCAGGCGGCGTTTGCGCGGTTCGTGGGCCAGTCGGACATGTCGATCCAGATGGCGTGGGCGACGGGGTGGGGGGTAAGTGTGTTCGTGGGGGGCGTTGGGGTGGTTGGCGCGCGTGGGGTGGCGGAAGGCGCTTCGCTTTTCCGCCCTACGAAGTAGGTTGTTGAATTTATGGAGTTTTTTGGGTCCCTTTTTTGCAAAAAAGGGACTGCTTGGCTTTTGCCGGTGCTGGGTGGTTGATGCTTTGCCTGGCGGTCGGAGGTGGTGGGTTAGGCTTCGCCAACGCACCCTACGGGGCAGCGGGATGGCGGCGGGCTTGTCTTGCCTTGTGTTTAGGTGCGGCGGCATGCTGGGGGCATGACACCTGAAGAATTTCGCCGTTATGGGCACGCGTTGATCGATTGGTTGGCCGATTATCAGGCGGGCATTGCGGCGCGGCCGGTGCAGGCGGTGACGGGGCCGGGGGAGGTCAAGGCGATGTTGCCGGGGGCGCCGCCGGAGGGGCCTGAGGATTTTTCGGGGGTGTTGGCGGATCTGGACCGGGTGGTGATGCCGGGGTTGTCGCTTTGGCAGCATCCGCGGTTTTTTGGCTATTTTCCGGCGAATGCGGAGCCGGCGGGGGTTCTGGGGGACCTGGTGAGCACCGGGTTGGGGGTGCTGGGGCTGTCGTGGCAGTCGAGCCCGGCGATCACTGAAATCGAGGAGGTGATGACCGACTGGGTTCGGCAGATGGTCGGGCTGTCGGGGGCGTGGAGCGGGGTGATTCAGGATACGGCGTCGACCTCGGCGTTGATTGCGTTGCTGTCGGCGCGCGAGCGGGCGAGCGGGTATGCGCAGACGCGGGGCGGGATGCAGGGGGGCGGGGCGAAGCTGATGGTTTACGTCAGCGGGCAGAGCCATTCCTCGGTGGACAAGGCGGCTTTGCTGGCGGGGTTCGGGCGGGAGTTTGTGCGCCTGGTGCCGTGCGACGGGGCGTATGCGATGCGGGCGGATGCGCTGGCGGCGATGGTGGCGGAGGATGTGGCGGCGGGGCGGGTGCCGTGCGCGGTGGTGGCGAGTTGCGGGACGACGGCGACGACGGCGCTGGACCCGGTGGGGGCGATCGCGGAGATCGCGGCGCGGCATGGGATGTGGCTGCATGTGGATGCGGCGATGGCGGGCGGGGCGATGATCGCACCGGAATGCCGGTGGATGTGGGCGGGGGTGGAGGGCGCGGATTCGCTGGTGATCAATGCGCATAAGTGGCTGGGGGCGCCGTTCGACTGCTCGCTGTATTATGTGCGGGACACGCAGCATCTGATCCGGGTGATGTCGACCAATCCGAGCTATCTGCAATCGGCGGTGGATGGGCAGGTGCAGAATCTGCGGGATCGGGGGATCGCGCTGGGGCGGCGGTTTCGGGCGTTGAAGCTGTGGTTCATGATCCGCGAGCAGGGGGTGTCGGGGCTAAGGGCGCGGGTGCGGCGGGATATGGCGAATGCGGCGGCGCTGGCGGCCGAGGTTGCGGGCACGGCGGGGTGGCGGGTGCTGGCGCCGGTGGTGTTGCAGACGGTGTGTGTGCGCCATGAGCCGGCGGGGCTGGAGGGCGAGGCGCTGGATGCGCATACGCGGGGTTGGGCGGAGGCGGTCAACCGGTCAGGGGTTGCGTATCTGACGCCGGCGGTGATCGATGGGCGGTGGATGGTGCGGGTGTCGATCGGGGCGCTGGGCACGGAGGCGGCGGATATCGCGATGACGTGGGCCGCGATGCGGCAGGCGGCGGAAACAGGGGGCGGCCATGGGTAAGGTGCTGAGCGAGGCTGAGATCGCAGGGTATGCGCGGGACGGGTTTGTGCCGGCGGTGGGGGTGCTGACGCCGGAGGAGGTGCGGCGATATCGGGCGGATCTGGAGCGGCACGAGGGCGGGGTGCCGATGGGGTTTCCGCAGAAATCGAAGTCGTATCTGTTGTACGAGTGGGCGGATGCGATTGTGCATCACCCGAAGGTGTTGGATGCGGTTGAGGATGTGATCGGGCCGGACATTCTGGCATATCACGCGACGATGTGGATCAAGGAGGCGGGGGCGCCGTCGTATGTGTTGTGGCATCAGGACGGGGCGTATTTCCATCTGGATCCGGCGGAGCATGTGACGGCGTGGGTGGCGTTGTCGGATGCCACCGAGCAGGCGGGGTGCATGCGGATGATCCCGGGGTCGCATAGGTTGCCGTGGCTGGAGCATGTGGATGCGCCGGGGCCGAACAACATGATCCGGCGGGGGCAGGGGGTGCCGGGCTACGCGGATGACGCGGGCGTGGCGGTGCCGGTGCTGGCGGGGCAGATGAGCTTGCATCACACCAAGCTGCTGCATGCGTCGTTTGGGAATTACTCGGCGGACCGGCGGATGGGGTTTGGGATTTCGTATATTCCGACGCGGGTGCGGCCGACGGGGCCGGTGGTGCCGTCGGCGCTGCTGGTGCGGGGCGAGGACAAGTTCGGGCATTTCGTGCCGGAGACGCGGTTTGGCGGGGTGACGGATGATGCGGCGGTGAAAGCGCATCTGGCGGCGTGCGAGCTGTTTACGTCGCTGCAGAATGCTGGGTTTAAGGCAGTATGAGGGGCATCGGTGACTTGCTCAGCCTGAGGATGGGGTTGCTGGCGGCGGCAGTGCTCCTCGCACCGCCGGCCGGCGCCGGGCCGCCGGACTGGGCTTATCCGGTCAATCCTCCGGGTTTTGAGCCTGACAAGGACGACGGCAGCCTGCGCCACGTGCCCGACAGCGGCGTTGCGATGACGCTGACCCAGACGCGTGACCGGTTCGCCACCGCGGACTGGCATCCCGACGAGCACCCGGCCCTGCCAGACGTGGTGCGGCAAGGGCGCAAGCCGGACGTTTTCGCCTGTGGCTGGTGCCATCGCGCGACCGGGGCGGGCGGGCCGGAGAACGCCAACCTGACCGGCCTGACGGTGGAGTATATGCGGGCGCAGATCCTGGCGTTTCGCGATGGGACGCGGACGACCTCGGAGCCGAAGCGGGTGTTCTACAACCTGATGATCCAGCTGGCGCGGTCGATCAGCGAAGAGGAGATCATGGACGCCTCGCGCTATTTCGCGAGCCTGCCCTATGCCTCGATCGTGACGGTGGTGGAGGCGGCCGACGTGCCGGCGACGCGGCCGGCGGACTGGCATATGGTGGTGACGCCGGGGGGCGGGCGGGAGGCGCTGGGCAGCCGGATCATCGAGATCGCCGAGGACAACGAGCAGTTCACCAGCCGTGATTCCCGCGCGCGGTTCATCGCCTACGTGCCGCCCGGCAGCATCGCGCGGGGCCGGGAATTGGCGGTTTCCGGCGGCGGGGAGCGGACGGTGCCGTGTGCGACCTGCCACGGGGAGGACCTGCGGGGCAAGGAGCCGGCGCCGGCAATCATCGGGCGGTCGCCGACGTTCATCTTCCGCCAGCTCTACGATATGCGCGGCGGCCGGCGCGGCGGCGGCAATGCGCAGCTGATGGGGCCGGTGGTCGAACATCTGACCGACGAGGACATGATCGCGCTGGCGGCCTATACGGCGTCGCTCAGGCCTTAGAGCATCATCCGACCTGACGGGATTACCCGTCGGATAAAGATGCTTGCGATAACAAGGGGCTAGAGTGATGGCCGATCGTCTATCAGATCGGCTGTCGCTATAGCCTCTGTCAGGCGCAGATAGAAGCGCCTGACAGAGTACAGGCTGTCGTTTGCGCGTCTCGGGCGGTTGGGATCACTTAACGCTATGCGCGTCGCGCGCGAGGGTGCGTTCGTCGGAGCGCGGCGCGAAGGCGACGGATTTCTTCGAGGCCCAGTAGTTCACCAACTGGTGCAGCGGGATGATCGGCACGTCGTCCATCGCCATGGTGACAGCCTGGATCAGCAGTTTTTCGCGGGTGGCGTCGTCGTTGGTGGACAAAGCGCGGTCGGTGAGGGCGTCGAGGGTGGGGTTTGAGTAGTGGCCGTTGTTGCTGAGGCCGCGGCCGGCGGCGGGTTGGCTGGTGCCGATGACGTTGATCAGGGTGTAGCCGGCTTCGGCGGTGTTGCTGCCCCAGCCGAGCAGGCCGATGGCGAATTCCTGGTGGGAGGCGCGGGCGGAGTAGCTGCTCCAGGGCAGGGCTTCGACGGCGGTTTGCACGCCGATGCGGCTCCACATTTGGGCTACGGCCTGGGCGGTGGCGGAATCGTTGGGGTAGCGGTCGTTCGGGGTGTGCAGGGTGAGGCGGAAGCCGGCGGGGTAGCCGGCTTCGGCGAGCAGGGCTTTGGCGCGGTCGGGGTTGTAGGCGGGGGGTTTGACGTTGGGGGCGTAGCCGAAGGTGCCGGGGGGGAGCCACTGGCCGGTGGCTTCGGCGGTGCCGCCCATGACGCGCTCGGCGATGGCGGGGCGGTTGATTGCCATGGTGAGGGCCTGGCGGACGCGGAGGTCTTGCAGGGGGTTTTTGGGGAGCTTCGCGCCTGCGGCGTCGGTGATGAAGGGGGAGTCTGCGGTGCGGGAGAAGTCGGGGTAGAGGAAGATCACGCGCAGGCCCTGGGTGGAGACGACGCGGAGGTTTTTGTCGGCTTGCAGGCGGGGCAGGTCGGCGGCGGGGGGGACGTCGATGAGGTCGACGTCGCCTGAGAGCAGGGCGGCGGTGCGGGCGGCGGAGTTGGCGATGAAGCGGTAGGTGACCTTGTCCCATTCGGGGCGGGGGCCCCAGTAGGTGTCATTGCGGACGAGCTCGATGCGGTCGCCCTGGGCGTAGCGGGCGAGCTTGTAGGGGCCGGTGCCGATGGTGGCTTTGCCGGAATTGTAGTCCTCGGTGCTGGCGGCTTCGCCTGCGTGACGGGAGATCACGGCGATGCCGGCGAGGTCGCCGGGCAGGTTGGGGGCGGGGGCGGCGGTGTGCAGGCGGATGGTGTTGGCGTCGATGGTTTCGATGCGTTGCACGGCGCGGAGCAGGCCGGCGAAGCCGCCGGGGGAGTTCGGCACGTTGGGCACGCGGGAGAAGGTGAAAGCGATGTCGTCGGGGGTGAAGGGGGTGCCGTCGGTCCAGCGCACGCCGGGGTGGAGTTTGAATTCCCAGGTGGTGTCGCCGACGGTGTGCCAGCTGTCGGCGAGTTCGGGGATCAGTTTGGCCTGCGGGTCGCGGCCGGTGAGGCGCTCGAAGATGTGCATGGCGACGCCGTTGTTGGGCGCGGCGTTGTAGAAATGCGGGTCCAGCGAGGTGATCGGGGCGGCCATTGCGGCGGTGAGGCTGTCGGCGGCGGCGGGGGTGCTGGCGGCGAGGGCGGCGAGGAAGGCGAGGGCGGGTTTCATGTCAGGCGCCGGACCAGACCGGGGTGAGCCAGTTCGCATGGTCGTTGCTGCGGCCTTCGACGGTGGCGAAATAGGTGTCCTGCAAGGCGCGGGTGAGCGGGCCGGGGGTGCCGGTGCCGATGGCCAGGCGGTCGAGCGAGAGGATGGGTTGCACCTCGTAGCCGGAGCCGCACCAGAAGGCTTCGTCGGCGGCGTAGACTTCGTGACGGTCGATGGTGCGTTCGAGGACCTGCAGGCCGAGTTTCTCGCGGGCGAGCTGGATCATGGTGTCGCGGGTGATGCTTTCGAGGATGTCGCTGCTGGTGTCGGGCGTGTGAAGGACGCCGTTGCGGATCATGAAGAAGCAGGCGCCGGAGCCCTCGCTGACCTTGCCGCGCTCGGTGAGCATCAGCACGCCCTGGTAGCCGTTGCGGCGGGATTCCATTTCGGCGGCGCGGTTGTTGACGTAGTTGGCGGTGGCTTTCACGCGGGGCGGCAGCATGTTGTCGCCGAGGCGGGCGTAGGTGCTGGTGGCGATGTGCACGCCGTCGGTGACGGCTTTGGAGGGCGGGCGGGGGACGGCGCCGCAGACCAGGCCGACCGGGCCGGTGGCGGCGAGTTCGTCGTCGCCGTCGAGGAAGGCGATCATGCGCAGGTGAACGTTCTCGCGCAGGTCGTTGGCGCGGATCATGCTGAGCAGGCTTTCGGCCATGAAGGCTTCGTCGAAGACGGTGTCAAAGCGCAGGACGCGCATGCCGTAGCGCAGGCGTTCGAGATGTTCGTGCAGGCGGAAGACGTACATCTCACCGCGCTCGGCGTTCCAGTAGCCGCGCAGGCCCTCGAACACGCCGGCGCCGTATTTCACCACGCCGGAGAAGGCGTGCACCGTGCATTGGTCGTAGGGGACGATTTTTCCGTTCAGCGACATCATCGGCGAGGTGGGCATCTTCGTGCTCCTGGTGTTGGTCAGAGAGTTTCGATTTCGACGGGGAACAGGCCGTCGAGCGTGTCGACGGTCATCAGGTGGTAGAGGCTGAAGCGGTAGGCGCTGCCGGCGGAGAGTTCGGGGGGGGTGAGCGGGAAGGCGATGTTGCCGCCGGTGGAGAGGCGGCCGGGGAAGCCGTGATGCAGGAGGTATTGCTTGAACACGGTGAGCGCGCCGCGGGCGATTTCCTGAGAGGCGGCGACGCATTCGATGAACAGGCAGACTTCGCCGGCGGGGGAGGTGGGGGTCCAGAGGTTGACGCCGGATTGGCCGTAGATGCGGGGGTAGAGCTGGAACTCGGCGGGGTAGAGGCTGCGGGTGGTGGCTTCGACGGCGGGCAGGATTTCGGGCAGGGCGGCGATGAAGGTGGGGTCGGCGCTGCCGGCGACGAGGACGACACGTTCGCCGATGTGCTGGGCGGCTTCGATTTTGATCCGCAGCGTGGTGGCGGGTTCCCACCGCGCGCCGTGCGAACTGGTGCGGTGTTCGTCGACGGCGTGATAGGTGGCGCCGTCGAGGTGCAGCGTGCCTTCGGGTTCGCCGACGGTGTAGGGGTTGTCCTGTTCGTAGAGGGCGTGGGCGGCGACCGTCAGCGGCGTGGCGTGGCGGATCGGGTTCATGCTTTCGAGGGTGAATTCCTCGTGGGTGAGGTGGCCGAGGATGGCGTCGCGGCCGCCGGGGGTGCAGCACAGGCTGGTGCACTCGATGATCTTGGCCATGTGCATGGCGAGTGCGGGGGGGTAGCCGAGGCGGATCGGGATGGTGGCGAAGATCGCGGTGTCGCAGGCGCGGCCGGCGATGATGACGTCGGCACCCTGGTCGAGGGCAGAGGAGAAAGCGGACATGCCCATCTGGCCGACGATGCGGCTGGCGCGGATGTCGGCCGGCGTGGGGGCGGCGATGCGGCCGAGCGGGGTGAGGCGTCCGGCGGACTGGGCGGCGATGACGGCTTCGGGGTCGATGTCGGCGGCGATCGATGCGAGGCGGAAATGCAGGCCTTCCTCGCGGGCGATGGCGCGGATCATCTCCAGCGTGGCGTCGAGCTGCGGGCGGGAGCCGCCGGTGCCGGCAGTGCCGAGGAGCAGCGGGACGCCGAGGGCGCGGGCGCCGGTGAGGATGAGGCGGAGGTCGCGTTTGGTCATCGACGGGTCGGTGGCCATTTTGCCGGCGCCGAGATAGGCGGGGCCGGGATCGACGCTGCCCATGTCGGCGCCGATCATTGAGGGCGCGCGGGCGAGGCCGGCGCGGAAGGCGGGTTCGGGGATGCCGTAGCCGAGCTGGCCGGAGGCCGACAGGATGCGCAGGGGTTCGCTCAAAGCTCGATCTCCAGCAAGGGGGCGTGCTGCTGGGCGCCGTAGATGTCGCGGTCGCCGGGACTGCCGGCGGGGACGGCGCGGGGCAGGGAGATCTTGATGGCGAGCGCGTTGGCGACCGGCATGACGACGACGTCGCCGGCTGGAATGCCGTAGAGCGCGGCGATCGCGGCGGGGGCGAGGGCGGGGGATTGCACCGCGCGGTCGAAGCGCGGGCGGTCATCGAACATGATGTCGATGGTGACGGAGAGCGGGCCGGCGTTCTTGCTGCGGATGACGCGGGCGGCTTGGCGGATGTTCATTCGGCCTCCATGGCACGGCGGAAGGCAAACAGCAGGTCCTGGGCTTCCTTGCCGCGGACGCGGGTCCAGTCGTCCCACATCACGGCCATGCGCTGGGTCATGGTCTGGACGTCGACGGTCTGCTGTTCGGCGAGGTCGAGGCCGTTATCGGCGAGGAAGCGGATGGATTCGTCCTCCTTGTCGAACACGGTGTTGATCAGGGCCTGCTCCGCCGTTGCGCATTCTTGTATGATCAGGTCCTGCGTGCGTTTCGGCAGAGCCTGGAAGGTTGGCTTGTGGGCAATGATGACGCTGTCCATGTGGTTCGGACCACCGGCATAAGCGTATTTCAACAGGGTGCGGAACAGCGTCGCTGTGGGGTTGGCGAAGCCGTAGATGGTATCGACGTGGCCGGATTGCAGCGAGCGCAGCAGGTCGGCGGTGGGCACCGAGATCGGGATGCCGCCGAGCCGGCGGGTGAACTCGCCCTGTTCGGGTGTGGTGACGCGGATGCGGCGATTGAGCAGGCCGGCGAAGCTGTCGAAGCTGCGGCTGGACCAGGTGCGCAGGCGCGGCGTGTAGGTGTAGGCGAGGAAGACGCCGTTGCGGGCATCATAGGCGTTTTTCAGATAGGTGCGCAGTGCCTTGGTGCCGCGTTTGTAGGCGTCGCGATTGGGGATCAGCAGCGGCAGGCGGGGCACGCCGCCGGCGACGATGAACTGGGCGTAGTAGCTGTCATCGCCCATCGCCAGCTGTCCGGCGGTGACGGCCTGGCTGATCGCGTTGACGTCGACGCCGACCCGTCCGGCGGTGGCAACGGCGATCTCGACCGCGCCCAGGGTGGCGACGCTGATCCGCGATGCCATGTTCTGCCAGATCTCGGCACCGGGCGAGCCCTGTGGGGCCGCGGTGTAGAAGGTCCATCGCACGACGTCGGCGCGGGCGGGTCGGGCGATGAACGGCAGCGCGAGCGCGGCCCCGCCGAGGGCAACGGCGGCGCGTCGGGGCAGTCGGAGTTGGGCTGATCGGCGCATGGCGCGACCTTGGGATGCGGGCGTGCGGGGGTCAATCCCTTGCCGTCCGCCGCAGGCGCGCTAGAAACAGCGCGGCAAACTGTTTCCGGGAGAGACGCCATGCAGACCATCGGCCATTGGATCAACGGGGCGGCGATGCCGCCGGCCGGCGCGACGACGCCGGTGTTCAACCCCGCGACGGGCGAGGTCAGCGGCCAGGTGGCCGCGGGTGGCGAGGCGGAGGTCAATGCGGCGGTGGCGGCTGCGGCCGCGGCCTGGCCGGCCTGGGCGGCGACGCCGCCGCTTCGCCGGGCGCGGGTGATGTTCAAGTTCAAGGAAGCGCTGGAGCGCGAGACCAAGGCGCTGGCGGCGATCATCACCAGCGAGCACGGCAAGGTGCTGAGCGATGCCGAGGGCGAGATTCAGCGCGGGCTGGAAGTGGTGGAATTCGCCTGCGGCATTCCGCATCTGCTGAAGGGCGAATTCACCGAGGCGGTGGCGACCGGCATCGATGGCTGGAGCATGCGTCAGCCGCTGGGGATCGTGGCGGGGATCACGCCGTTCAACTTCCCCGTCATGGTGCCGCTGTGGATGATCCCGATGGCGCTGGCCACCGGCAACTGCTTCATCCTGAAGCCCAGCGAGAAGGACCCGTCGGCGAGCCTGTTCCTGGCGAAGCTGCTGGCCGAGGCCGGGCTGCCGAACGGGGTGTTCCAGGTGGTGCAGGGCGGCCGGGCGGCGGTTGAGTCGATCCTGGAGAATCCGCTGATCCAGGCGATCAGCTTCGTGGGGTCCACGCCGATCGCCGAGGCGGTCTACAAGGGCGGCACCAGCCGCGGCAAGCGGGTGCAGGCGCTGGGTGGGGCGAAGAACCACCTGGTGGTGATGCCGGATGCCGATCTGGATCAGGCCGTCGATGCGCTGATGGGCTCGGCCTATGGCAGCGCCGGCGAGCGCTGCATGGCGATCTCGGTGGCCGTCGCCGTCGGCGATGTCGGCGACAAGCTGATCGCCAAGCTGGCGCCCAGGGTGCGCGGGCTGAAGGTGGGGCCGGGCACCGACAAGGATGCCGAGATGGGGCCGCTGGTGACCGCGGAGCATCGCAACAAGGTGAGCGGTTATGTCGATGCCGGCGTGCGCGAGGGCGCGAAGCTGGTGGTTGATGGCCGCGGGTTGAGCCTTCAGGGCTATGAGAGCGGGTTCTTCATCGGCGGCACGCTGTTCGACGACGTGACGACCGACATGTCGATCTACAAGGACGAGATCTTCGGGCCGGTGCTGAGTGTGGTGCGCAAGCCGGATCTGAACAGTGCGGTCGATCTGATCAACGCGCATCATTTCGGCAACGGCGTGTCGCTGTTCACCTCGGACGGCGGGGCGGCGCGCGGCTTCGCCAGCTCGATCAAGGTCGGCATGGTGGGGATCAATGTGCCGATCCCGGTGCCGGCGGCGTTCCACAGCTTTGGCGGATGGAAGAACTCGCTGTTCGGCGATCACCATATCCATGGGCCGGAAGGCGTGCGGTTCTACACGCGGTACAAGGCGATCACGCAGCGTTGGCCGGGCAGCCTGCGGACCGGAGCCGAGTTCACCATGCCGCAGATCGGGACCTGACGAGGCCGGCGGCCCCGCCAGCCGGAGCGTCTGGCGGGGCTGTCCGAGACTGGGTTGTTGCAATTTCTGCATCAACTCGCTCTTGCAATTCGTTGCATTGCGCGAAATCATCTTTTTCCAATGACTTCAGCATTGCATCGGTTTTCGGCCTGGGGAGGCTGATCGGTGCTTGGGAGGGGATATGGGTGATCTCGGCGTTTACCGCCCGCTGCTTGGTGGCGCGATGATCGGGCTGGCGGCGGCGCTGATGATGCTGACCTCTGGGCGGATCTGCGGGATCAGTGGGATTTCCAAGGGGCTGCTGGGGTACCACCGCGGTGATTTCGCCTGGCGCTTTGCGTTCGTCGCCGGGTTGGTGATCGGTGGAACGGTCTATGGGCTGGCCGATCCTTCCGTGTTTCGCATCAGCACTGACCGGCCGTTGGGCGTGATCGCCTTGGGCGGATTGCTCGTGGGTTTTGGCACGGTCACCTGCAATGGCTGTACGAGCGGGCATGGGATCTGCGGCGTCAGCCGGCTTTCGCGGCGTTCGATCGTTGCGACGGTGACGTTCGTCGGCTGCGGCATGCTGACCGCTGCGGTATACCATTTTCTGGCAGGATAGAGCATGAACCCGCAAATCATTGTCGCGTTTGTTGTCGGGCTGTTGTTCTCGGCCGGGCTGTGTCTGTCGGGCATGACGCTGCCGCAGAATATTATTGGTTTTCTGTGGCTGGGCGATTGGAAACCGGCGCTGATGCTGGTGATGATCGGCGCCACCGCGGTCTATACGGTTTGCCTGAGGCTGACGCTGCGGCGCGGCAAGCCGATGTTCGCGGCGAAATTCGAGTTGCCGACCAATCGGCGGATCACCTGGCAACTGGTGGGCGGTGCGGCCCTGTTCGGCATTGGCTGGGGGCTTGGCGGATATTGCGGCGGCCCGGCGTTGGCCTCGCTGGTGGCGGGGCATATCGAGACTTTGGTGTTTCTGGTGACGATGTTCGCCGGGATGTATGCGAGCAAGGTGTTGATCAAGACTTAGCCGGTCCGGCAGTGGGACTGTGCTGCACAGAATGTCCAGGGAAGGGTTCCAATGCGCACGTGGTGTTTACGGATGTCTTGCACCTATGAGGGTGACAAGAATCATATCGTCTCCCAAATGGTTGAGCAGCGCGACGATGCGGGGAACTGGAAGCCGCTGGAAATCGGCAACCGGTCGCCCGGATTTCTGATCTTTGTGTATTCGCTGCTGACCTGCCAGCATCTGTACATGTTCGCCAATGCCGCGGAGCATGGGTTGGAACTGGCTTCCTCGCAGGGAACGCTGGATCTGGCCGCGACGGAGGGCTGGATGCTGGCCGATCTGGTGGTGGATTACACTGCGCAACTCCGCTCTGGCACGCCGACGGCCGAGGCGATCGAGGATATTCGCGGGCGGATGAACCAGTGCCCGGTCTCGCGCAATATCCATCCTTCCGGGGCGCATGTGACGCGGTTCGCCATTACCGCCTAAATAATTTTGATTTCGTAACAAAATAGACGTGCATCTGCGACACGATCCGTGGGGGTGGCGATCGTCGTCGGGGGTGTGGGATCAGGCCGTGCGAGCGCGGATGCGGTGGCGCGGGCATGTGCCATGGTTGCGATGCCGATGGCCGCGGAATGTGCGGTTGCCGCGTTTTGCTGGATGTGCGGCGTGCCTGCGGGATGCGGGATTGGCGCGGAGGAGGCGTGCGGGTGCTGACGCGGCGCGGCGCGGTTGAGGCGCGCGGGGAAGGCGCTATTGCGGGAGACGGGGCGGGGTTTGCGGGCGGGGGCGGCGCGGGGAGCGT
>CAIRTN010000208.1 GCA_903881515.1 uncultured Rhodospirillales bacterium | reverse complement strand
CCGCACCTCGTCCTTGAACAGCTCGCGCAGCGGCTCCACCAGCTGCATCCGCATCCGTTCCGGCAGCCCGCCCACGTTGTGGTGGCTCTTGATCGTGACACTTGGCCCGCCGGTGAAGCTCACGCTCTCGATCACATCCGGATACAGCGTGCCCTGCGCCAGGAAATCCGCCCCCCCCAGCTTCGCCGCCTCTTCCTCGAACACCTCGATGAACAGCCGCCCGATCGTCTTGCGCTTCAGCTCCGGGTCCGTCACCCCGGCGAGCTGCCCCAGGAACAGCTCGGAGGCATCGCGATGCACCAGCTTGATGTTGAACCGGTCGCGGAAGGTCTTCACCACCTCCTCGCTCTCATTCGCCCGCATCAGCCCGTGATCGACATAGATGCAGGTCAGCTGATCGCCGATCGCCTCATGGATCAGCACCGCCGCCACCGACGAATCCACCCCGCCCGACAGCCCGCAGATCACCCGGCCTTTGCCCACCTGCGCCCGGATCTTGGCGATCTGCGCATCGCGATACCCGGCCATCGACCAGCCGGTGGCGATCCCCGCGATCCGGTGCACGAAATTCTGCAGCAGCCGCGCCCCATCCGGCGTGTGCACCACCTCGGGATGGAACATCACGCCGTAGTATTTCCGCTTCTCATCGGCAAAGGTCGCGAACGGCGCCCCCTCGCTGGTCGCCACCACCCGGAACCCCGGCGGCAACCGCGTCACCCGGTCGCCATGGCTCATCCAAACCTGCGACCGCGCGCCCTTCGCCCAGACGCCCTCGAACAGCGGGCAATCCTCGATCACCTCGACAAAGGCCCGCCCGAACTCGCGATGATCCGAACCCTGCACCTCGCCGCCCAGTTGCGCGCACATCGCCTGCTGCCCGTAGCAGATCCCCAGCACCGGCACGCCGCTGTCGAACACGATCTGCGGCGCCCTGGGGCTCTCGCCCTCCAGCACGCTGGCCGGCCCGCCCGACAGAATGATCGCCTTCGGCGCGAACGCCGCGATGCGCGCGGGATCGGCGCTGAACGGCCAGATCTCGCAATAAACCCCGGCCTCGCGCACGCGGCGCGCAATCAGCTGCGTCACCTGGCTGCCGAAATCGAGAATGAGAACGCGATCGCCGGCGAGAGACTCGTCCATGCTCAGCACCTTTCGTTATGCGGTGCGCGCCCTATCAGCACGCCGCAGCGCCTTGGGCAAGCCCGCTCCGCCGCCGCCGGAACAGCATCCAGCAGATCGCGAAATTCAGCACGTTCCACGCCGACCCGTTCACGAACGCCAGCGTGTAGTTGCCCGTCGCATCGAAAATCGCCCCGGCCATCCACCCGCCCAGCGACATCCCCAGCATCGTCGCCATCAGCACCGCGCCCACCCGCGATGCCGCCTCGCGCGCCGGAAAAATCTCCCGCACCACGATCGCGTACGACGGAATCAGCCCGCCCTGGAACAGCCCGAACAGCGCCGAGATCACGTACAGCGCGTTCAACCCGTCAAACAGCGAATACAGCGCCAGCGCACAGCCCTGCAGCGCCGAGCTTAGCAGCAACGTCCGCATCCCCCCGATCCGGTCCGCGATGAACCCCGAAGCCAGCCGGCTGATCACCCCGAACCCCAGCATCAGGGACAGCATCACCGCCCCCTTCGCCGCCCCGTACCCCAGGTCCCCGCAATACGCCACGATATGCACCTGCGGCGTCGCCATCGCCACGCAGCACGCCACCCCGGCCACCGCCAATCCCGCCTGCACCACCGCAGGCGAACGCCCCAGCACCAAAGCCGGCGCCTCCCCAGGCGCGCGGATCACCGCCGCCGCATGCGCCGGCGGCCGCCGGCGCAGAAAGAACGACAGCGGCAGGATCGTCACCAGGCAGAACACCCCGATCCCGATATGCGTCGCCCGCCAGCCCGAAATCTCAATGAAATGCTGCACCACAGGCGGCCACACCGTCCCGGCGATGTAATTGCCCGAGGCACACACCGCCACCGCCACCCCCCGCCTGCGGCGGAACCAGAACGACACATCGGCCATCAGCGGCCCGAACGTGGAGGAAGACCCCAGAAACGCGATCAGCACCCCATGCGCCAGCATGAACTGCCAGATG
>CAIRTN010000207.1 GCA_903881515.1 uncultured Rhodospirillales bacterium | reverse complement strand
TTTCAGCAGGGCGCGGGCGCCCTGGTCGCCCGAGAGGGCGAGGATGTCAGGGAAGAAGCGGCGGGACCAGAGGATGGGGTTGCCGGGTTGGCCTTTGCAGGTGGGGACGACGATGGCGCGGCCTTCGTCAGGGTCCCAGGCGGCGATCAGGCGGTCGATGATGCGGCCGGTGACGAGCGGCATGTCGCCGAGGCAGACGATGACGGCGGCGACGGTGCTGGGCAGGGCCGCGATGCCGGCTTTGAGGCTTTCGGCCAGGCCTTCGGCGTGGCGGGGGGCGTGAATGAAGGTGACGGGGCGGCGATCGAGGGCGGCGCGGATTTCGGCTTCGAGATGGCCGGTGACGACGAAGACGGGGCGGGCGGCCGAGGAGAGGATGTTGTCGACCGTGCGGGCGAGCAGGGGTTTGCCGGCGCTGGGGATCAGCAGCTTGTTGTACGGGGCCATGCGTGTGGACTGGCCGGCGGCGAGGACCAAGCCTGCGATGGCGGTGGTGCGGGAGGAGAGCGGTTTGCCGGCGGCGCGGGCGCGCGGGAGGGGCCGGGCGTCGGTATCTTTCAGCAGGCCGCCGGTGCCCATGCGCATGATCTCGGCGGGGCCGACGGGCAGGCCGGCGTAGAGGCGGCGCAGGATGATGTCGATGCCGTTGGGCTTGGGGCTGCGGGCGCAGCCGGGCAGGACCAGGGCGGGGCGGCCGTGCAGTTCGCCGGTGCAGATCAGGTTGCCGGGATCTACCGGCATGCCGAAATGCACGATGTGCCCGCCGGCGGCGACGATGCCGGCGGGGCCGACGTCGCGGCGATCGACGGTGGCCGAGGCGCCGGCGATGAGCAGGATTTCGGCGCCGGCGGCGATGAGTTGGGCCAGGGCGGCGGCGATGGGGGCTTCGGCGTGTGGGCAGCGCAGGGGGGGGAGCATTGTGCCGCCGAGGCTGTCGATGCGGGCCTGGGTGGCCTCGATGGTGCCTTCGGTGACGCTTTGCTTGAGGCCGGGGAGTTCGGTGAGCACCAGGCCGGCGCGGAGTTTGCGGAACGGGTGGAGCGCGATGGGGGGGGCGGCGCGGGCCAGGGTTTCGGCGCGGGCGAGGAGGTCTCCGGGTACCGAAAACGGGATGATTTTGATGGTGGCGATCATTTCGCCGGCGGCGACGGGACTCGCATCGGGCAGAGTCGCGAGGGTGAGGGACTCGTCGACTCGGTTGATTTCATCGAGTCGTACCGAGTCGATAGTGACGAGTCCCGCCGAGTCGGCGTGAAGATTGACTCGGCCGGTGCCGGCGCGGCCGGCGGACAGGAGGGGGACTCGGACGGAGTCCGCGAGTCGCATCGCGGCATCGTTTTCGGGCACGTCGCCGGGTTCGAGGCGGGCGGCGATGACTTCGGCGACGCCGGACTCGCGCAGGGCGGCGATGGCGCCGGCATCGAGCACGACGCCCTTTTTCAGCACGCGGCCGGGCAGGCGGTGCGAATGGGCGAGGACGGCGCCCTCGGCATCCGCGAGCGGTACGGAGCCGAAGATCATCCTTTTGCCGGCAGCGGGGCGTTGCGGCGGACGGCGACGATCTCGGCCAGGATGGACAGCGCGATCTCGGGCGCGGTGACGGCGTGAATGTTCAGGCCGACCGGGCCGCGGATGCGGGCGAGGGTTTCGTCGGAGTGGCCCAAAGCACGCAGACGGTCGAGCCGGCGGGCATGGGTGCGGCGGCTGCCGAGCGAGCCGATGTAGAAGGCGGGCGAGCGCAGGGCGTGATCGAGGCCGGGGTCGTCGATTTTGGGATCGTGGGTGAGGGTGACGACGGCGGTGCGGACGTCTGGGTTCAGTTCGATCATCGCGTCGTCGGGCCACTCATGGGAGAGGGTGACGTTGGGGAAGCGATCGACGGAGGCGAAGGCGCGGCGGGGGTCGATGATGGTGGTGGCGAGGCCGAGGGCGGAGGCCATGGGCATCATCGCCTGGGCAATGTGCACGGCGCCGACGATGATCAGGCGCATCGGCGGGTTGTAGGCGTTGAGGAACCAGGTCTCGTTGCCGATGGTGACGGTGCCGGACTCGTCGCGCAGAAGGGCGCGGTCGGCGGCGGCCGTTAGCTCGGCGGGGGCGTCGGGGCTGGGCAGCAGGATCTGGGCGCCGCCGGGGAGCTGGGTGGCCACCACCACAGGCGTCTTGGCGGCGCGGGCGGCGGTGAGGGCGGCGAGGAGGTCGGGGGTCATGGTTGGCTCCTAGGCGGACGCGTCGCTGTTCAATCTCGGGGCC